>NHEP01000146.1 GCA_002171515.1 bacterium TMED88 | reverse complement strand
CGCGGCGCGGTTCGAATACATTGCGGACCCGGATGGTATCCGACGTGATGCTGCGAGTGGCCTACAGGCGGGAGACTTGATTACCTTGACTGGCACCGTGGATCACCAACTCACGGATGGGCTGACTCTTAAGGCGGAAGTTCGCTGGGACCACGACGACGTAGCAGTCTTCGCTGTCCGAGGTGCGGGCAGCCCTCTGCGCAATGACCAGGTGGTTGCGCTCGCGCAGCTCCTGTACGAGTTCTAACGCGGGAACCCATGTCCCTGGGTAAGGGGGGTGCGCCTTGGGGCGCACCCTCTGCACCCGGAGGCCGTTGGGGCGCGGAGCCAGGCTTCGCTTCGCCAAAACAAAGGGCGCATCACCCATTGCGGGGATGCGCCCTTGTTTTTTGGGGCCCGCCGCCGGGGGGCGGGGGCCGGGTGGTGGTTCTCTCGGCGGGGAAGGGTTGAGGGTGTGGGGAACTAAATGCGCCAGCTCGGCTCGATGCCGAGCTTGTCCATTTTGGCGTAGAGGGTGCGTCGGCCAATGCCGAGCAGCCGGGCCGCCGCGGATCGGTTGCCATTGCAGTCGCGCAGGGCCTGGGTAATTCGCCAGGCCTCGGCCAAGTCAAGCCATGCCCGCAAGCTGGTCAGGTCTTGGCCCCCTTCGGCCAAGTCCTGGGTGTGGCGGAGGAAGCGTTGGAAATCCTCCACCGTGGCCGGCGGATTTTCCTGGCTCCCCGCGGGTTCAATGTCGGGACTTTCAAAGGATTGGGCGGGGTTCGTCAAGGTTCTGATCCGTTCTCGGGTCCGGGCTGCGTGGGTCCTCGGATTCGGTTCAGCCGGCTCCACTCCGTCCGCAGCCCGGTCGCCGCGTTCTCGGACGGATGGGAAGTCCATTCAAATCACCGAATCCACCCTTCGAGAGAGCACGAAGCGTGCCAGATCGCCATGGCCCAAAATTGGGCAGGGCTTCGCACAGGGTGAGTTCGGGGGGCATCTGATCACCGCCTAGGGGTTTGGACGGCGGGCTTCCCGCGCTCCTCCCCCCGCGACCTGCCCCATTGATGGGCAGGTCTGCCTACAAAGTGTGCATTCGTTGGCACGCTTGGGCCGATCACGGTCGGAAAAAATTGCTGAGATCGAGCCTGGCGCCGCCTATTCCTTGCGGGCCAAGCGGGCTAGTCTGGCGCGATTCCTGCACCACTCAGAGGCTGAAGCCGCGACGCTCTGCAGGGACAGGGGGCGTCGGGGCCGCGTCGCACAGGGCGATGCACACAGACCCAGCACTCCACGCGGAGTCGATCAGGGCCGAAAGAAGCGGGACCGCACCCCGCCCACTTGGTCTCTTGGGAAGAAATCAGGATCGATGAAGAAGATTGAAGCGATCATCAAGCCCTTCAAGCTCGACGAGGTTAAAGAGTCCCTCCAAAAGATCGGCGTGCAGGGGATGACGGTTTCAGAGGTCAAGGGCTTCGGGCGGCAAAAGGGCCACACCGAACTTTACCGAGGCGCCGAGTACGTGGTCGACTTTTTGCCCAAGATCAAACTCGAAGTCGTCGTCTCGGAGGACCAGGTGGAGGCAGTCCTTGACGCGGTGGCCAGCGCGGCCCGCACCGAACGCATCGGTGACGGCAAGATTTTTGTCACCCCGCTTGAAGAAGTCATTCGTATCCGAACCGGAGAGCGTGGACCGGAAGCGGTTTAACCGCCCTCTCAACTTCGGTTTAGTCGCAGTTCGTCAACCCAATAAGATGAATGGTTCTCAAAAACCTCCCCATCTTTGAATCCCCCACAGGAGCGATAGGAAGACCATGAAGCACAAGCTCGAGTACATCTGGCTCGATGGTTATAAGCCCACCCAGAGCCTGCGCAGTAAAACTCAGGTTGTCGAAGACTTTTCGGGCAAGCTGGAGGACGCCCCGATGTGGTCGTTCGACGGCAGCTCGACCGAACAAGCCGACGGCAGCGACTCAGACTGCCTGCTGAAGCCGGTCGCGATCTTTCCCGATCCGGGCCGCAGCAGCGCTTTCCTCGTCATGACCGAAGTCCTCAACGCCGATGGAACGCCTCATGAGTCCAACGGCCGAGCCACCATCGAGGATGACGACGACGATTTCTGGTTTGGTTTCGAGCAGGAGTACTTCCTGTGGAATCCCGAAACCGATCGACCGCCGGGCTTCCCCAAAGCGGGCTTTCCCCGACCCCAGGGCCCCTACTACTGCTCTGTCGGGGGCAACAATGCCTACGGGCGAGAAATTGTCGAGGAGCATCTCGATACCTGCCTTGAGGCGGGCATCAACGTCGAAGGTATCAACGCCGAAGTGGCCGCCGGGCAGTGGGAATTCCAGGTCTTCGCCAAGGGCGCCGCGCGCGCCGGTGACGAAACTTGGTTGGCTCGTTACCTGCTCGAGCGCATCGCCGAGGATTATGGCCTTGCCATCGAGTGGCACCCGAAGCCCCTCGGCGCGACCGATTGGAACGGCTCGGGCATGCACGCGAATTTCAGCAACGGCCCGATGCGTGAAGCTGGCAAAGAAGACATCTTCAGCAAGATCTGTGAGCAGTTCGGGAAGAACATCGAGCGTCACATAGCCGTGTACGGCGCCGACAACGACAAGCGCCTGACCGGAGCCCATGAGACCCAGTCGATCGATCAGTTCAGCTATGGGGTGTCGGATCGCGGCGCTTCCATCCGAATTCCGATCGGCACCGTGGAAGATGGTTGGAAGGGCCGACTCGAAGATCGTCGCCCGGCCTCCAACGCGGACCCCTACAAGGTGGCCGCCGCCATCGTGAAGACCACGAAGGAAGCCGGCGTTTAAGTCGGGTTGCAAAACAGACCGTTCGAATCGATCGGACGGAATTGAAATTTCGGGGCCTGGGGTTCACTCCAGGCCCCGATTTTTTGCTTGGCGACTTAAGCCGAAAGGCCGTAGATGGTTTCGATTGGGTGCAGACCAGCGGGTCGTCCGATCAGCCAGGCCGCGCAGCGCACGGCGCCTTGGGCAAAATGGTCGCGGGTGGCCGAGCGGTGGGTGAGTTCTAGGCGCTCTCCCTGGCCGACCAAGTAAACGGTGTGCTCGCCGGGATTGTCGCCACCCCGGAGCGTCTGGATCCCGATGCTGCCCTCGGGTCGGGCGCCGATCTCTCCGGCTCGCTCAAGGACCAAGCGATCGCTGAGGGGTCGCCCTTGTCCCTCGGCGACGGACTCCGCCAGAAAGAGGGCTGTGCCACTCGGGGCATCGCGCTTGGCCGCATGATGAATTTCGAAGAGCTCGGCATCGAACCCCTCGCCGAGGAGCCGGGCTGCCTCCCGGGCCAAGTGGCCGAGGACATTGACCGAGAGCGAAAAGTTCGGCGCGTGAACAACCGGAATGCGCTCGGCGCAGGCTGCGATTTGGGCGAATTGATCTGGGGTGAAGCCCGTTGTCCCCGTCACGTAGGCGACCCCAGCTTCGGCAGCCTGTTCGAGATTCTCCAGGGTGGCGGAGGGCACCGTGAAGTCGATGGCCACGTCGGCCCGTTGAAGGGCGGCGACCGGGTCGTCTTCCAGCACCACGCCTTCTTCCAAAAGCTCCCCGAGGCGGGGATGCCCAGGCGCTTCAAGGGCGGCGGATAAGGTCAGATCGGGATGTTGTTGCACCCCATGGCGAACCTGCTCGCCCATCCGCCCGCAGGCCCCCACGACCATCACGCGGCCACTCATGACAAGCACCCCACGGCTTGAAGGGCATCGCGCAGTGGCCCTCGATGCGCCTCGGTGAGAGAGGTCAGAGGCAAGCGAATTTCTCCGCTCAAAGAGCCCATCATTTCAAGAGCCGCCTTGACGGGAATCGGATTGGTTTCGCAAAAGAGCAGGTCAAATAGCGGGAGGAGTTGGAAGTGCACCGCCCGGGCCTCGCTGGGTTTTCCGGCCTGCCAGGCGCGCACAAGGTCGCCCATCTTCTCCGGCACCACATTGGCGGTGGTCGAGATGACGCCTTTCCCGCCCACCGAAAGCAGGGGCAGAGTCAAGGCGTCGTCCCCTGAGAGGACGGCGAAGTCATCTGGGCAGAGGGCGACGGCGTGGGCGACTTGGTCGAGGTCGCCAGAAGATTCTTTCACGCCGACGATGCAGTCGATCTCGGCGAGTCGGCCAAGGGTCTCGGGAGTGATGTTCGAAGCCGTTCGGCCTGGGATGTTGTAGATCACCAGGGGAAACGAGGTTGCCTCGGCGACCGCCGCATAGTGGCGATAGATCCCCTCTTGGGTGGGCTTGTTGTAGTAGGGAGAGAGCAGCAGCGCGCCATCGGCTCCGGCGTCTCGGGCGTGTTGAGTGAGTTCGATGGCTTCCAGAGTTGAATTCGAGCCGGTGCCGGCCACGACCGCGATGCGGCCCGCGGCGGCCTTCACGACTTGCTCGACGACTCGGCGGTGCTCTGTATGAGAAAGGGTGGCGGACTCCCCGGTGGATCCGCAGGGGACCACACCATCCACACCGGCCTTTACTTGTCTTTCCACCAAGGCACGAAGCGCTTCTTCGTCGACCTCCCCGTTTCGAAAGGGGGTCACCAAGGCGGTGAGTATGCCCTCGAACATCGCTAGGCCTCCAGGGGCTCGTCGTCGCGCAACGGAATGTGGCCGACGTAGACTTCTGTGGCGGGCCCGGTCATATACACGTGGGCATTGTCGTCAGCCCATTCAATCGAAAGCTCACCGCCCCGCAGTGCGACGGTCACTTGACGATCCACAGCGCCGCGCAGCATCGCGCTCACCGCCACCGCGCAGGCGCCACTTCCGCAGGCGAGGGTTTCGCCGGTGCCGCGCTCCCAGGTTCGCTGCCGAATGCGCTGGCGGGATTCGATGGCAATGAATTCAACATTGACCCGGTTGGGGAAAGCCGGGTGATGCTCGATGAACGACCCCAGGGCTTCGACGGGGGCCGTCTCGACATCGGGCACTTCGATGACCGCATGGGGATTGCCCATTGAGACCGAGGAGACGTAAATAGGGTTCGTCTCATTGCCAAGAAGGTCCCCGGGGATTTCGATCGGGACATCCAGCACCGGACCGTCGCCCTGGACCAAGGTCGTCGGAATCTCGCTGGGGGTGAGAATAGGTTGGGCCATATCAACGGTGACTTGATCAATCCCCGCCCAGCGCGGTCGGACAACACCGGAGAGTGTTTCGACTCCGATCTCATCTTGATCCGTATGACCGTGGTCCCGGAGATACTTGTAGAAGGCGCGAATCCCATTGGCGCACATTTCGACCTGTGAGCCGTCGGGGTTGAAAATTTCCATGCGGAAGTCTGCGCGCTGACTCGACCGCACGACGAGAATTTGATCGCACCCGATGCCGAACTGCCGATGGGCAATGCGCTGGGAAAAAACGCTGAGGTCTTTGGGGAGCGCGTCGCGCAATCCATCGAGCACAACAAAGTCGTTGCCCGCCCCATGCATTTTGGTGAAGCCAAGATGGAGGCCGTCGGCGCGGCCGGGCTGAAAGCGTTGGTTTGTTTCGGCAGTCATGAGCTGGGGTCCAAGCTGGGCGAGGGTGTCGAAGGAGGCGCTGTTTCTTCTGCAGGGGGGGCGGGTTTCTTTTCTCGGACCGGCGGACCGTAGCGCCCACAGGCCACCACGCCGAGCGCCCCGATCATCAGCAGAGCGCCCGCGACGGTTACGGCCTGTCGCAGGATCCTCATCGGTCTTCCCGAGAGGCCGATTCAAGGGCCTGGGCTTCGCTGTCGAGGGCCTGCCGGATTTCGTCGAGGGCTGACAGGACGCTGCGCTTCGCGGTGCCGCCGATGAGGCTCCGGGCCTCGAAGCTGCGCTCGATATCGAGCAGTTCCGGGGCGCCGGCTGGAAAAGCTTCGTGAAATCCCCGCAAGGTTGCGTGGTCGAGGGTGCCCAAATCGTGTCCCCCGCCAACGCAATGGGCGACGATTTGCCCGACCGCCTCGTGGGCTTCGCGGAAGGGCACGCCTTCGACCACCAGCACCTCCGCGAGGTCCGTGGCCAAGAGCATCGGATCGGCGGCGGCCAGCGCCATTTGGGCGGTGTTCACCTGAAGGGTCGCGACGGTGCCCGCCATGACTTCGAGGGAATCAGCGAGGGTCGCCATCGAATCGAAGAGCGGCTCCTTGTCCTCCTGCATGTCGCGGTTGTAGGTCAGGGGGAGTCCCTTGAGGGTCGTCATGAGAGACACCAAGTTTCCGATAGAGCGGCCTGACTTTCCTCGAACCAACTCCGGGACATCTGGATTTTTTTTCTGCGGCATCAGGCTCGAGCCCGTCGAATACGCGTCGGCGAGTTCGACGAACCCGAATTCGGTACTCGACCAGATCACCAGTTCTTCCGAGAGTCGAGAGAGGTTGATCATGCAGATCGCCGCCGCAGACATGATCTCCACAGCCACATCTCGGGAGGACACCGTATCCATACTGTTGCGGGTGGGCCGTTCGAAACCCAGCGCATGCGCGGTGGCGGCGCGATCGAGGGGCAAAGTGGAGCCCGCTATCGCACCTGAGCCGAGCGGACAGGCCACGAGGCGAGTTGAAGCATCCGCAAACCGTTCGGCGTCGCGTCCCAGGACTTCGATAAAGGCCAGCCAGTGGTGAGCCAGTCGCACCGGCTGGGCTCTTTGAAGATGGGTGTAGCCAGGCAGCACCGTGTCGATGTGTTCGGCGGCCCGTTCGGCCAAGACCTGTCGCAGATCGAGGATGCCCTGTCGGGCACTGAGGCAAGCGTCCCGCAAGTAGAGGGCGAGGTCGGTGGCGACCTGATCATTTCGGGACCGGCCGGTATGAAGTCGACCCGCAACGGGCCCGATGCGCTCTCGAAGCCGGGCTTCGATATTCATGTGGATGTCTTCAAGGGCCGGATCAAAGGAAAAGGATCCCTCTTCGATCTCCTGGGCGACTGCCTCTAATCCGCCAACTAGGCTGTCCACGTCGGCCGCGGGAATCAGGTTCTGGGCACCCAACATGCGGGCATGGGCAATCGAGCCGCGAATGTCGTACCGCGCCAAGGCTCGGTCGAAGTGAACCGACGCGCTGAACCGCTCCACGGTGGGATTGGTTTGGGCGCTAAAGCGACCGCCCCAGAGTTTGCCGCTGGCGCCTTTTTGATCCTCGGACTGTGTCATGGCCCCTAATCTCGCGGTTTGCCTTGGGTTTTACAATGGGCGGCCGCTCTTGGCTACCGTGGGGTCCGAATCAGCCTCCCGGCTCCCCGCAGCGTGGCTTGGCTCGCAGCGGGGGCAGGCTTTCAGGTGAACCACGGGGTGGCTGGCTACGTCGTAATCGAACCTGACCGGAGCATGCCTTGGTAAAAAAGAAGAAGGCCGCCGCACGCCGTAAGGCGGCCCGCAGCTCCGGCCCGACGCGCCGAAAGAAGAGCGCGGCCCGGGCGAGGAGCCAGCGGGCGGTTGGGGGCCGATGGACGG
Organism: bacterium TMED88; assembly: GCA_002171515.1. Classification (GTDB taxonomy): domain Bacteria; phylum Myxococcota_A; class UBA9160; order UBA9160; family UBA4427; genus TMED88. Next base: position 4,286 of record NHEP01000146.1, on the reverse strand, counting down.
GCTGGAAGCGAGTCGCCGGTCTCACCCTTCTTCTGGTTTCTTTCCTGGGGGGCCTGTTCGTCTCCCGCTGGGTGCTTGAGCTTGACCAAGTTGTGGTGGAGCGTTTCGAAGGCCGGACCTTCGCGGTGCCGTCTCGAGTGTTTTCGGCGCCCCTGATCGTTTATCCGGGGGCGGATTGGCAACGGCTTGAGTTGGCGGATTGGTTGCTCCGCCTCGGCTATCGGGAGCAACCCGAAGGGGGCGCTATCGAACCGGGTCGGTACGTCTGGTCTCCGGGCCGTCTGCGGGTTCATCTGCGGTCCTTTGACCACCCGGCGCGGCCTGAACCGGCGCGTGAACTCATCTTCGAACTCGCCCAGGGCCAGGTGGTGGGCATCCTGGACGCGCAAAGCGGCCAGCTGATGGACGTGGTCGTTCTCGAGCCCGAGCCAGTCAGCGCATTCCTGGGTCGGGACCGCGAGCAACGAGATTTGGTCGAGATCGAAGAGGTTCCCCCTCACCTCGTCGACGCCATCTTTGCCGTTGAGGACCAGCGCTTTACCGCACATCACGGAGTCGATCTGCGCCGGGTGTTGGGGGCTGTTTGGGCCAATCTTCGAGCGGGTCGAATCACTCAGGGTGCCAGCACCCTGACCCAGCAGTTGGTGAAGAACTTTTTTCTGACCCCCGAGCGGACTTTTTCTCGAAAGCTCCAGGAAGCCTGCATGGCCCTGATCGTCGAGGCCCGATTCAGCAAGCCCGAGATCCTTCAGGCTTACCTGAATGAGATCTACCTTGGCCAAAGGGGCGCGACGGCAGTGCATGGGGTGGGCGAGGCGTCTCGCCTTTATTTCGGTAAATCTGCCGCCGACCTGACCGTCGCCGAGGCGGCTTTGATTGCGGCCATCATTCAGAGCCCCAATGGCATCTCTCCCCATCGCCGTCCGGAGCGGGCGGTGGCCCGGCGGGACCTCGTTCTCGGTCTGATGCGGGACCAAGGCCGTATTTCAAACCGATCCTATCAGGCCGCAGTCGCTGAGCCGCTGCGGCTGGCGACGATCCAAACGGAAACCGGCGAAGTACGTTACTTCCTCGATGCGCTGAGCCAGCAGCTTCCCGAGGTGTATGCCGGTGAGGTGCTGACCTCCGAGGGCTTGCGGATTTATTCCACCCTCGATCCCCGCTTACAGCGCGCGGCTGCTCGGGCCCTTCGGCAGGGCCTCGAACGCATCGAGGCCAGCGTTTCAGATTCGTCGAAGCCTCAAGGTTCTCTTCAGGGGTGCTTGATCGCTCTCCGGCCTCAGACCGGCGAAGTCCTCGCGCTGGTGGGCGGACGGGATTACGGGCAGTCGCAGTTCAACCGCTGCACTCAGGCCCGCCGCCAGGTGGGCAGTGTCTTCAAGCCCTTTGTGTATGTCGCCGCCCTCGACCGTCGAACGGGTCCGGCGGTCACCCTGGCGAGTTTCATTGAGGACGAGCCGTTTGAGGTGGAGGTGCCCGGAGACGATCAAATTTGGCGCCCGGAAAACTACGACCACATTTTTCGGGGTCCGGTTTCCGTACGCGAGGCTTTGGAGCGCTCATTGAATGTCCCTGCGGCGCGTCTGGGCGAGCAGGTGGGCATGACGCGCGTCGTCGAGTTGGCTCGACGTTTGGGGATTCGCAGCCCCCTTCCCGCCGTGCCCAGTTTGGCTTTGGGCACTGCAGAAATTTCGCCTCTGGAATTGGCTCGTGCCTATGCGACTTTAGCCAATGGAGGCCGCCGCCCGACGCCCCGCATGTTTGTCGATGTGGTCGAAATCAACGGGATGGCCCAAGAGAGCCGTCCCTTGGACGCCTCGGTGGCGGTGCTCGATCCCGCTACGGCCTATTTGGGTGTGTCCTTGCTGGAGGGCGTCGTGGATCGCGGCACGGCTCGGCGTATTCGCTCCGCGGGCCTGAAGGGCCCGATCGCCGCAAAAACAGGCACCACCGACGATGAGTTTGACCTGTGGTTTGTGGGCTTCACCCCGGAGCTCGTTGCCGTCGTGTGGGTGGGCTACGACGAACCGGGCCCTGTGGGGATGCCGAGTTCTCGCGGCGCTCTGCCGATCTGGGCCGACTTTCTCAAACAAGCGGTGGGGACAGAGGTTCGCGGTCGCTTCGCGCAACCCCGGGGAATCGTTCGCGTGGACGTGGACCCAACCAGCGGGGCTCTGGCCCTGTCCGGTTGTCCGGCGCGGAAACCGGAGCTGTTTCTCGAGGGCACCCAACCCGTCGCGACCTGCCCTCCCTCGAAGGAACGCGGTGGGTCCGAAAGTGGCTTTCGGCGTACCCTTCGAAGGTGGTTCGGAGCTGACTAGCGAACGGGGGCGGACGAGCGATGTCTAAAGAAGGGATGATGCGGTGGAGAATCGCCGCGTCATGCAAGGGCCCCGTGTTGGTCCTAGTCTTGGCCGGCATTGCAGCCTGTGGAACTCCCCAGCTGGCGCCTCCTCAGACAGTTGAGCCCATTCGAATTTCTCAGGCTCTAGGTCAAGGTGACCCCGCGCGACGGGCTTCGATTCGTCTCGTGGTTCAGGGCTTGGAGGAAGATGAGGCGGGTCGTCCACAGAGAGCGCGCGGGAGCTATGAGCGGGCGCTGCAAGTGGATCCGACCAACCCCTATGCGTACCTCGCCATGGCCCGGCACGACTTGGCGCTCGGTGAGGCTGAGGACGCGTTGGATTTCATCGAGCAGGCTGCGGCGCTCTTTGAATCCGAGGGCCTGCGCCGACCTGAGGTGGGCGTCCACCTCATCGGTCTGCGCGCGGAAGCGCTTCGTGCTGGAGGAAGCAACGAGGAGGCCCAGCTTTATTATGAAACGGCGGGGGATTTGGCGCCGGAGGTTTGGGGAGACGGAGTACTCAGCGCTTCTGAGCTGCGCTGAGAAGGTCCGCGGCGTAGACGGGGCCCCCGCTCCGCTGCTTCTTCGGTCAGGGGGACGGGCGGGTGACACCTAAATTCAAGTTTTTCTGGATTGCCTTCGGAAGCCTCTTCCTTCTCGACCAGGCGTGCAAGCTTTGGGTTGTGGGCCACGTGGTTCCGGGCAGTCAGCAGGCTTTGTTCGGCGGGCTGGAGCCGCTGTTTTCGGTGACCCATGCGCGCAACCCAGGCGGCGCGTTTGGCCTGTTGATGGATTGGCCCTGGGCCTGGCGTCTGGGTGCATTCGTGGCGGTGGCGAGCTTCGCTTGTGTCGCCATTTGGATCTTCTACCGCGGCATGGCCCCCGGGGAGCGATTCAACGGGATTGCCTTGGGTTTGATCCTTGGGGGGACTCTAGGCAATCTCGTAGATCGCCTGACCCGGGGTGAAGTGGTCGACTACCTGCGTCTCGACTTTGGGGGGAGCGGGACTTGGCCTGACTTCAACGTCGCGGACCTCGGGATCTTGGTGGGGGTGGCGGCCCTCATCCTCGAATTGTTGTCCTTGGAAGGCGCCTCCCGCGCCGGTCCCCCTCGCGGCGACGATGAATAAATCAACGGGCGTTCAGTCCTCCGGGAAAGCGGCGGCCCTCGCCGCCAAGGGTTAAAAAAAAACATTTTGTTCGCGAGTCGGAAAAGCTTTTCGACAGCAGGGAGCTGCCGGAAGAAGTCAATACACACACTCGTGTAAACAGGGATTTATCGTTCTTCCGATGTCGAGAAGACGTTGACAGTTCTCCGCGAGCTACGGTAAAAAGGCAGTGTTCTACGGGTCTCGCCGACGGTCTGCCGGTGTTCCTTGGCCCGATGCATCAAGCTGGTTTCACGCAAGCATTGGTCCCCCAGAACCGAGACGGCAAACCGCCTCGACCCCCCCGAAAGCTCGAGCCCTGCTGCTGCGCAGGGCCCGTCCGTATCGGTGGCTGGACATCGGCCCTGCGAGCCTGAACGGCGACGCCCAAATCTTTCAACATCAGACCGTTCAAGCCGCCGCGTCGCTGGATGCCGGCGACAGAGCCCCCCCCCAAAAAAATCCAATTCGCAAATCGTCCGTGAGGGATGAGTTGAGCGATGTGAGGAAGCGTCCTTGTCCAAGCCGAAAAGCGAGTATTCGATCCAGACGGTCAGCAATGCGTTGCGGATGTTGGAAGCGTTCTATGCCGACTCGGAGTTGGGCGTCAGCGAACTCTCTCGTCGGTTGAATCTGCACAAAAACAACGTCTTTCGGTTACTCGCGACATTGGAGCAGGCTGGATACATCGAGCAAAATGGGGAGACGGATCGCTACCGGTTGGGGACCCGCTGCTTAGAACTCGGGGCTGCGTTTTCCCGTGACCACGCTCTGATGAAGAGTTCGCGTCCGAT
>NHEP01000145.1 GCA_002171515.1 bacterium TMED88 | reverse complement strand
CACGACGGTCACACCGCGTTCCGCGAGAAGAAGGGTGAGGGCCCGGCCAATGCCCGAACCCGCGCCGGTGATGAGGGCCACTGCGTGCGCTTGCGTTGTCATGTTTCGGTTCCTGTTTATGTGCCCGTTGGACCCCAAAACGGCTTCATGACGTGTCGGGAAGCGGGTGACTGGGAGACGGGCGAGTCGCTTGTCCGTGCGTAATTCCTTGGCTTGGCCTGTCGGTCCGCCATTGGCTTTAAGTAATGGGGGAGGCAGCGGATTGAAAGCTGCTTATCAAGTTATATCGCAGGCTCATGATTCGCGAGAACCTCCTTTGGGGCCCCGGAGGAGGCCGGCCCGTGGTGATGGGCTCAACGTCGATTTCGACGGTGAAATCCGGCCTTTCTGCTTGAATGCACTCTGTCAGACTGACCCGACTCCGACGCGACTGGAGTCTTGCTGACCTCATTCGATGCCAAGGCGCTTCATTTTTTTATACAGGCCCTCGCGGGTGATGCCCAGCCGCCTCGCGGTTCGAGCTTTACGACCATCATTCAGATCAAGGGCCCTGCGGATCAGCCAGGCCTCTACACGGTCGACACTCTCTCGGAGGGTCTCGCCTCCCACTCCCGCTTCCTCGACCGCTTCGAGAATGCCCAGTAGCCGTTGGGAGAGGAGCCGGGGCGAGATGACTTCATCGGGCTCGGCGAGAGCCAGCGCCCTTTGAATTTCGTTTTCGAGCTCGCGGACGTTTCCAGGCCACGTATGAGTGAGCAAGAGACGTTCCGAAGCTTGGGACAGCCTGCATCCCGCCTTGCCCTCTCCGGGGCCGATCTTCCGGATGAAGTGTCGTGCCAAGGGCAAAACGTCATCGAGACGCTCGCGCAGTGGGGGGATGAGGATGGGAAAGACCGCGAGGCGGTAGAACAAGTCTTGCCTGAAACGTTTGCGTTCCACTTCCTCGTGGAGGGGTCGGTTCGTTGCTGCAATGACCCGGACATCGATGCTCTGAGGCCGCGTTCCGCCGACCGGCAATAGCTCACGTTCCTGGAGGACGCGAAGCAGCTTGGCCTGCAGGGCCGGGCTGGTCTCGCCCACCTCGTCTAGAAAGAGACTGCCATGATGCGCTCTTTCGAACAGACCGGGTTTGTCTCGATCTGCGCCGGTGAAGGCGCCTTTGCGATGGCCGAACAATTCGCTTTCGAGAAGGGTTTCTGAAAAGGCTGCGCAGTTGACGGCGACAAAGGGATGCCGCGATCTGGGGCTGCGATGGTGAATCCTTCGGGCGATCAATTCTTTGCCCGTCCCGGTCTCGCCTTGAATCAAGACTGTTGCCGATGTGCCTGCTGCGCGATCCGCGAGATCGAGCACGCCTCGCATCGGAAGGCTTGACCCAATCGGTTGATCGCGTGCGGTGGAGGGCTGGGCGACTGCCTGGGTGGCATCGATGACTTGCTGTCTGCCAATCTTTGCTGGGTGAGGTTCAATGAGTCTCTCGATTCTCGCGAGGAGTTCCTCGCTTAAGCTGGGGGTCTCTTCTTGCTTGGATTGAGGATCAGAGCAAAGCACTTCATAGTGACCCGATTGCGCCAGTGCGCGAAGTTCTTCGATGGCAGGGGCACACAGGCAAAGAATGGCAGGCGGACAGTGGGGGCGTTGCCGAAGTCGCCGCAAGGCCATTTTGAGCGGCGCTGCTTTCTGCCCCTCAAGGACGATTACGTCGAAGGCCGACGCCGGCAAGGTGTAGGCCTCGTCGACGCTTTGAACCCACGTGACTTCAAGGTTGGGCGCTCGATCTACACCACAGCGGGCGAGAACAGTTCCGTCACCGATCCAAAGCAGTGAACGAATGGAATGCATGCTTCGATCTCCGATTGCAGGTTAGGGGGATTGGTGCCCCAACTCTTTTGCAAATCAGATGCCGGCGACTTGAGTGTGAACTTGCGTTCACGCGCCCGCTGACGCCGTCCTCAGCGGTATCGAGACGCTGCCGGGGGGACCTGAGCGCGCGGTGGGGCAACGGGTTGGCCGGCGGGCGCGTGGCGAAAGGTGGCCAATTTCGCCACCGGAACGAGCGTTCCCGGTGGTGGGTGCCTGGGTTCACGCTCCAGAGGGCGATTGAGTCCGGCCGCTTGGGGCGGCGTTCGGGCGGATTGTTTCCGATTGGGCGGCGACATCGAGTGTTGTGGTGGGGAACGCGATTTCGGCGCCTTCATCAAGAATGATTTGCCCAATCTTGAGCATAATTTCGTCTTGTACGTTCTGGAAGCGAACCCAATTAGTCACCTTGGTAAAGGCGTAAATTTGAAAATTAATGGATGAACTCCCAAAGCAGCCTTCGATACTCGAACCCATATTGGTGTTTCCATTCACTAAGTTGACCAAGGTGGTTCGGTTCGAGTCGATGCCCGAATGATCGGCGAGATATTGTCGGATTTTCGCCATGATGGATTCAACCTTGTCAAAGTCAGCGTAACGAACACCGACAAATTGCTTGATGCGCCGATTATTCATGCGCGATGCGTTGACGGTGGGGGTCGAATTGAAGATGGAGTTGGGCACGTAAATGGGACGTTGATCAAAACCCGTGATGACGGTCAGTCGAAGTCCGATCCGAACGACGGTTCCTTCGAGGGCCCCATGCTCCGTGATAATCCAATCCCCAGGCCCAAATGGTCGATCAAAGTACAGAACCAATCCGGCGAAAATATTCGAGATCAGGATTTGATTGGCCATGGTCAGCGCGTAGGCGCCCAGGCCGCCAGCGACACCGAGGCCGGCGAGCGCCGACGGGGGGACACCCAGGACGCCCAAAAGAATCAGTCCTGAGACGAGGTAGAGGATTGCCAGAGAGCCCACATGCAGGGCTTCGATGGCACTGAAGTCGTCGTAGCCGCCATCTGTTCGGGCCCGCTCGCGCTTAATGACATTACGCACTTCACCCGAAATCCGATTCAGGCCCCAGGTCACAGTGATCAGCACTGCGATGGCGGCGGAGCGGTGGGGGAGGGGCGTTGCCTGAAACCGCGCCGGCAGCTCGTTGAGCAAGATTGAGCCCGCCGCCCAAGCCCCCAAGATATAAATCAAAACTTGAAGCGGTCTTGCAATGCTGAGGAAGATGGCCCGCGGCATGGGGATGGGGACGGACTTCTGGGGACGCAGCAGTCTCATGAGACCCGCACGAAAAAAGTCCAGCAGAACAGTGCTGCCTGCGATCACCCCGAGGCTGAGCAGCAGCGCGGGTTGAGGGTCGTGGGCACGAAAGGCTTCCAATGCGCTGATCAGGGCGTCCACTTTTCACTCTCCTCGAGACACGCGACCCGAAGGCTTTCGAGTCGGTCCCCTCCAAACAGTTTCACAAAGACAACACTTTGGCGCCTGTTCTTCGAATGCGTTTGACCGTACGATTCAGAATCATCAGTCCCGCCGCAAAAATAGCCATTCGGCCCGAGCGGCGAATCGGTTCACCTCGACTAGACTGGCAGGGTCTCCTTCGCTGAATGGATGGGACCCGACAACGAGAGGACGCCCTGATGACCGAATCCGCCCCGAACGTTCCGATGATGCCCCCCGGCGACATTCTTAATTGGCCGATGTTGAAGATTATCTATCGCACCGATCCTCAAAACATCGAAGCCCTGCTTCCGCCGGGTATCGAGAGGGGATCTGAGTCCCATGTTCATCTGACGGTTTACAACTTTCCGGTTCATGAAGAACCGGAGTATGGCGTCGTCGTCGCGGTCGAGGCTGATTATAAGGGGGAGCCCGGCCTCTACACCCTCGGCTATGGAATCGACCAGGAGGCGGCGATTTACGTAAGCCAAGAGATGAATGGTCAGCCCAAGTATGAATGCGATACGACTTTTTATCGGATGCTGAATAAAGTGTATGCCCGATGCTCGCACGCGGGATACACATTCCTTGAATATGAGGGACAGGCCACTGACGTTGTGGAGAACGTTCCGGATCATGTTGAGGACGAATGGTGGATCAAGGTCTCCCGCGGAGCGGGGATGGGACATGCTCAGCCGACGTACGACTTTCCGCCCCACGTGGTTCGTGTCCACAGCAGCTATGGCACCGCCTACAAGCTCAAAGTCGACGGAACGCTCAAGCTGACTGAGAGCCCGTGGGATCCGGTGGCCCAGTGCCTTCCGGTCGCGGAGACGCCGGATGTACATCTCTGGTGGCCCGAATTCAAGGGACGCGACATTAGCCTCGTAGGCAAGTTGGATGCTGATGCTTTCTGGCCCCACGCGGACACCATCGGTGGGTCGAGATGGCCCGGTGAAAATGGTGGCCCCAAGAGAGGCTAATTCGATCATCGGGGCGGGGTGGTTTAGGCCGCGTTTCGGCGCCGGACCTCAACCTCCGCGCCTCTTTGGACAATCACAGCGTCGGCTAGGTCCACGAAAAGTCCCGTATCCAGGACGCCGGGGATCAGTGTGATCGTCCGATCGATCTCCCCGGGTCGTTTGAGGGCGCTGACTTGGCAATCCAGTACGTGATTGCCGTTGTCGGTGACAAGAGGCTGGCCCTCAGCATCTGGTCGCAGTTCGGCCTTGAATCCTAGCTGGTGGAGTCGCTCTCGGGCGAGGGCTTCACCGAACGGAATGACTTCGACGGGCAACCGTCCCCGCTGACCAAGATGATCGACGAGCTTCTCCTCCCCAACCAATATGATGAGTCGGTCAGAAGAGGCCGCCACGACTTTCTCTCGGACCATGGCTGCGCCATAGCCTTTGATGAGATCGAGTCGCGGATCAACTTCATCGGCCCCATCAAACGTGACGTCTAGGCGGCCAGCCTCTTCCAGAGTCAAAAGCGGAATGCCTAGGCTGGCAGCCAGCTGAGCCGTTCGTTCAGAGGTGGGGACGCCCTGAATTGAGAGCCCGCGCGCCACCCGCTCGGCGAGGGCGCGCACGAACGCCTCCGCCGCCCGGCCCGTGCCGAGTCCCAGCACCTGACCGGATTCTACGAAGTCCAGTGCGGCCCTCGCACTGGCCGTAGGGGGGGCGGTGCTCACTGGGGTTCCGTCAGCTCGTCGCGCTTTTTGGCGACAGCTTCCAGTAACTGATCGAAGGCATCACAAAAAAGCTGGCAGCCCTGATCGAGAAGTTCGTCGGTCACAGCTTCGAGAGAGAGGCCGAGCTCGGTGACTGTGGCAAGCATCTCGGTGGCTTCCTCTCGAATACGCTGGCCCTCGTCTCCGCTGAGGGCGTCGCTGACTGTTCCTTCGCTTTTGAAGGCTTCGAAGGTGGCGGCGGGAACGGTATTGACCGTGTCTCGTCCGATCAACTTGTCAACATAGAGCGTCGGCGGCAGATCGGGGCTCTTCGTGCCCGTGCTGGCCCAGAGAACTCTCTGGGGGCGAGCGCCTTGGGCGTCTAGTTTTTTCCATCGCTCTGTTTGCAAAGTGTCTTGGAAGCGACCATATGCGTCCACGGCGTTCGCGATGGCGACTTTAAAAATTAAGCCCTCAAGTCGGGCTTTCCGGTCCGGATCGCCCCCCGCTGAAAGCTCTTCGACGATCTGTTTCTCAATCCGTGCGTCGATTCGACTGACGAAAAAACTGGCCACGCTGGACACCTTTTCCAAGGCGCCTCCGGCGGCTGCGAATCGTTCTAATCCAGCGATATACGCATTATGGACTTGCTCGTAGTAGTCGACGGCGAAGAGAAGGGTTGCGTTGACATGAATGCCCTCACCAATGAGGGTCTCGATGGCTGGCAGTCCTGCGCGGGTGGCCGGAACCTTGATCATGAGATTGGGGCGGCCCACCGCCCGCCAAAGCCGGCGCGCTTCTTCGATGGTTCCCTCGGTGTCATGGGCCAAGTGGGGAGACACTTCAAGGCTTACGAATCCATCGGCCTCGGCGCTCTCATCGTACACGCCGCGGAGGACATCGCAGGCGAGCTGGACGTCGACCGTGGCAAGGCTTTCGAAGATTCCCTTCGGATCCCGGGCGCCTTGACCCACCAGTGTGTGAATGGCGGGGTCGTAGTCATGTCCACTCGCGATCGCTTTCTCAAAGATTGCGGGGTTGGAAGTGACGCCCCGGACGCCGTCGTGCTCGACGAGTCGTCGGAGTTCTCCGGAAAGCAGCAGCTCACGGCTGATGAAGTCATACCAGATGCTTTGCCCGTACTGCTGTACCGCGCGAGTGGGGGTTGTCATGAGGCTCGTTGGGGGCTCCTCGAGGTTTGACCTCGACTGGCGGGCTCCGCCGGTCATCCGGCGGCAGGGGGGAGTCTATTGGAATATAAGATGCCGCTCCGTGGCCCATTTGGCGAGGGGCTGGGAGGCTTTCCTTCTGGATTCTTTTCAAGGATGGGCCCGGGGGTAAAGCGGCCTGCGGGTAAAGGTTCTGGGTTCAGTGGTTTTTCCAAAAAACATCAAAGCGGCCGCACTCGGGCCGAGTCCAGCGGCGCGGGACCGGCGGGGAATCTTCAAGCGAAATGGGCAAATTGTTTTCAAATCGCCGATCGATCAGACCATCGCCGTCGCTGTCCTCGTCTTGTCTGAGAATGGATCCGTCGGGATCGAGTGTCTGGATGACGTCCGGAACACCATCTCCCGTAGTATCCAGATCGACGCGAATTCGTCGCCCGGACTGATAGATCTCTCGCTGATCCGTCCGTCCGTCGCCACGGGTATCGAGTTGAGTCTCCGAAATCTCTGAACCCTTGCGGAACACGACGAGGTCCAATCGCCCGGTGCTTTGACTATCAATGCATTGGCGCAGTTCGGTCCCCTTTGGGTCAAGGAAAACTCTGCGCTGAGGCCGGCCATTCGCTCCCGCCCACTCTTGAATCAACACCTGTCCAGAATCGTCAAAGGTCAAGAGTACTTCTGGTCGTCCGTCGCCCGAAGTGTCGCGACCCTGGCGATGAAGCTTTTCTGCCCTGTAGTAGTTCCATGTGTCAAAACGGCAGTCTCCCGTCGAGTCTTTCTCTTCGGCGAGCAGCCGACCTTGGGGGTCGAGCCAGCTTCTGAGCTCTAGGCAGTCTCGGTTCGCATTGCGCTCTTCGACCCGACGCGGAACGCCGTCCTCAAAGTAGAGGGTGAGATCGGGCGTCCCGTCTCCGTCCCGATCCTCGCTCCGCTGTAGGAGCCGGCCTCGGGGATCATTCCGAAGAAAGAGGTCCACTCGACCGTCCCCATTGCGGTCTTGCTCTGTGCGGACATGGACTCCGTCTTCGTAGAAACGAGCCGTGTCGAGATTTCCGTCGCCGAGCGTGTCCTCTTCGATCTGAATGGGCTTTTCGTGATCTCCAAAAGTCGAGACGAGGTCGAACTGGCCGTCGCCATCCCGGTCCTCTTGCTGTCGTGCCCGGCGACCCTTGCGGTATTCGATCCGAATCTCCGCCTGACCATCCGCATTCCGGTCCGTTTCGGTCAAGATCAGCACGCCGGCTTCAAATTCACTGGTTTGCTCGAACTGACCATCAAAATCAGCGTCCAGTTTTTCGTGGGCAGGCTGGCCTTGGTCGTAGGTGCGGATCAGATCGATTTTTTGGTCGTGATTTGCGTCGAATTCCTCCCTCAAGGGACGCTGCTGCCCATCGTAGAAGACCCACTGGTCGAATTGATGGTCCCCGGTGGTATCCCGACTTTGCCGGGCCGGTTGATCCGATTCGAACTCGAGGAGGGTGTCGAATTCACCATCGCCGGTCGTATCGATTCGTTGTTCCTGGCGCTCGCCGGTTTCAAGGAGGGTGACGACGTCGTAGGCGCCGTCGCCTCGGGTGTCGCGTTCCTCCTTCACGGGCCAACCTTGGGCGGCATACGTGGTTCTCAAATCCGGCTTCCCGTCGCCGTTGGTGTCACGGGTGGCGACCTTCATCCGCCCGTCAGAGTCGAGACTGCCCTCGGTCTCCATTGTGCCGTTTTGGTCAGTGTCCTGGGTATATCGGCTCGGAAGACCGGCCTCGAAGAAAACTACGTAATCGATCTTGCCATCGGTATCACGGTCTTCCTCGACCCGGAGGGGAGCTCCCTCGGCGTCGGAAATTCGAAGCGTATCGGGTCGGCCATCCCCACTGGTGTCGCTCTGAATGCGGAGGGCGACTCCAGTGACAGGGTCGAGTTGAAGCCAGCGATCGACCTGCCCATCTTGATCGGTGTCCTCCTCCCGCGCGATCGCCCGCCCGTCTGGGTCGTAGCGGCTCCAGATCTCGATGACCCCATTCTGGTCGGGATCCAGCTCGACTCGAACCAAGAGGCCCTCTGCGTAGAATTCAGTCCGATTCGGGGGGCCACGGCCGGTCCGATCAATCGCTCTTTCGATCAGTTGCCCTTGGCGATACACCGACTGGATTTCGAATCGTCCATCGAAATCGGCGTCCCTTGATTCCGATTCGATTTGGCCGTTTTGATCGAAGAGGAAGAACGCGTCGGGGCGTTGGTCGGCGTTCCGATCCTCGCTCTGTTTGACTCGTCTTCCCGCTTCAAAAAAGAGCGTCGTGTCAAGCTGGCCATCTTGGGTGGTGTCGCTTTCTTGTCTGACCGGTGAAGACCCTGCTTCTTTTGTGAAGAAGGAGACGACTTCGGGGCGCCCGTCCCGATTTTGATCGCGCTCTTCTCGCTGGCGGCGTCCCTCCTGATAGTGACGGGTGAGTTCTCGGTGACCGTCGCCATCGGCGTCAATCTGTTCACGCTCCAGGTCTCCGTTGGCGAGCAGCGTGGCCTGGATTTCGTCGAAGCCATCGCCATCGGCGTCAATGGCCCTGGATTTTTCGATTCCGCCCTGGAAAACCGTACGACTTTCAAAATGTCCGTCGTGATTTGTATCGGCCTCTCGTCGTATGACATTTTCTCCGGAGTAGTGGGTCACGACATCAATCTGGCCGTTGCCCGAGGTGTCTTGTTCGATTCGAACGCGCTGCCCGGACTGGAAAAAAATGACGATTTCAAAGAGGCCATCGGCATCCTCATCCCTTTCCTCTCGCGCGACGCTGCCCGCTGCATCGAAAAAAACGCGGAGATCCACCGCCCCGTCGCGTCGGCGATCCTCTTCGAGTCTGCCGGGTTTGTCGTCCGCGAAAAACATCGTCCGGTCAATTTCGCCGTCTCCGTTCAGATCCTCTTTTCTTCGGATTGCCTTTCCCGCCTCGTAAAAGGTGTACTGGTCGGGACGTCCGTCGAGGTCGGTGTCTGCTTGCCGCTCGCTGGGCCCGTCCGGGGTGAGAATGATCCAGTGGTCAATTTGGCCATCTCCGGATTCATCTAGGCTTTCCCCGATCGGGCGTCCGCTCGGATCGTATTGGATCCAGGCATCCATATTTCCATCGTGGTCTCGGTCCTGCTCCGCTCGATGGGGCACTTCTTCGCGATAGTGGACGATCTGGTCAAACTGGCAGTCGGCTTGTGTGTCGGTTCGTTTCTCGCTGACACGCTCTTGTTGATCGAATAGAAGCTCGACTCGGGGGCATGACATTTCCCCCTCCGCAATTTCTTTTGCCTGGGGGGCGATAAGGCTAAGGCCACTGGACACAATGACGAGGACGGTCAGGGCCCAGAATCGCGGTCGTCGGCGAAAGTCGAGAAAGCGTCCCATCGTTTTGGCGATTTTCCTCGGGCTAACGGCCAGGTACAGTGAAAGTCAGTACGATGCGTTTGTCGATTAAGCATCGATTGGCGTCGACTAAGGGCGGAAAGGGGGAGGCGGCGAGTAACGCCTGTCGAGCGCTTAAGGAGAGATCGGCGTGATCTTGCCCCCCCCCGCGAACGTCCCGAGCCGTCCCCGAGCCATCGAGGGCAAATCGAAGCACAACCTCAGCGTTTTCGGGGATCTCGGGAGGGATGATCCGGCGCTCTCGCGTCCGGCGCTGAACGGTGTCCAGATATTGCTGGACGGGGCGACTCTCGAGGCACCGTACCACCCCTGAGGCTTCGCCCAACCCACCACTGCCTGAACTGTTTCCGGACCTGCCGTCTCCTAAGAGTCCTCGGCCGCTCGCACCGCCTGTGCCAGTGATCTCTGTGCCAAGTCCGGGTTGGCCCCCGACACCGAGTTCGGTGTCCACACGAATGGCTAACGAATCACCCGCGGAGAGCCCGGGCGCAGTGAGCGCGCGGGGGTCGAAGCTGCTCCCCAATTCCTGAATTTCTGCAGGATGATCGATCGGGGCAGTGGTCGTCGGGACGCCAAGGTCGACAGGGCTGAATGCTTCCATGGCTTGGGGGGCGCCAAGAGCCGGCGATGTCTTTCCGAGTTCTTCCGGTTCGATGCGAACGGCTGAGACATCTTGTGCCTGATAAGCTTTTGGTCGGTCAACGGACTCAGTGTCTTGTGCGGTCACCGCGTCAGCCTGCAGAGCACTGCGTTCGACGGAACTCGGTTGGTTGGCGAATTCCTTGGCCGATTCCAGATTCAGTTCGGCGATTGCCCGTCGTGCTGCATCCAGAGCCTCTCGGCCCATTGCGGAGGCTTGAGACGGGGTGAGAATTTGGGAGGCGGCGAGCTGCGCTGCATTGGCCCGCTGCGCACCAACTTGTTTCGGTCCTGCCGGTGCCGGCTCAAGATTTGAGCCGGGCAGCTCGAGGGGGGCGTCGGGCAGCGGGACCAGTTTCACGGGAATCACCTGATCGATTAATTCGGGGGGGGCCAATGCGGCAGCCGCGATGAGTGCGGCGATGAATCCGAGGTGACCCAGCACGGCCAAGCCACCGGTGATTCGACGGCTTCGCGGGCTACCCGGTTCCGCCAGAGCAAGCTGGGGTCGCTCTGTAGCGTTGGTTGAACGGAGTAGCCGTCCCCGCCGCCCATCGGAATTGTGACTCCAGCGAATGACCCGCCGATTGGGTTTTCGTCTGGGGCCGAGGACAAGTTGTGTGGCCACGCGTCGGTCTGGCTCCCTGAGTCAGCGGTGATTCACCCGACTCAAT
>NHEP01000144.1 GCA_002171515.1 bacterium TMED88 | reverse complement strand
ATGGGAGGCAAAGAATACTGCCCACGCACTTCGGCGCTGATGGTTTGGAATGAGGGCGTCCTCGATTTTCACGTCTTTGGCTGGGGGCCGGTCGTCGTCCGACGATACCTCGATGGGGAAGACCTGATCTGGGAGTACGGCGACGGAAGCATCACTCGAATGGAGAGGATCTGCTTTCTCCCCGAGGACCAAAGAAAACCCCGTCCCAGAGGACCCCGCTGGTCATTTTTTTAGTTCTCTCTGAGAGGAGCCGACCGCACCATGCCTGACGAATCACTCTACGTGCTTTACGGAAGCCACGCCTCGTACGCGACCGCCGAAACTCGAAGCTACCTCCGGAAGAAAAGCATTCCCTTCGTCGAGCGCCTCCCCTCCTCTTCCCGATTCCGAGAGTACATTCGACCCACGAGCCAAAATCATCGAATCCCCCAACTCGAGGCGCCCGATGGCACTGTGGTCCAAGACACCAAAGCCATCTTCGACTATCTCGAGCCGCGCTTCCCGTCCCCTCCGGCCTATCCACCTGGACCTCGGCAGCAACTCCTCGTGCGACTCTTTGAGGTTCTTCTTGAAGCGGAACTGGGTCGCGTTGCCTGGCACTATCGCTGGAACTACATGGACGCCAACTACCAGTTTGTGGGTCGAGAATTCGGCCGTTCTTTCAAGCCCCAGGGCAGTGATGAGGAACTCGATCACTACGGGACAATCATCGCGCAGCGCATGGAGGGAAAGCGGAAAGGACTGGGGGATAGTCCCGAACTCAGACCGGTCCTGGAAGCGATCTATCACGACGTGTTGAGCGTGCTCGAAGAACACTTCACCCACCACCCTTACCTCTTCGGAGGGCTACCGAGCATCGCGGACCACGTCCTGATGGGCGCACTCTTTGGCCACTTGGCCCGAGACCCGGAGCCGTCGGGGATTATGAAGCGAACTGCCCCGAGGGTATTCCGCTGGACCGAGCACATGAATACGCCGGAAATTCAATCCCCCGAGTTTTCCGAGACCCCGATGACCTTTTTGGAGAACGACCAAATTCCCTCCACGGTCATCTCGTTGCTTCAACTCTGCGTCAATGATGTCTCTGAGTCGATCGTTCGCTCAGGCGAGCTTTACGACCAGTGGGTCGAGCAGAATCCCAACCGCCCAACCGGTTCCCCGATCTCGGACACGGGACTCGATGAAGCGATCGTGGGGACGTTCTCCTCAGACTTGCGCGGGGCCCCGCTGCCCGCAGCGGCCTCGACATACACGCTGTGGGTGGTGCAACGAGCCCTCGAATGGTTTGCGACCTTGCCCCCGGCGGATCAAGAAGCCGGGCGAGCACTCCTCAGCGCGTCTGGGGGCGAGGCCTTGCTGCGCCCCCCGTTCCGTAGACGCCTGACCCGACTGGGAAGCGCCATGGCGCTGGACTGAGCACCCCACGCGTGGTGAACCTGAGTGCGCCCTCCCAGACCCGCCGGTATAGGAAGCGGGCAACCCCTATTATCTGGCAACCGGTCTCGCCTCTGGGCGTATTGCGGATTTTTCCTCACGCTCATCGAGCAACCGAACAAAAGGACGACTGAATGGAGTGGCTGGTTGGGGGATGGATAGGGTTTACGTTGGGCGCCGCGGCCCTTTGGTGGATCGGCCGAAACGCGCAGGCCAAGCTGGACCAAAAAATCGAGACCGCCCAAGACGAGAATCTTCAAAAAGCGGAGAAGCTCGCTCGGTCTGAAGCGAGCCTTGCGGCACTGGAAAAACGACTCGAACAAATCACCGCAGACCGCGAGTCTTTGAAGGAATCTTTTGGCGCGCTCGCCGCAACTCAACTGAAGTCGAATCGAGACGAATTTCTAAAGCAGGCCGAGGAACGATTTGGAAAGAGCGAGCAGAAACACAAGGGCGAGCTCGAGAAGCGACACGAGGCCATCGAAAAAGAATTCAAGAGCGTCAACGACAGCCTCGAGAAATTCAGGAAGCTCCACGACGAGTACGATTCACAGCGCGTCAAAGACTTCAGCGCCCTTCGTCAGCAAATGCTCCAGCTGAGTGAAAAGACCGATAAACTCGGCGAGTCGACGACGGGTCTCTCAACGGCGCTCCGAGGCTCTAGCCAGAGCCGAGGCAAGTGGGGCGAAGTGGCTCTGCGGAACATCGTTGAAGCGGCGGGCATGACCGAACACTGCGACTTCGTCGAACAGGCCGCAGACGATTCAGGACGTCGACCCGACCTCGTGGTCCATCTCCCCGGAGAAGCACGCATTCCCATTGATGCGAAGGTCCCCTATGCGGAGTATGACCGGCTCATGAGCTCGACCGACCCGGATGCCCAAGCCACTCATATGCGCAAACATGGCGAGACAGTTCGAGCGACAATGCGGGAACTCTCGAAACGCAATTATGCGGAACAACTTGGCGGGGATGTCGACTTTACGGTGATGTTCATCCCCATTGAGAGCGTCGCGTCTGCAGCCTTTGCCAGCCTTCCGACCCTCCAAGAAGAGGCCATCGAAAAGAAAGTCCTCATCACGACGCCCGTGACCCTGATTGCCCTTCTGCGAACCGTCGCCATCTACTGGCGGCAGGAACAGATGGCCCAAAATGCCAAAGAAGTTTGGGTTCACGCCCAAGAGCTTCATAAAAGACTCATGACGTTTCACGGGCATATGGGCCGAGTCAAAACCGGCCTTGAGGGCGCCGTGAACCACTTCAACAAGGCGATCTCGTCCTACGAGACTCGGGTTCTCCCTCAAGGACGTAAAATCGACGAGCTCTCTTCCCAAGAAACCGAGCAAAGGGCCGAGGAACCCTCACTTTTTATCGAAAATCAAGTCTCCGAGGTCCGGTCGCAGGTCCGACAGAGGGATGGCGAGGGCTAATCCCGCCGAAAATTTGCATCACTTTTCGCGCAATGCCCCACATGAACACTCGAGGTGCAGATCCCAACTGAATGTTCGATCTCTCTCGATCAGCGAACAAGAGGCTGACATTCTGGACAATGGAAAATTTTCCGACCGCCCAACACCTGACGCAAAATCGCTTCACCACAGGACCAACAAGGTCGACCGCCCCGAGTAAAAACGTGGTGCCGATACTCAGCACGACGCAGGCCCTGAGCTTTGAGGGCTTTCACCCGGCTCGCAGAATTGGTCACGCCGCCTGTCCGATATGCTTGGCGAGTCACCCGGAGAATACTCCGGGCCAACATGCGGAGATCATCGTCGGAAAGTTCGCCCAGCCGGACGCTCGGATGCAGACCGGCATCAAACAGCACTTCTGAGCGCAGATAGTTCCCTAGGCCCGCGACGAAAGCTTGATCAAGCAGAAGTGCATGAAGAGCACGGCGAGCGAAGCGGGGATCGGAAAGCCTCGCGTACAGGGCGGACGCATCGAGCCCACTGCTCAACACGTCCGGCCCCAATTTTGATAGAAAAGGGTGTCGCTCGACTTCAGCGGGGGTCAGAACATCGATCTCTGAAGCGCTATAGAGCAGCGCCGATTTTTCCTGATTGTGGATCGCAAACCGCAGGCTCCGATTGGTTTGGGGGAACTTCCCACGGCGCACGACGTACCAGCGCCCGTAGAGCTGGCTGTGGGCGTAGACTGAAAGATCGCCCTCGAAACGGACCAAAATCGCCTTGCCGCGGGTTTCAACGGCTTCCACGACCCGCCCTCTCAGCCTCGCCTCGAAGGGTTGGAGGTGGGGGAAGGCAAACGTCACTTGGTCGGCAACCTCGCCCCTCACGGCTCGCTCAATGCGATCGGCGGCACGACGAATTTCGGGTCCCTCGGGCATACCGAAGAGAATAGGGAGCACTTGGATCGAACACGGAGGCAAGCCGCCCAATACCAGAGACTGGACAGGCCCAGCCCCTCACTGTACATATGTACGGTATGGAATCGGGCCCTCAACGCCGCGGGACAGCCCGCAAGGCAATTCTTTCCGCCACTTTGAAGCTCATTGCTGAGTCAGGCGTCGATTCGGTCACTCATCGGCGCGTGGCGCAGGCGGCGGGGGTTTCCCTCGGCTCGACGACCCACCACTTCTCAGGACGCCGAGAACTCCTTCGGGAGTCATTCCAGCAGTACCTGCTCTGGGGCAACCGGATGATCCGCGTCCTCGCCGGGGCCGTTCAAGAACGAAAAGAACACCCGGTCGATCAGGTTCGAGCGATCCTCGTTGCGCTCGTCGAACGAGAATTTGCCAACCCCGAACTCGTGCGGGCTGAGTATGAACTGCTGCTTTACGCCACACGGGACCCTGAACTGGCCCAGATGGTGACGGATTGGGAAGCCAATCTGGTGGGCCCTTTGGCGGCAGTCCTCCGTGAGGCCGGAGCCCCTCGGCCTTCGGAGTGCGCCCACACCCTCGTGAACTTTCTGAGGGGTTTCGAAATGGAACGTCTCATCAAGCCCGCCTTGGGCCGGGATGAATTCGTCCGGCGTCTCACTCCCCTACTCGGGGCCCTGTGCAGAACGGGGAACCCAATCCAACGACAAGCTGAGAGGCTCTGCTGACGTTCGCCTCAGACTTTTTCAACGAACCGAATTCTTCCCGGTCAATTCGCCGGAAACCCAGGACGCTGCCCTCAATGGAAATCAAAAAACACCGAGCCCGCTTTCAAGAAGCGCGCGCAGAACTTGAAGCGAAAACCAAAGAGTCGGCCCGGGCCAGTCAAAGAGCTTCGGAATCCTTAGCCCTGGAGGTGGTGCAGACAGTCGTCATGCCCCACCCGATCTACATCGAGAGCGCCGAAGCAGGACGACTCACCGATGTAGACGGCAATGTGTACATCGATCTGACCGCAGGCTTCGGGCCCAACGTTCTCGGGAACCGCCCCGAGCCCGTTCAAAAAGCGCTGGCCGAACAAATCGAACGAGGCTGGCACTTTGGAATCCACAACACGCGGCAAGCCGAACTCGCCGAGCTGATCTGTCAAGCCGGCGCGTGCGCCGAAAGCGTGATCTTTTCAAACTCCGGAACTGAGGCCACGATGTACGCAGCACGACTGGCCCGCGCCTACACGGGCAAAACGAAGGTCGCGCTTTTCGACGGCTCCTACCACGGCGTGCACGATTACGCGTTGACCAAAGCAGCGCCCAACAGCCCAAGGAGCCAACCCGCTGCGGCGTCTCTCGGCAATGGGGTCCCCAAGCTGATCCCTGACCAGACCATGCTGATGTTGCCCTATCGAGACCCCGCGACATTTGAGTTGATCCGCCGACACCGAGACGAAATCGCTGTCGTTCAGATCGAACCTGTACAGAGCTCAAACCCTCGCCTCGATAGCGGAGACTTCCTCGGAGAATTAATAGAGGTTTGCCGAAAAAACGACGTACTCGTTCTTTTCGATGAAGTCATCACCGGATTTCGGATCGAATACGGAGGCGCCCAGGAGTACTACGGACTTGAACCCGACCTCGTCACCTATGGAAAAGCCATCGGTGGCGGGCTGCCCGTTGGCGCGGTCGCGGGCCGTGCGGAGATTATGAACTGCTTTACCGGCAAAGACGGGGCTCCGTTCATTTTTTGCGGTGGAACATTTTCAGGCAATCCACTCACCATGGCCGCGGGAACAGCCGCAGTCACCGCCATGCGCGACCAGAAAGATACGCTTTACCCCTACCTCCATGAGCAAGGCTCCCGCTTTCGTGAGGCAGTGAATCGCTATTGCGCCCAGGAGAAGATCCCGGCTCAGGTCATGAGCGCGGGGTCACTGCTTCACTTGTTTTTTCAACCGGGAGCCATTCAGGGCCAGCGGGACATCGTTCACCAACACCGAGAAATCGAGGCACAGTTCTACCTTCATCTCATCAACCACGGCGTCATCATACCGGGTATCCACGTGGCTTTTTTCTCCGGGGCCCATACAACCAGTGAGATCAACCAAGTCATCGAGGCCTTCAAGGCCTCCTTCGAAGCCCTTCGGGACGATGGCGCATTCTGATCCGGACCCATCACACGCCTCAGAAAACCGATTCTTCATGCATTGCCAGCCCCTTTTGCATTGGCAACAATGAAGCTCTCTTCCTACCCGAAAAGCGAGAACAAAAACCAGGAGAAGGACGATGACCGCCATTCAAGCCAATGGAATCAAGATCGAATACGAAACCTTCGGAAGTGCGCAAGGAAAACCTATCCTTCTCGTCATGGGCCTTGGAACCCAGATGATTGGCTGGCATCCGGGCTTTTGCCAGATGCTCGCGGACCGAGGTCACTATGTGATCCGGTATGACAACCGAGACGTGGGTCTCTCCGAAAAATTCGGCCAGCTTGGCGCGCCGGATGTGATCGCGATGGCAACAGCTCTCAGCACGGGTGATCCCGTGACCGCTCCCTACTCCTTGGCCGACATGGCCCAGGACGGGATTGGTCTTCTCGACGCTCTTTCGATCGACAAGGCGCACATCTGCGGGGCCAGTATGGGCGGCATGATCGTTCAATCAATGGCCATTCAGGCGCCCCAGCGAATCCTCAGCCTCACTTCGATTATGTCGACAACGGGCGACCCCGATCTCCCCGGGCCATCGGACGAGGCCATGGCGGTGCTGCTCACACCCGGTGCCACCGAAAGAGAAGCCGCTGCCGATCGAACCGTGATGGCCGCCGGTGTGATCGGTTCTCCCGAATACCCTGCCCCGCCCGACGAGCTGAGAGCCCGCGCACTTGAAGCCTATGACCGATGTTCCTATCCCGAGGGCTCCGTACGCCATATCGCAGCCGTGGCCTCACAGGGAAACCGTACAGAGGCGCTCCGAGCGGTCCAAGTTCCCGCTCTGGTCATCCATGGCAAGGCCGACCCACTTGTCCGCATTGAAGCCGGCATCGCAACCCATAAAGCTCTGCCCAATTCCGAATTGATGCTGATCGACGGCATGGGACATGACATGCCCGAACCGCTTTGGAAACAGGTCGTCGATGGAATCGACCGACTGACCTCTCGCTAGACTCTTTCTCGTTCAAGCTCGAGGTCGGCCAGCGACCAATCTCGATGTCGTAAACCTAAAACCGATCCTGCATCGCGGAGCAAATCTCCCGCAGGATTCAGATCGAACTAATCTCAAAGAGGACCGCTCCGTAGAGCCCAATGCAGCCTCCGATCACAAAAAAGTGCCACACCAGATGAAATCCTCGGCGATGGTCTTTTAGATAAAAAAACACTCCAGTCGAAAAAGTCAGGCCCGCAAAAACCAATAGAAAAAGCGCCTGCCCCCTTAGACGTTCAAAAATGGGCACCACTGCAACCAGGCACAGCCATCCCATCACCAAGTAGAGTGCGGTCGAGAGGCCATCGTAACGACCTGTTAACCGGGTTTTGAGCAGAACGCCCAGCAAGGCGATTAACCAGACCGCAGCCAGCAGACTCCAACCCCAGGGGCCCCTTAAAGTCGTCATACAAATTGGCGTATAGCTCCCCGCGATGACGATATAGATCGACATGTGATCGACAATTTGCAGAATTCGTCGCCTCTCTGGCTGCGTAGACGCGTGATAGGCTGTGGATGCGCCCAGCATAAAAAGCATCGAGAGACCGAAGATAGAAACCCCGAGCACGCCCAGAGCATCGGTTCGATCGCACGCGATCCAGACCAGGGGCGGGAACGCCACGAGCGCCGCTAGAAAAGCAAGTGCATGGGAGATGGAATTCCAGCGTTCTTCTCGACGGCT
>NHEP01000143.1 GCA_002171515.1 bacterium TMED88 | reverse complement strand
GGGGGGGGGGGGGGGGGGGGGGGGGGGGGGGGGGGGGGGGGGGGGGGGGGTGAGCAGGGCTCGGAGCAAAGCTGCTGACAGGCGGCGCCCGTCAAGAATGAAATTAATCGTCTAGAGAAAGAATCATTAATGATAAGTAATATACAGGCCGTAGCAATACAGGCCGAACAGAAGAGGTGGCGGCGCCCCAGAGCCGTGTAAAGTGCCGCGAGCCACCGGGCTGGCGGTGTTCGGGCCGCGTTACCGGCGCGTCAGAACCAAGGCATCCACCAGATGTACATGTCGCCCAGGTTACGCTTGCTCGTTGCCTCTGCAATGAGCCGGTCAGCCTGGCCCTCGGGGGACAGCGGCAGGCTCGGCGCCGCGTCGACCCCGACCACGACCCCCGAGAGGCGGCTCTGGATGTTCTCCAGAGCCTGAACAGCGAAGGGGTTGTCCTGCTCCCGCAGCGCTGCCCGGGAGCCGGCACGAGGGTGCGTGTCGGTCCACTCCACCAGCGGGTCATGAACGAAAGTGTCGAGCACGCTCATGAGCGCGCCTCTGTTGGAGCGCAGCACGGAGAGGGAGATCTCGCACGTCCGGCGGAAGACCCCCTCGTAGCCCTGGATGCCGCAGGCGTCAATCATGTTCTGCGTGAGGCGGAACGGCACGACCTCAGGCTGCCCGAGCTCGAGGCCTTTATCGAAGAGGCAGGCGAAGTCGACGTGGACGACGTCGCCGCTGGTACCGTCCAGCAGCACGTTCTCGCCGTGCCGGTCGCCCAGCCCGAGGATATGCCCCACCATGGACCACACCGCGGCCGTGCGGGAGAAGTTGAGCCTCGCCTTAAACCACTGCGAGGGCTCGGGAAAGGTTCGGATGAACCACCGGTGCAGCATCGGCGGGTACATGTCCAGCATCTTGTCCAGCCACTGGGTAGGGTCCCGGCCCCGGGCGTCGACCCTGTCGTACAGCTCCTTGTGGATATCGTCGATCTCCCTCAACTTGGCGGAATGCCTCTCCAGGTCCCAGAGCCCTACCTCGGCATAGGTGTCCTGGCAGCAGCCGCGGAGCATGTGCGTGTTCGGGACCCACTCGATCATGCCGCAGTCTTCCGTGAGAGGCACCACCGCGAAGGTCCGCAGGTACAGTCCCCGCCGCCGGCTCTGGGGCGCCTTGGCGAAAAGCTGGTTGAGGACGCTGGCAAACTCCATGAGGCGGGCATCCTTTCGGAGGTCGTCCTTGGGCTTGAACAGGAACGTGTAAGTCCGACCGTTGGCCCCGACGAGCTCCACTTTCTTCGGCCGCTGCAGCGAGGAAAGCACTCCTACCCGGTCCTTGACCTCCCGGATCGAGGTCGTATGCTCCGCGCCGAAGGGGCTCTCGCGGAGGCCAGCTGCGCCTGCAGGGAAGCTGGGCGTGAGAGCTGCCTGGATGGGCACGATCACCTTGACCGGCAACGTGCGCTTGAGCAGATTGAACTGGCCCGATTCGCTCAGCGTGAAGAACTTCTGGCGCTTTCCAACCACGTGGTTGCACAGCTTCTTCATCTGCTCCACGAAAGTGTCGAACTCCTGGAAGAGCTCCCGCACCTCCTTCTCAGTGGCCCGTTGCCGCGCAGACGCAAGAATTTCCAGGGCATTGTTCCTCCGAGCCACGACGTTGCTGTTCGAAACGGCAGCCAGGGACCAGAGCACCTGCTGCGGGAAGCGCAGCAACACCCGCGTGATGATGCTCTTCGTGACCTTAGTCACTTCGGCGTTGGGGTGGCACACGCGCGAAATGAGCTGGGGGAGCACAGCCAGCCAAGCGGAAGTGGGAAGGGACTTCGCAAAGTCTGTCATGATCGCGGTGACGTCCCGGCTGACCCGGGCGGCTACGTCTCTGCAGTTTTTATCCCGCAAAAAGGATTTCTCGTCCGCCCCGAAATTGAACCAGAGGGTGAGCATCCTCGGCAAGTTCTCGAACAGCTTCTTCGTGCCCCGGGACGCGCTGGAACCATACTGCTTGATGATCTCGGGCAGGTATTCGATGTGGTGCCGGCCGTGCCGGCGCGCGTGGCTGTGTCCCTTAACGCTGGACATCTCGGCCTCCTTACTCCGCCGCTTGGTGTCCTGCATCACCTTGTCCAGGTACTCGGCGAAGTGGAAGTAGCCCTTGTCCCAGTCCTTGTCCCTCTTTATGACGTTGCGGTAAAGGGCCACTAGTTGGTCGTCCCGGGCGTGCCCTGTGAGGCCCGCCCAGCGGGCCAGCCGCAGGAGGGCTTTGGCCTCCCCGCGCTTGTTGCTGTTGAGCAGACGCGTGTTCGCCTCGACCAGGCGCAGCTCTGAGATCGCCTGGTGCTTCTTGTCGTTCTGCCACAGCAGGTGAGCCTTCTCCAGCAGGGCGTTCGGCGTGCGGCAACCCACCGCTTGAAGCACTGCCACGGAGGCGGGCTCAACGTGGCCCGCCCTGCGGCACATCTGGGCCTGGTCGAGCCAGCTCTCTCCGACAGACGACCGCAGCAGCCGAGACACTCGGCCCAATTCCTTCGAGCTGAGTGGAATTTCCTCCTCGCAGAGGTCCTTCAAGAGGATGCACAAGGTCCGATGGAAAACGATCAGAGGCTCGCGAACCGCCAGCATGGGCTGCGTGCGGCTGATGCGCTCCCTCCAGTTGAGCTCACCAACGTTCGCTATGAAAGTTTTGATGGCATCGGCGGTGTTCCCTGAGGTCAAAGACGACCGAAAATTCAGGAAGGCAGTGTATGCGGTCTCCAGCTCGTGAAGCATATGAAGGAGGACCAGGAATGGGTATGCGCGGCCGTAGCTTTCCATGGAAGCCGCCGCGAGGGGGGCCATCAGAGCTGTGCGGGCTTTGCCCATCCCGTCGTTGAAGCCTTCGCTGTCGCAGGCCTTAGCGCTCAGCAACAGGCGCCCGAGACGGGTTGGCCAGCCCGTTTCTGTGTGATTGGCGCCATGCATGGCATGCTGCTGGACGTAGTGCTCAAGGGGCCCCCACTGGCCCAGCCTCCATGCAGCGTCGGCTCCGAAAGCAGCAATTTGAGCCCGGGTTTTTACACACATCTCCTTCGCAAGTAGGCCGTCCACGTGAGTTTGAAGGGCTTTGAGGTGGCCCGTGTTGAGCAGGCATCGCATGTACCCCCTCTGGTCGCTGCTGAGCTGTCCATGCGACGCACTAGACTCGTTCGGGCGATTAGCCATATCCTCCTGCATATCTTTCTCGTACATTGAAAGCACATCTGTCCAGTTCCCTGCCATTTCCCCCAGAAGCTTGTCGTCGATCGATAGGGACTGAGTTTTTCGCAGCTTCACGATCCCGGCCAGCCCATCTGGTTCTTCTAGAGGGACGTACATCTCAAGCAAGGAGGTCACGTAGTCATCCGGCAGAGGCTCGATGGAGGACCGGGCTGCTGGGTTCAGTCCGTGCTTGTTTCTAATGCGGAGGTGAAGCTCGTAGTGCTGCAAGGCTCTCGCATGGGCTCCGCATTTCAGGGCAGCGTGCGCCAGGAGAGACTTGGGAATCTTGTTGAGGGTCCCCTCCACGTTCCTCGCGCAACGCGCCTTCTTGCCCTCAAAGCTTTCTTTTTTCTTCACCAAGCTGACGTAGGTGCCCAACTTGTCCAGGAGGTCGAAAACAGCCTGCATGCTGAGTTCAGCCATCGAGCCGCTCTCCTCCACCTCCCGCTCGCGGTCCGCTGCGGCCTTCGGGCGAGAACTCTCCGCCCGCAAGGAAGGGGCGGGAGTTGCCCGGCTCATCGACTCGACATAGAGGCCAGTAGCGCCGTCCTGGACTTCCACTTGGCTGGATCCGCTCAGTACGCTCAAAATTTCCATACGGACATCGTCGCATGCCGCTTTGGTTCCATGGGCTAGCACTGTGCCGACCAGGTACGGCAGGACGGACAGCATTGTGCGCATGTCATACTTGAAAAGGCCCTGGCAGGAATCAAAAAGGGCCTTTAGGTCATGTTTGGCCGGCACCTGGGATACGAGCTCCTTTGTCCAAAGGAGCAGCCATTCTCTGAAGCTCATTGGCGCAGACCCGAAGATGGGACTTACCGAGTTCTCCTTGGTGACGTTCTTTTCAAGCCGGTACCTGGAAGTCAAGAGAGGACGCACATACACGCGGACCTCTTCGGCAAGTTCCTCGACCGAAGAATTCATGTATTGTTTGAGCAGTTGCTGGATGGCGTACCTTGTGGATTCGAGAGTGCCCAGGTCACTCGCGGTCGTGAGAAGCCTCAAAAGCTCCGTTGATATAAGCTTTAGCGGCAAATCATCGTCTAAATCGAAGGCCAGCCTAGCAGCTGGGCCCTGCAGGACGTTGGGTAGGAAAGCGGGATCAATAGCGCCCAGCTGTCCCAGGCAATCAGCGCAGCGCAGGGACATCTTGCCTGTAAGTGCAGTTCTGACCCCCACCTCGCAGCACTTCAGCAGCGATTCCATCAGAGAAACTTTAAGCTGCTCGCTCCTGCCCCACGGGGAGACCCCAGGAGCAAACATTTCGTCCACCCAGGCCTTTTCACGAGAGAGAAATATTCTCAGCCTGTCCAGCGCAACATATCGAACAGCCTGGGAGTCGTGTTCCAAGTTCAGGATGAGGTTTCTCAGCTCACCCTCTTTATCCAGAGCGCTCTTGGCCATCGCGAGTGACGCGTTGATGCTCTTCAGAAAAGGTTGGTCCGGCAAAGGCGGCAGATGTTGAAACTCTTTCCCGAGCACGTTCCTGTTGTTGACGAGAAGCTCCGACAGAATCTGCTGCACCTCGGCCTCGAAAGAAAACTCTAACCCCCCCTGGACATTCGTTTGTGCCATCTCGGCGAATGGAAGCACCATAACAACAATCTGGCGGAGCAGTGTGGCGAGCTGGCCCTTTACGAACTTGGACAAGGAGACCACAAGGGCGTGGAGGCAGACAAGCGCCTGCCGCTGTACTTGGGGATCCGGTTTCTGGAGCCCGTGGTTCAGCAGCGCCATGACATCTGGAGTGAAGGGCCCCACGTGACTTTCAGCAAGCTTCACTAGTATCTCCACCATGCGGAGGGACTGCACCTGAGTACGCACAAGAAGGGGCCGAGAACGTCTCTTGGATTCAGCCCCTGGCGTTTTGTCGATCTGCGCCGTCTCACGCAGTTTGGCATTGATGGAGGCGAGAAGGCCCAGCATGTAGCGCGAGTACAAGAAATTTGGCACGTCGGCTTCGATGGTGGTCTCACCGCTTTGTTTCAGATCATTTGTCTCCAGAGCGCACCGCACGACTTCAACCTGGCGACGCGCAGATTCAACTTTGGCGTCGGGAACGCTAATGCATTGCACTGTGGCACTGCTCTTGAACCCAAGCTCGGCCTCGTTCCAAATCACGAGTTCCACCAGCAGTCTGGCCTTCGCACGGAATATTTCCTCCCAGGAATCACCGGTCACCTCCTCCACGTACTTCAATATCTTGTTCAGCTCTGCCTGCGTTGAGCAATTTAAAGCGGGGCAAAGCGCAATGTGCCCGTGGTCGAGTAGAAGTTGTCCTGATTTCACTCCCAGAGCTTTCGAAAAGGCCTCCAAGAGCGAGGCATCGCAGGCATCCACGATACGAGGCAGAGTTTCCATAAGCGCGTGTCGTAGCAGCGCTTCTCTATTCGACTGGAAGAGGACGTCGGCCGCCTCCTCGATGAGTGTCGGCCGCTTGATCAGATTCCGGCCGAGGTATTCGAACACCATGGGAAGCTGGCTGGCAAGGTCCTGAGTTTGGAATCCGTGCTCTTCCATGATCACACTGAGACCCCAGGCCGCCACACTGCGCTGTGACCAGCCTCGGTCCAGGGACCCGACGAGGATGATGATGGCCACTATCAACGAACCTTGGTCGACTGCATGAGCGCCGAACAGAGTCACAGCTTTCAGAGTGAACGTTTGGGCAGAGATTGAGAGAGAGTCGTCGAAAACCACGCGCTGCAGCTGAGAAAGAAAGGAGTCCGGGTCGCGGTCACTTTCGCGACCCTCGACCTTCCTTGACTTCGGGACTTCCAGCCCAAAAGCCGCCACAATTTGGAGCGCCGCGAGGCCCTTTGCACTGATGTCTCCGGAATCCCTCGAATCGTCGCTATCATGCTGCAGCCGCGCAAGGACGGAGTCCTGGCCTGTCAGTTGAATCGCTTTTTCTGCAAGCCCCACGAACTCCTCTATCCAAGGTTCCTCCCTCGCACCGCTTGAGAGCAGTCCCTGCTTGACACACAGAAAAAGGTCTTTCGAGAATCTGAGAGAACTTTCGCACAAAGGCGTGGACCTGATGACATCCCGGAGACATCCGAGTATCGCGGGCCTCCCAGGATTGCTCGTGCCACTCGGCAGATCTGACCGGTCAGACGCGCCAGGAATCACAGACGTGATTTCCAGCGCAGCGTTTGAAATCCAGCAGGCCATTGGCAGGGCACTTAGTGGCACTTCAGAGGACAACAGCCGCCTTTGCAGTACTTCCTGCAAAGCCGACGTCATTTGACACACCCCAGAGTCGCGCGCCGAGTAAAACGCTTGAAACCCGAGGAGGAAGCCTTCTCGAGGGAGTGTATCAGAGCGCATGCTGAGCACAGGCTGCAAAAATGCAGCGATTTCTTCGTGAAGCTCATCGCTGAAAACAGGGTCGTCCAGGAAAGGGAAGAGCGCGGCAAGGGCCGCGAACACCTCCTCTTCCGCCTGGTGAGAGAATAATCTGAAAAGATTTCGGAATAGATCCTCGTCCTTGTAGCGCAAGGAGAGCTCGGCAGCGCAGGCTAAGGTGCAGCATTTGAAGATGGAGTCTTCCAGGGTGTCGGCTCCCTTAGCTTCGCTGTTGAGCCAAGGGAACTTCAGGAGCTTCAGGAGAATTTTCTTTTCGACAGACTTCGCAGGGGCCTCGCTAGAAGTGACAAGTAAGGCGTGCAGCAAACCCAACGACTTTCGTTTCACGAAAGCAGCATCAGGGTGTTGACTCTCAAGAACTGCCGCAGCATTCAAGGTGTCCCAGGCCGCCCTCCACACGCTCAAGGTCGGCGGCTTAGGCTGACAAGACCACCCCAAAACAGCAGCCGTAAGAACGTCGAACATGGTACCCTTAGTCGGCCGGCTTCCGTTCTGAAGAAGCGGGGGCAGACTCTTGAAGATGTGCAGGACCTGTTCTGACAGCGGCATGGGCTCCCCCCGCTGTATGAGTGGGAGGCCGGAGAACACGTCGACGAGCCCGGCCGGGAAGCCGTGGCGGAAACACTCCGAAAGAGCCGCGTGCAATGTCGAGAGGACAGCGCGGGGAGTGAGTTCTGCGCGTCCCGAAAGCAGCAAGTCGACCAAAGAGGTCACCAGTGCCGGGCTCACTGAAGGGCAGCTGTGCATGGCGGATCGAAGTGTCTCTTCCAGGGCCTGTGCTAACTTCCGCCCGTGCCCGCTTGAGAAGGCCGCCCCGAGAGCCCTTGAGGCGGCAGAAATGAACTGGAACGGTGTGTGGAACGATGAGCGCGGTCGCAGAACGCTAACGAAGCAGGCTGCCGCCTCCAGATCCTCTGCAATGTTGAGCTGCTGGTGCCCGGCCAGGACATTGATTTGGTCCAAAACAGAGTGCAGGAGGGAGTCGATGGGCGCGACCAGACAGTCGCAGGAGGTCCGAAAGATGGCAGAAGCCAAACGCGAGGCTGGAGGCAACACCCCCCTCACCCCACAGCGTATGAAGAAGTCGAGACTCTCGAGGACGCTGACAGCGCCCAGCACATCCCCGGTGGCGCTCGGCACCAGGCCCTCAAGGAGCTCCAGTCCCGCCAAGCATAAAGCCTCCCACTGGCCCCAGTCGGACAGGTCGAGGACAAGCTCCGCCGGCACGTCCATCCCATTGGAGCGGCACAGGGCCAAGAGCTCTGGAAGCACCGCAACCTCGACAACTTCTGGCACTTGCCCCCCCCC
>NHEP01000142.1 GCA_002171515.1 bacterium TMED88 | reverse complement strand
AGAAGGAAAGCTCGACTTCTGGCCGACCCGCGAGGACGTACCCGAAGACTGGGGTATCCCCGAGCCGTTCGAATGCACAGACTGCGTGGAAGTTCACCCGTACCATTTCTCGTGCAAGAATTGCTCGTCGAACCGGCCATTCTGCGCCCGAGGGGAAGTCCTCACCGGATTGTGCGACCAGCCTGTTTTCGGCGGCACCGCGCGCTTTTCGCCATCCGCTCGCCTCTCAGCGTGGACAATGGACACGGCCCGTGCTTTCGACACGTGGACAGCCACGACGGCCCTCTCGGTCTTCATCCCGCTGCTCGTCATCGCCGCCAGCCTGCTCTGTGGTCTGCACAGTGGCCTGACAACTGGCTGCAAAATGGCTGCCCAAATCACAATGGAATTGACCATGCCATTTTTCCTGGCGCTCAAATTCGTCGCACTGGCACCTTTCGTGATCTGCGGATCCGGCGTCTACCTGTGCGCGCTGAGCATTTTTCTGACCTTCCTGGTTGTGTACCGGCTGACTGCCATTGCAGTGAAATGCACAGTCTGGGACCCAGGCACTCGAATCAGAAGCCAGATCAAGGCTGCAACTGGCTGCTCATCCTCAACTGCTCCTGAGCACACTGTCTTCATGATGTCTGATGGAGGGAAAGACTGGGACAGCAAGAAGTACCCTCTGTGCCCACCATTTGCTGGCCAGAAAGGACTGGAATTTGAGCGGTTTGAGCGAGATCTGTCTGCTGGCCTGATGGCATACTCAGATGCAGACAATGGTTTCGATGAGACTCTTTTTGGGACAGATGTTGGAGGTGACGTCTGGACAAATGGAGATCCGAATGCCGTTCCGCCAATCCCAGCAGCTGTAAACGCAGCAAATGGAGCCCAGCGCCAGCGGCGTGGTCTCCGCAACCGCGGAGTTTTTGCGCACCTGTACCGCCACATTGTTGACTCCAGACTGAAAGAAATGCTGTGGAATCAGGCTCGCAATGACGGACGTGCCGCGTGGCAGATCCTGGAAGCACACTGTCGCCAGCCAGTGGATGACCTAGAACTGCTCTCACTGGATGCAGATTTTGACAACGCTACCATTCTGAATACCGTGGGCTATGTGGAAGACTCAATTTCGCTCTTTGTCCGATATTTGAACACGCTCAACTCACGCCGACCGCAGGCCAATCGTAAGACTGATGACCAGCTGACAGTGAAGCTCCTCGCCTGCATCCCTGGGAGCGTGGAAGCCAATCTGGGACACGAGGCAGCGCTGGAGCTGCGAGCACGCCCCGCCGATCGCCGTTTTCAGAATGCTCAGAACAACATGCGAGATTTCGCAGCGGCCACCACATACTTTGACGATCTGTGGCGACGCAAAGTCAAGGACCACCTGATAACCAAACGGCCGGTGACTCAGGCCCGAGCGGGAAACACAGCCCGTGCCGATGCACTGATAGCAGGGACACCGGAACAGGACGCGATCCTGCAGACTGACTACGGCAGCCAGGAATTGACTGAGGACCAGCAGGAAGCGTTCCTCGAGTCAGTACTGACCATGACGCGTTCGAATCTCAGCGAAATTCCGAAGGAAGCCCTGGCCAAAGAAATGTGGTGCTTCAACTGCTTTGGAAAGGGGCACACCGCGCAGGTCTGCCCATCCGCCAAAGGCTACCGGAAAGTGTCCGACATGGTTGAGATGCTCACAGAAAAGGCAAAGCGCCTGGGCACTCCGAGACGGCCAAAGACGGCTCCCCGCCGTGGCCAGGGCGCACGTTTCATGCGGCAGCGCCAATTTGGAAATGTGAATGTCGTACTCGATGGATTGCAGATCGATGAACATGGCAACGTGTTTTCGGACGATGGGCAGCAGATAGGATCCATGACCGAAACACAGGGAACATCCGCGAAATCTGATGAGGCAGGTCCCTCGAGCGACGGTGCACTCGCTGTGGACGTGCAAGCGTCGACAGACGATGAGGTGCTGGGTGGAATGTTCATCGCATCATACTCAGGAGAGACGCGCCAGACTGAGTACTGCACCCCGTGCAACACACCGGAACAGCAGTCGTCATTTGTCGACTCAGAGTCGAACGCCGGATCGGACATCAGCCTGAGTGACCTGGACACCCTCATTGGCGAAGACACCTTCTCAGGAGATTTTGGTGGACCGGTGACAAGCAAGGGGAAGACGTTCTGGAAATCAACGGGAACAGCCCTAGCATCCATCACATGCGAATGGCTGCGTGTTGGCCGCCAGATCGTGACTCACTCGGCAAAACTGGTTGCAGTCTTGATGGTATCCATCCTGCTGTCCGGACGCGGAGTATCGGGCCGATTGGGACTGGCTACGCTCGCAATGGCAGAACCGGCTTCCGCCTTCATGGTCGGCACGAGCCCTGCCGGAGCAATGCAGACACGGACGTTGGGACGACTGCCAACTGACACCGCGCTATGGACGCGTGACACATCGGCCACCGAAAAGCGGAACTGGTATCAGAACCAGAATGGATTCGATCTGACCGTAGACTGCGGCGCATCAGCTCACTGCATGAACGACATGCGAGACCTGTTCGAAGTGACAGACTTCAACCCGTCCGGGACTGTGCGCGTGGGAAACGACGTGACCATTCCGGTCAAGGCGATCGGACGAGTGCGACGGACGGTGCCCACGAAAATCGTGGAACGGCGCAAGAAGAAGGAGTCAGTCAGGTACGGCTCTGAGACCATGGAACTAAGCAATGTGCTGATCGTCCCTGACATCGCATGCAAACTGTTCAGCTGCGAATGGGGTTACAACCACGACGGCATCAAAACGTTCCTAAACGATGTGAAAGAACTGGAGCTGCCGTCGGGTGGACGGGTCCCATTCAAAACCACCGACAAGCACTATGTAGTGGAGACACTGGGACGTGCCTATGCTCTGACGGAAGACGATCACAGCCTGATCCATGCAGGACTGGCACATTTTGGGCGAGACCGTCTCCGATGGGCCAAACAGATGGGTGGATATGGACTGGACCTCTCCAACTACGTTCACGACCCGGAAACCTGCGCTGCTTGTCAAGCAAACCGTAAGGCAGCAAACATCCACGGGGTGTACGCCAAGGAGCCAACCGTCTACACCTACTTTGGCGAAACAGTCTGCTCGGACGTGTGCGGAAAGTTCGCAAAATCGCCCCATGGGTTTGAATACGCAATATGCTTCCATGACAAATACTCCAAATACAATGCGGTGTACTTCATGAAAGACTTGGAGACAAAGGACATCATGGGGGCTCTGACAGCATTCCACAACGACCACAAACATCTGATGAAGAATGGTCATGTGGACAAGTGGCTATGTGACGACCACTTGCATTTCCACGGTGCAGAGCTGGAGAAGCTGTGTGCTGAGCTAGGCACCCGTCAGGCCTATGCCATGCCTCATGTCAAAGAGAGACATGGCTCCGCAGAACGCGTCTGGGGACTGACGAGCAACGTAAAGAAGATGCTCGCCCACGCCGGAAATGACACGGTACAGGAGACACTCTGGCCTTTCCTGCTGCTTCATGCCTGCCAGATACACAACAGGCTCCCCACATCGGGCAACCACACCGTCACTCCGTTCAAGCTGGTGCATGGCAAGGACCCAGACCTCAGCATATACAAAAACAAGGTCCCACTCTGTGACTGCTGGGTAAAGATCATGAACAAACAGACGGATGTTAGGCCGGGGCAGAAGCTGCAGCCACGGAACGTGAAGGCCACATACCTTTGTTATGATGAACGGCGACGCGGAGACTTTGTCTACATTCGGGATCTGAACCGCGTCACCACGGCCTTCCATGTGTGGCACGAGCCACGGAAATTCACTCAGATGGGCGAGCCAATTAAGTTCGGAAGGGGATCGCTGAACGCACGCACCGCTGGACAGCTGCCACATGGTGGGGCTGTTGTGGAGACGTCAGCCGACGAGCCAGAAGTAGCTTCACCGCCTGCGCCGAACCGAGTGGCTGCCAGACGGGCGACGCCTGGAAGCGGAGGAAATCGGAATCAGGCACAGCAAGCTCACGCACCTGCGATGGAACCGAACATCGAAACAGTTGGTGACGAAGTTCCAATAGAGATAGACTGGAGGGCACCTCCTCCACCGCCGCTCCCCGAAGGACCTCCCTCGGCCAGGACGCGCCAGTTTGGAGCACGGGGGAGTCTGATGGCCATGACGGAAGACCTATTCGGAACCACGATGGATGCCTTCGTGGTGTCATGCTCCAGCATTGGAGAAGTGTTCTTGGCCACCGGTGCCAACCCCGGTCCCATCCCGATTCCGCTGACTTACGATGAGGCTGTGAGCGACCCCACGTACGGTGAGAAATGGGCAGAAGCATGTCGTGAGGAGTACAATGGCAAATTCCTCACCAACCAGTCATGGGTGTACACCCAGCTGCCTGCGGGACGCCATGCGTTCAAATCCAAGTGGGTGTTCAAAGTCGATTACAACCCAGACAAATCGGTCAAACGATTCAAGGCGCGGATAGTCGGGTGCGGATATGACCAGCGAGCCGGTGAAGACTACATCGAGACTTTTGCATCGACCCTGCATGCCGACTCTCTCCGAGGGTTCCTATTGGCTACTAACCAGCTGGACCATGAGCTAACGGAGGCTGATGTGATAAAGGCATTCACCCACGCAACTGTGAAGGAAGAGCTGTATATGCTCCCTCCGCCAGGTTTTGGACAGGGAAGCGACGTTTGCAAACTGAACCGGACGGTAGAAGGGACGAAACAAGCAGCCCATGAGTTCATGACGCTGAACGTGAAGACAATCGAGAAAGAAGGTTTCATCCGCGATCTGAATGACCCGAACCTCTTCCGGCGGGAGAAAGACGGGATCCTCGTGCTGTTAGGAGTGTATGTGGACAACTTGCTCCTCTCCAGCCCACGGGGAAACGAGGCAGCTAAGAAACAGGTGAATGAGTTTCTTGGCAACTATGGCAAAGTCATTCGGCTTGAGCTGCGTGGTCAGCCCAAAGTGTTCATGGGCATCGAAATCATCCAGGAAGCTGAAGAGGGGAGGCTTTCGCTGTCTCAGAAGAACTACATCACCGAGACATTTCACAAATTCTGCAATGCCTCGACGAAGCAGTTTGGCACGCCAGTCGCCCCGGGACAAGAAGTTGGTTTTGCCCAGATGAAAGGAGCCAAAGTGGAGATCGAGAATGATGATGGAAGCTTCTCAATCAACGAGGCTGAAACAGAGAAACGGCGTGCTGCGATGCTTGGGAAGCCTTACAAATCACTGATGGGATGCCTGCTCTGGATACTGATGACCCGCGCAGATGTGTACTACCACACCGCGACACTTTGTCAGCACATGAGCGATCCATGTACTGACAACTGGGACGCAGGAATAGCTCTCTTGGCATACCTTTACGCCACTCGAGACCTGGGTCTGATTTATACCCGGATCAAAGGAGGCGAGACCTGTACGATCGATTGCTATGCTGACTCATCCTTCCGTCACAAAGGACAGCCAAAACCTCAGGCAGGATTCTGCATTTTCGTGAACAAATGCTTGGTGTCATACTCGTCGCGCAAGCTTATCATCACCCCACAGTCGTCATGCGAGGCGGAGATTGCAGCATGCTGTAATGGAGCCAAGTCCACGATGTTTGTCCGCTCGGTTATGCAGTTCCTGGGACTCATGGTGAAAATGCCAATGAACGTGATCACGGACAACGACGCAGCCATGCATGCAATTCGGAACCCGGGCACCACTCAGCGGACACGCCACTTTGAGAGCTGGCAGATGTATTGCCGGGAGCTGAAGCTTCGCCTGCTCATCGAAATCTTTTGGATTCCAACGGCCGACATGATCGCCGACATTTTTACCAAGTGCGTCGACAAGACGACTTTTCTTCGGCTGAGGTCGAAACTGGTGCAACCAGTGCATATCCTACCCGGAAATGCCCATTGAAATAGGTACTGCAGGTGCGAACACGGGGGAGTGTGATCGTACTAGGTGTTCGTACCTAGCCAACCTATGAGTAAAGAGAAGAGACTCGTTGCAGAGAATGGAAAAGCCTTCCACGTTGCTTGCCGGCAACCCCAAGAACGTTTACATGGTACCTCGCCCGGGGAGATCCGAGCGCACTCCCGTCAAGAGGACGGTCGTCCCCCTCGCCATGCTGAACCTCGTCGCCTCGGCGGCCGCCAATGTTCCACACTGGCACTCTGCCAAAGACTGGTTGGACTGTGGGGGTACAAGCATTGACATTTCGGTGAGCGCATTGCTCCCCACGCCCCATGGGCGACCCCCTGACCCTCAGGGCATGATCCGGCCCATTGGCGTCGAGTGCACCCCGCGCAATGGCCCCAACCCAATGGTGTGCTGGCAATTAAATGGGACAGCTGGCATTGTCAATTGGACACGAGCGACGACGTACGCATTGGACAACGGGGACACCAACGCGACGGACGTGGCCTGCGTCTTCGACTGCGCCGAGAAGTCCGACATCGTGCGCAACCTCCTCGACTCAAGCGCGCCAGCAATTCTGGCAACTGGAAAACCTGCTATAGCAGCCCTGGCAGCCACAGACGACCCTTTCATCGCCGCGAGCGAGTTCTCGGGCACGATGAAAGACGGCCAAATTACCACGAGATTGACCGCCTCCTCCAGACGCGTCGATCGAGCCGTCGACCGTTTTGTTCCGGTTCCGGCTTCGAACACAGCAACCATTGCTGCAAACCACAGCGCATCATTGAAGCTGCATGCCACAGAAGGAAAGCTCGACTTCTGGCCGACCCGCGAGGACGTACCCGAAGACTGGGGTATCCCCGAGCCGTTCGAATGCACAGAATGCGTGGAGATTCACCCGTACCATTTCTCGTGCAAAAATTGCTCGTCGAACCGGCCATTCTGCGCCCGAAGGGAATTCCTCACCGGTTTGTGCGACCAGCCTGTTTCCGCAGCACTGCGCGCTTTTCGCCGTCCGCTCGCTTCTCAGCGTGGACAAAATCTGAGGTTTCATGGTTCCCCACCTGAGGCTGACCCTGATGGGATGGTTGCAAAATTAGCGGATCCAGGACCGCTTTGCACTCGATGCCGTGCTCTCCGCATGCCACCTGGTCCAATTTGGGCATCCTGTACATGCTATTTGCTGGCTCAATTTTGGCAACCGCGCGCTTGTCAAGAGCAAACCGGCTTGGGAGTTTCTGAATCTTCAGATTTATACCTCTCTCTCGCTATGCTCAAAGTTCCCGCAGATGATCGTGTGATCGAGATCTACGCCGTCAAAGAAAATCAATTGTGTGCAGCAGATTTCGCCTGTTTGTCAATCCCCGCCGGAACGAGATCCGCGGAGTGCTTGCGAACCATGAAGAGTTTTCAGCTGGTCAGAGATCCCTTTGAATGCTCTCTTGAAGGAGCTTCAGCCAGTCTCTTGACTCTTGGATCGCCGCGATATCGACCTGCGAACTGCAGCCCCGCCGCCATCAGCCAGCTGGCAGCAGAGTGGATTTTTAGTGACGCGGTCCGCACGCAGACTTTTTCACCGCGCGCCGCGCAAATCCCATGGAGTTTCCAACACTGCTATGGTTCACTTGGATGCAGGGTCCACCATCGTCCGTTTGGCTTTTCCCGGTTAACGCATATCCTGAGCGGACAAGGCGACGCTGAGATCGCGCTGGTAGAACGCGCAGCAGCAGACTGGTGTCTCTGCACTCGGACGTGCCAGCTGCGCCACGCGACAACCCCAAAGGGACTTCACTATCCGTTTGGAGATGGTGGGAGATACCTTTGCCTTTTCCCAGGGACTGGAGTTGGAAACCGTGAGGACGATTGCTGCAGAAGGCATACTGGCGTCAAAATTCCGTTTCGCCCTGCCTGCTGTGGACAGGACCCCTGTACTGCGCAGCACCTGCTTGAATCTCAGAGTGGCTATTTCTTCTGGCCACGTTCACGACAGCATTTGGTGGCAACGTCACCGGCTACGCACATGCTTTGCGCCCAGAGTTGCATTGAAGAATATTTGGCCGTGAAGCCATTTGTCCCGCGGAGTGCAATACTTGGTATGAGGTGCTGCACCCCCGACTGGCGCTCCACACGTGTACTGAGTGGTGTCCTCTTTGAGTACGCGCAATGCGAGGACAGCTCAATCCGACCTTGTACTTCCTCTGCCCTTGGTTTCATGGTGTCAGAAGACGATTTTGATGCTTTGTTTCATTTGATCCAACGTCAAACAGATTTCTCTCGGTTTAGTCAACTGATGAGTGATCCTGCCGGTCTGAGGAGGACCTGCAGACACCCCGCCGGGTGTTGCCCGTTCGACGAGCTTTGCATTTGGACTTGCAATGAAAATCTGGAGCAGATCCTACGAGGACACTGTGTGGAACCCACCGAAGCATCAAATACTGAGCCGTCTGATAGGACTATGACAGCTGGTAAAAGACCGCTTCAGAACGTTACTAGTTTGCTGGACTCTACAAAGCTTGCAGGCGATGAAATTTGCCCGGATCGAGCCCATATGACATCCATGAGCGTCTGGGGTCCGAATACTGCCACTTTTCGGTGCGCTACATTCAACCAGCAGGGACCGGCATTCAACCAGCAGACACCGAAAATGACTACTGGTACGATGGTTTACCGGAAACGCGGAATTCCGCAGACGCTCGACGGCATGGTTCCTGTGGTCAGTTCATCGGACGCGTGGCCTGGTGCCAGTACGAGCAACATGTTGCTCGACAAGACTCGCGCTCCCGCGTGCCTGCTCGTCGTGCCGTACGAGTACGCTGGCCGTGCGAACGACTGGCTGCAATGGCTGCAATTGCAGCTGCCAGCAACAATTGCTGGAAAAGCAGCGGCAACAGAAATCACTGCACTGCGAGGCCACAGAACCAACTGGCAAGCCGCAGCCGATGCACGTGACGAGGATTCGACACGAGCGAGTGCCTCAGACAGAAATGGAAGCGCAATGAAGGCGCAGGAATGGCTCTGCAAGAGCATTTTTGGTGATGCTGGCAATACTGCAACTGCATTTGACGCGCAAGCGTTGACGACTGAGCGATGGCCCCGAACAATGAGTGTCGGAAACGGATCATATCGCGAACGTACAAGCCTCAGTGAGGCAAGTCTTGGATCAAAAAGGTCCACAACGATGGCACAGATGGCATGTGATGATGGATTGTGGGTACAGTGGATATCAGCCTCTGGAATGCAGCGCATTGCTCCGGACAACGGAACCACTGCATGCATCGTGGCCCGATCGTTCATCGGTGGTCAGTACGCATCTGGAGTCTCATTTCATGACAGGTTTCAAGGCTGTATGGAACCAAATGAGGAGAGAGAACGAGTGAGCTTTCCGTGGTGTGTGGTGACTGACCCGGACAATGAGTCCATTGCGAGCATCATTGGTCGATCATTCTTCTCTGGCCAAGACGAGTTTGGAAAATCGATTCGTGACCATCTCCCAAGCTGTAAGGAATTGAATGGAGACAGAACGAGAGGAGGAAGAAACACCCGTCTATTGTCTTTGGGTCTGTGTGAGACACACGACCAGTTGGACCCGCTGGCGTCGCCGCCTTTGCACATCAGTGAGTCACATTCTGGACTTGAAAGGCTGACTCCACTTTGTGTGTCCTTCTTTACAGCCGTTGTCATCCAAGTTAATTGGCACTCAGATTGGCACTCAAACCACAGCGACCTCATGGAAATGTGGATATATGGGGCACGATCATATGACTCCGTGATGCCCTCTGACACGCAGCCACCTGACTCCGTCATGCCCTCTGCCACGGTGATGATAGGACATGATACTCCACTTTTGAACCGGAGCTGCGGGTCTCATCAACTCGTGACAGGTGACTACTGCAAATGCACACACTTTGAATTTTGCAATTGGTATCACATTTGCATTCGCATTT
>NHEP01000141.1 GCA_002171515.1 bacterium TMED88 | reverse complement strand
CATACTCAACAGGACTACGGTGGAAGCACAGATGGACGCGCCACCGGGAAAACCGAAGGGGCCGCACATGAAGGAACTACAGAGGCTCGAGCAGGAGCTGGTAAACGGCAGCATGACGCTGCGGGCAAAGAACGGCGCTGTCAAAGTACTGACTGCCAAAGAACTCGGAGGAAGGGCGGTACCGGAAGCAGCAGGGCAAGGCGCAACAGCATTGGAAAACATTTACGGACCGAGGAAAACAGGAACTGGCTATGTGGCAGCAATGACGGTAGATGAGGCTAAACAAATGGTAGCCAAGGCGGCCACAGGCGAAGGCGAAGTATCGAAGGAGGAGGCGCAGAAAGTATTGATCAGTGCAATGGCCAGCGCACAGGTGCAGCAACAAATGGAGGCAATGCAAAAGCAGCAGGAAATGCAGGCTGAAGTATTTGCAAAGCAAGCCGAGGCACAATTGGTGGCACAGGAAGCACGGCGTCAGCGTGAAGCGGGAATGATTGAACCAGAGCCGGAACCGCAGGAGGGGCAGCAAAAGCCGCTGTTCACGTTTGACACTTACAAGAGTGCTCTGAATGCGTCGCCACCGACGACACCAGTGGCAAGTGTAGGACAAGGATCATCAAGTGCAGGAAACAGTGCGGGCGAGCTAGCAGCGAGGAAATTGGACGAGAAGGTTGAGGGGATGCGAGAAAACATGGAGAAAATGGGAAACATGGTGGCTGATTTGTCGTCAGCGATGGGCAAATTCATGGGCCGCCCAAACGAGTAACAGGCAGGGCAATGCCGGGATGGTTTGATGAGGAAGATGATGAGGGAAACGATGATGATGGTCACCGAGATCATTGGGATGAAGAAACACAAAGACAGGCAGAAGCAGTGCCGTGGATGGGAACAGTGGACTGGGTTGAAGAACAAAATGCTATAACAGGTCAAGGTGGTGTCTCAGAACGAGTGTTGAAGTTTGTGGTGGATACAGGATGCAATATGACGCTGGTACAGACGGAATTGGAGGATGCAATGGTGGACTTGAGTGAGTCGACACGGGCAGTACAGGGCTTTGGAGACGGAATGAAGAGAAAAGCGGGAAAAGACGGGCGGCTGCGCATTCAGTTCTTGCGGCGTGACAAAACGCCGGTGGGAACGGTCAAGGAGCTGGACGTGACGTCGATGGAAGGTGCACAGTGGAACTTGCTGGGCGTGATGTACTTGGTGATCATGCTGGGCTTCACCTTTATGATAAAGCCAGATCGAAGCGTAGGGTTCGTTAAATTTGATGACAAAACGGGGCTGCCGGTGGAAGAGTTGCCGGCGTACATCGATGATGACACGGGACTAATTATCATTGAGTTTGTGATCGCAGGAACTGAGCTAGACTGCCGATTGGCGAGTCAGGCGGAGGAACAGGTAATGCAGGAGGACGACATGGAGCATTGGAAAGACTGGTGCAACACTTCGTTTGTGCAGTATGGCAAAGATCAAGGATTGTGTGGGTGCAGGTTTGAGTGCGACCACGTAAGTAAGCTAACAACAGGACAGTGCCCACCGTGTGCGCCAGCGACGGCTGCAGCCGGGATCGGCGACGAGGAAGACGGTGAAGATGAAGATAACCTGTTTGACCGACTGTACAGTCAGTGCGAGTCGGTAGTGACGCCGATGAACAGGCCAGGGGACAACAGGTTGACGAAACAAGAGAGACATGTGAAGTACGGGCACCAAGGTCATCTGCCTGGATGCAGAGTGTGTGCGCAGGGCGGACACACCAGACGAGTGTTCAGAAATTATATACGTGTACAAGACGATATGCCGGGTAGGACGTGGGCATGGGATGCGATGACACTGAGTGCACGGGACTACTTGGGAAGAAAGTACGCCGTTGGCGGCAGAGACGAACGGAGTGGATTTATGGATGCGTTCTTTATGGAAGCAAGAGACGAATCGATTGATGGACTGATCAAGTGTATTCTCAAGCTGCGCAACGATCCAGCTATGGGCGAATATCGGAACCTAATCTGCAGTGTAATTTTCCTTGATCCGGCTGGAGAGTGGTCGGAGAAGTTCAAGGCAGGCATTGACAAACTGAAAGACATTGGAGTGCTAGTCATTCACAGGGCGACGAATGCGGACAAGAGGCAGCAAGCGCTGGCCGAAGTAACAATGAGAATTATGGAAGTGAACATGCGTAAAATTATGATTGACACAAGGCTCGAAATTGAAGCATGGTCCTTGGCAATGAGCCATGGGATCTGGGTGGCGAACAGACTGTGCGCTACGCGGGATCAGTCGCGGACGGGTCATGGTCCAAGGCCACTGGAGATTATCTCGTGTAA
Source organism: bacterium TMED88 (assembly GCA_002171515.1). Classification (GTDB taxonomy): domain Bacteria; phylum Myxococcota_A; class UBA9160; order UBA9160; family UBA4427; genus TMED88. Next base: position 5,675 of record NHEP01000141.1, on the reverse strand, counting down.
CCACTACGATCGAAATGAGTGTGACCGGCAACTGTGGTGGTCACTGTCGCCAGGTAAATTATGTTATGTCAAACGACCAGGGGTAAAAGGCACGGATGTCAAGTGCATCACTAGAGTGAGGATCGGCCGGGTAATGCGGTGCGATGGAACGATGGTGTGGTTTCAGGACCCATACCATCTGCGGGACCAACGGAGAATATTTGCGTCAAAGAATTTCACGGCGATTGAGATACCGCTGGGAATGACAGCCATGCAGTTCCTGGGACAAGAACAGCCGGAACTACCAGAGGTTGCACTGCCAAGAGATGGGGATCATGCCATCAATCAAGGTGACAGCGTGATACGGCTGGATAATTTGCTGGACGGTGAGAGTGAGATTGAACTAGAACAGGTGGTTAAACGAGTGACAGTGTACGGTGACGGGCCTAGGCCCAAAGTTATTACGGTAAATGAAGCTGGACGAATATTCCAGCCCGATAACGCAGATGGCGACCTGATACCAACGGACGAGTTTATGGTGCCGTCGAAGGAGGGATCAAAAGAGGAGCACAAATTTAGTGAGGCACGGCAAGGACGACTACGACAGTACCTACGGTACAATCCGCAACACTTTGTGGGTATGCCAGTGTGGCGACGGCTGAGAGACGCGAATGATGAACACGCCGTGTATCGCGGGGTAATCAGAGCCTACGATGACGAGAGTGGCAAGCCTGGTTGCTATGTGTGGCAAGTGTACTACGAGATGGATGACAAGGACGAGTGGATTGACGAGGATGAGCTGCGACGCGCCGGCATTGAGCATGAATACGGCACCACGGAAACGGGTGCGCGCGATGTGAGAACTGCAGAGCCGGGGGATGCCGTTGAAACTGAGGCAGCAGCTGAAGCAAGACAAACGGGGGATGTGCCAGCCGCTGAGGCAGACGCTCCGGTTGCTGATCAGCCGGGGGATGTGGGTGACGTGGCTGAGCAACAACATGCAGAATCAAGTGGAACGAAGAAGGCGCCAAAACCAGGAAAGTACGGAGCGGGCGTAAACTTCAGGCGCGACGAAAGAATTGAATGGCACAAATGCAAAGACAACGACACGTGGTGGGCAATCATGAATGAATTTGAACTGGATATCAGTGACGACACCATGAGGTACTACTGGGATTGGATCAGGAGCTACTTCAGGATCGGCAACAAGCCAGACTGCAAACAGGAGACGGGCGGCGTTAGGATCAACTGTCCGTTCAGAAGGCGGAAAGACAAGAAGAAGGCTGAGAAATTCAAGAAGGATACGAGATTCCCATTACCGAGTGGTCCACTGTGGCAGGAATATGTCACGATGCGAACCATGAAGCCGGATGGACTGAACGTTGCAAACGTGACGGTGGACAAGTGGGAGGAAGAAATGATTGCACTGGAAAGTATGTATGTCAAATATGACGAAGCCGAGATGCGCGAGATTTGTGGAGACGCGGATCCGATTGCGTTTCTGGCCAAACAGGTAAGGTACTCGCAGTATGAGACAGGAACTGAAGAAGAAGTGTGTTGGGCAGCGGTGGAAGAGCAAGAGCACCACGACCAATACAAGGACGCTAACGGGATACCAACAGCACCGAAGAACATGGTGGCGGCCAGAAAGAGACCCGATGCAGCAATGTGGGAAGAGGCCAGAAGAAAAGAGGAACAGAGCTTCGAAGATAACGATGTGTTCGACATGCATACGCTGCCGGAACTGCACCAGATGGGAGTGATGCCAGGTAAGAAAGTGGTACCGATGAGAATGCTCCTAACGTCCAAAGTCAAGGCAGATGGTACGTTTGACAAGGCCAAGGCCAGAGGCGTATTGCAAGGGCATACAGGACACTTTCCAAAACACGGACCCGTGGGGCGCGGATGGGCGGTGGTATTCACACCCACACCCAACGTGGTGGAGACCAGATTATTTAATGCCCTAGCGGTGGGAGAAAACATGAGCAGGTTTGCATTCGACGTGAACGTAGCATTCCTGAATGCAGAGTCAACGGAGGAGGAGAGAATACCAGTGAGAATGCCAGAGGGCTGCCGTAAGTATTGTCCAAAGACGGGGCAAGAGCTATACGGGCTGCTGAAGAAGAATTTGTACGGATCACCCTTGGCACCAAAGAACTGGGCCAAGTGCAGAGATCAATTCATGAGAGAGCTCAACCAGCGGGATGGCTGGACGGTCAAGCAGATGAACTACGCACCCTGCATGTGGTCCATTGACATTGATAACGGAGGAACAACTGAGAGAACGTACGTTCTAATTCACACGGACGATATTGATGGAATCACCAGAAATCCTGCACACGGAGTAGCAATCAAGGACGCGTTCGATAAACGATTTGGAGTGAAAGTTGTGGACCCTAGATTCATGCTGGGCAACGAGCGCAAGCTGTATGAGGTAGACGGAGTGAGATATTGCCATGTAACGCAGGTAGGTAAGATAGAGGAAGTGTGGGAAGAGTTCGGCAAGCACTGTGAACAGGTGAGAAAGCTGGACCGACCGTGTGTCAATTTTGACTTTGTGAGTGCCGCCGGACAGCCACTGGGAGTCAATGAAGCAGAACGAGATGATGTGATACAGAGAGGCTACAGAGGTCTCATTGGCGGGCTACTGTGGCCAGCAAGGAACTCAACGCCGGGAATTCAGACGGCAGTAAGCAGGCTGTGCAGGTGCATGCAGCAGCCATCATACAAAGCGTGGACAGCAGCGCTGCAGGTGCTGCAGTGGTTGTATCATAACAGAGAAGAGGGAATTACGTTCAGGTCAGACGGCAATCAACAGCTGCGATGCTTCTACGATTCAGGTCATTATCAACGAGAGGTTGACGACGACGGACGCCAAGACTACAAGAACACGTACGGTTTTGTGATTTATTGGTACAATGGACCGGTATCGTGGGCGTCGAAGAGACATGATCATGTGGGACTGAGTGCACCAGAGGATGAGTATATGGCACTAGGACATGCTGGACGAGAGGTAGTTTGGCTGCGGAACTTACTGGCAGAGATGGGGCTGGAGCAATACTTGCAGGAGCCGACCATCATCGAGGGCGACAACTTACAAGCTAACAGATGGGCGTCATCAGATCTGATTACGACGGGCAACAAGTTCATCGAGAGAGATTATTTCAAAGTGAAAGAGTGGATCGAAGCAGGATACTTGGAACCCAGGCATGTGCCCGGCAAGGAGAATCCCGCCGATCTGCTAACTAAGATTGTGGATGTACCGACTCAGCAGCACTTGGGACCGTGGCTGAGTGGGAAGAAGATGTTGAATGAACCAGGGCCTGCACTGAAAGACATGCGGCCTAAGGAGAAAACGGGAAAAGTGAATTGCGCGTGTACTTCGTGTAGCGAAGTGCAGCAGATGTGGTGGCAACGAACGTGGATGGTGTAACTTTATCGATGAGGGCGGTGGCGCAGCCACCGATGCTGTCGTATACTTGGCAGTTGGGGATGTCCTCACGGTACAACTGAGCTCATTTCTCATGACTAAAATCAAGGATGCCAAAACGACCAATTTTATTTGTTCGAGCACAATAAAGGTTTTAGTTGAGCGGTGTTGCCAGGCATGGCAACGTGCTCAAGGGGGATGTGATGCGATGCAGTGAATCGACTTCTGAAAGGAGCTATGCCGGCTGGCAGCTGCTCCTGAAGGGGGAACGACGGGCCAGCGTGCCCGGTCTAAGCGTGTGGTTAATGAAGAAATAGTCCAGGATAGAGCCCCAGATCTCAATAGTTATGGGCGATGGGCAAGGGGCATAGATATTAGAGCAGCGGCGAATGCTGGAGCGGCCATGGCAGTGGTGCTGAAAGAGCAGTTGGAGCTGAGGCCCAGCGTAGCGCTGCAGAAGAAGGTCGGGCTGAAATCGTTGGAGCAGGTCATCCGCTGGGGTGATCGGGTGAATCAGGAGCTGCGCAGGGGGCGCAAGCGGGTGGATAAGAAGTGCTGGCGCGCGCGGGCGCGCCGCATCAAGAAGAAGTCTCGGGGCGGCAGCTCGAGGCTGTCGAAGGCGCAGGCGCTCGTTGAGCTCGAGCGGCAGGAGTGCGGATATCAGAAGGAGGTGGCAAAGGTCCGGAGGTGGTGGCTGGAAGCCCTGGAGGAGGTAGAAAAGATAGTGCAGCCGGAGGAGAAGTTAATCTTGTGGAGTGCGGAGGATCAGGAGCAGCGGCGGCGAGAGCGATTTGTGGAGTATCTAATATCGGCGGGCGGGCCGTTGAGTCTGCCGGATAGCAGCCGAGAAGAGCGCGAGGGTTGGCTCGTGAAGTGGTGGGATCTCAGGGCGCAGCTGGTGCGCGCCATCAGGAGCAAAGAGGATCTGAAGAAGTTTGGAGTATCGCAGTCGAAGAATCGGCTGCTGCTCTTCGGCGAGGCGGCGGGGCTGTGCGCGATCGTGGGCTGGGCGCCGCTGGGATTGCCGAAGGCAGGAGAGTTGTGGCGGCGGGAGCAGCCAATAATAATATTGCGAGCGTGATCAGGGGGACGGCCGTGGGGATCAAATTACCCCGGTCAGAGCCATGAAAGCGAGCAGGAAAAGCAGCGGAGCCGCTGCGGAGCTGCGGCGGCGGTCGGAAGGAAGAAACGGAAGCACGGGTCGTCGGTCCATTGAATGGGACCGCGACTCCAGAAAGATGAAGCATCGAGAGGCGGCGGAGGCATTGCCGAGAAGCCTGGCGGAAATCAAGCTCGCCTTCGGTGAGGATTATGAGGAAATGAAGCTGGTGGAGGAGGAGGAACAAGAGATGAAGACGATTAACACGGTGGAAAGATTGGCGAAGCAGAAGGGCATTAGCAACGAAATTCAAGCTGAGGTAACGAAAATTCAAATACAGGCGGAGGTTATGAACCAGGAAAGTCATGACGAGGGAACTGAAAATGTGGAGGAACAGGTGACGGAGGAGATGAAGAAGGCGCTTGACAGCAACGGGTTCATCGGCAGCACGATCGACTTGGTGACCGGGGCAGCGATGGCCGTGATGAAGGGCGAGGTGTTTGACGGAGCGAGTGGCGAGTCAACCGAAGAGGACAAACTGAAGAGTGCGGAGAAGAAGAGGCGGCTGAGAGAGCTGATGGACCCGGGCGCGGCTCCGCACATTAGAGCGGAGACTCGGGCAGAAAAGGAGGTGGAGCAGACGCAATTTATTGGCAGAAAATGGCGAGAAGAGGGACCGAAGGGTCCAGGGTATTACTTGAGCTACGTGGCTGTCGCTGGACAGCTGCTGGCGCTGGCGGAACAGGATGAGATCAAGGAGCTGATGCAGGAAGTTAAAACGTTCGAACCTGAGGGTCGGCAATTGCAGGACCATATGGCAGACAGCGTGCTAGCGGTTGGGAAAAGCATGGCGACGAATACGCAAAACCAAATCCGACATAGCAGCGCGAGAAGGATGAGCGCGGCAGAAGATCTGCAGAGCCAGTCGGCTACGTCGACTAGGAAAATGCAGGAAGAGGTGATCAAGGCGCAGGAAAACTACGAGGCGATTAGCGCGGAGCTGGAAACGCTTCAGGGCAAGCTCGATGAGCTGGAAGCCGAGCTTCCAAATGGGCTGGGCGCTGCACCATGGAAGGAAACTAAGCAACAAGTGGCACGTGCGTGCCCAGGCTCATACAAAAACGCGAGAGAGACCGCAGCGGGGTTGGTAGATTGGTTGGCAGGCTG
>NHEP01000140.1 GCA_002171515.1 bacterium TMED88 | reverse complement strand
TTCTCCGATGTGAGTTGTCTGACCGTTTCGGCGATTACGGAGTGGAATGAACCCTTTGACTTGGCCTTTGATTTCCAGTGTTTCGCCGGTTTTCGTTTTGAGTTCGACCCGCATCGATTCGTGATAAAGGCCATTCTCTTCATATTCGATCTCAATCTGGACATCTTGAATGAGATCCAGCTGACCCTTGCGAACCAAGACCCCCCCACGACGCATGTCTCCGTCTTCTTCCCTCTGAATCACTGAGATCATCGCTCCGAAGTCGGGGCCAAAATTCATAGTGAGCCATTCATAGCGATGAAGGGCTTGCCAATGGCGGGGCCCCCAAGAGTGGTCCCTTAAGCCGAAGCCCGAGAAAGAGGTGGGCTCTCCATCGATGTGAATTTGGCCTTGTACCGACATGTGCTGCTCGTAATGGGCTTTGCCGAATTGTTTTTCGGCCTCCCGTTGATCTTCTTCTCGATCTTTTGCTCCGCCATACATCGGTCCGGCGGCGCAATGTTCAAGATCGATCAGAACATCGCAGCGGGGGCTCTCTCGAAATGCACGAGATGGATCGGCCATGCTTCGTGCGTCGGCTAAGACCGAAGCTCGGCCCTTGTAGACGGTTCGCAGGCGTTCGGTTGGCTCAAGAACTTCGAAATGGAGGCCGCCTGCAGCGAAGCGATCATTGTTCTCGATGGCCGCGCGTTTGAAGTTGAACAGCACCCGCCCGTCTGGAAGAAAGAGGCAAATGGTCATTTCCGCCCGGCCTTCGTTGGCCCGATTGCCCAGTCGGACAAAGCCTCCGAGCTGGCGGTCCGGATCGAAAAAGTTGAAGTACATGCTCTCGTTGAAGTTGGGCTCAGGGCCAAGGGGATGGGTGTAGTCATCCTCGGGAACGAGTTTTCCGATCAATTGTGCCATGGGGGCTGCTCCTTGGGACGAGGGACGATGTTTTGGGCCCACGAGCGGTTCAGGTTGCCCGATGATCGGATTACCGGCAAACCCGTATGGGGGATCAGACCGAGCCGGGCAGGCGATCTTGTTCGCCTTTGCGGTGCTTCTTGGGGCAGAGCAGAGGGAGACAATCGTCAGAGGCGCTCTCTCGACCGCTTACCCCTCGGGGGGTAGCCGCGAGCGAGGGTGCAGCGGTCTTCACCGAGGGCTGAGGCGAAGGCCCGCGGGGAGGCTTGCGCTGGACCGGGCGGGTTGTGCTAATTGGGTCGCGTTTCGGGGGGAGGGTCCAAGCGACCGATACCCGAGGGATCTCAAGTCAGCCCGGCAGCCATCCGATGGCCGCTCAGGGTCGAAGAGGAATCATGGCTAAATCGCTTGTCATCGTGGAGTCGCCGGCAAAGGCCCGGACGATTAACAAATACCTCGGCAAGGATTTCGTGGTGAAGTCCAGCGTGGGGCACATACGCGATTTGCCTGTTTCCGGTTCGGGGAAAAAGGTGGATCCCGCCGCCCGGGCGAAAGCCGCGGCCGAGACCCGCAAACTCCCGCCGGCCAAGCGGGCGGCCCATAAGCGGAAGAAGGCTCGCCTCGCGCTGATTGCCAGGATGGGGATTGATCCCGCCAAAGGCTGGAAAGCCAATTACGAGATTCTGCCCGGCAAAGAAAAAGTGGTGACGGAGCTCAAAAAGCTCGCCAAGGGCGCCGACGCGATTTACCTCGCAACGGATCTGGACCGAGAGGGGGAGGCCATTGCTTGGCATCTCCGCGAGGTGATCGGGGGGGACGATTCGCGCTTTAAGCGAGTTGTCTTTAATGAGATTACGCGTACGGCCATTCAGCAGGCTTTTGAGGTGCCGGGTGATCTCGATATGTCTCGAGTGAATGCCCAGCAGGCAAGGCGATTTTTGGATCGGGTCGTGGGCTACATGCTCTCGCCCCTTCTTTGGTCCAAGGTGGCTCGTGGGCTCTCGGCGGGTCGGGTGCAGTCCGTGGCGGTTCGACTGCTGGTCGAGCGAGAGCGGGAGATTCATGCCTTCATTCCCGAGGAGTATTGGGAACTCTTTGCGGATGTGACGACCTCAGGTGGTGACCCACTGCGACTTCAGGTCGTCAAGGAGTCCGGCGAGGAATTCCGGCCAACGAACGAGGCCACGACCCTGGCCGCGGTCGAGCGCCTCCGCCCGCATAATTTCGAGATCGCCGAACGCAATGACAAGCCGACCAAGACTCGGCCCTCTGCGCCGTTTATCACGTCGACCCTCCAGCAAGCCGCCAGCACTCGATTGGGATTCAGTGTCAAAAAAACCATGATGCTGGCTCAAAGGCTGTATGAAGCAGGCCACATCACTTACATGAGAACAGACTCGACGAATCTGTCCTCCGAGGCGGTGGAAGCCTGCCGCGCTCACATTGACCAGGCCTATGGGGCTCGATATCTCCCAAGTCAGGCTCTTTCGTATTCCAGCAGAGATGGCGCGCAGGAAGCCCATGAAGCGATTCGACCATCGGATGTTCGCCTGCAACCCGGCCAGACCCCCGGCTTGGAGCGAGATCAAGAGCGACTTTACGAATTGATCTGGAACCGCTTTGTGGCCTGCCAGATGCCGCCTGCCGAATACTTGAGCACGGCGATCGTTCTGCGGGTGGATGATTTTGAGCTGCGCACGCGTGGCCGTATCTTGGTTTTTGACGGCTACACGAAAGTCGAAAAGCCGTCTGGCAAGTCTGAAAAGAATCCTCCTTTGCCCGATGTTCAAGTAGGGGATGTGCTGACGCTTCAGGATTTTGACCCCATTCAACACTTCACGAAGCCGCCTCCCCGATTCAGTGAAGCCAGTTTGGTCAAAGAGCTCGAGAAGCGCGGGATCGGTCGTCCATCGACGTATGCTTCGATTATTTCCACAATCCAAGATCGGGGCTATGCCCGCGTGGAAAATCGTCGGTTTTACGCCGAAAAGATCGGCGAGATCGTGACCGAGCGTTTGACGGAAAACTTTGAAGACTTGATGGATTACGGATTCACGGCCGGATTGGAAGAAGCTCTCGATAAGATCGCACTGGGCGAGGCGAACTGGAAGTCGGTGCTGAAGCTCTTTTATTCCGACTTTCAAAAGAAGTTGGAATCCGCAGCGGACGAAGAGACGGGCATGCGGAGCAATTCGCCGACCGAAACCGATATCCCGTGTCCGAGTTGCGGTCGGATGCTCCAAATTCGCACAGCTTCGACGGGCGTTTTTTTGGGCTGCTCGGGCTATGCCCTGCCTCCCAAAGAACGTTGTAAAAGCACCATCAATTTGACGCCCGGCGATGAGGCGGTGAGCGCGGATGCCGATGACCAAGAGGAGAGCGAAGCACTTCTTTTGCTTGGGCGTCGACGGTGTTCGAAGTGCCAGACCTCGATGGACAGCTACCTGATTGATGAAAGTCGTAAACTTCACGTCTGCGGTAACAATCCGGATTGCGACGGGTTCGAGGTTGAAGCCGGCACCTTTGTCATCAAGGGGTATGACGGTCCTGTCCTCGAATGCGACAAATGCGGCTCGGAGATGCAGCTGAAAAACGGTCGCTTCGGCAAATATTTCGGTTGCACAGCCGAAGACTGCAAGAACACTCGAAAGCTGCTTCGGAATGGTCAGCCAGCTCCGCCCAAAGTCGACCCGATTCCAATGCCCGACCTGCTGTGTGAGAAATGTGATGACTTCTTCCTGCTCCGCGATGGGGCCGCAGGCATTTTTCTCGCGGCGAGTCAATTCCCAAAACATCGAGAAACGCGTGCGCCCTTGGTTCATGAAATTCAGAGCGTCTCCTCGCAGCTCGACGAGAAGTATAAATTTCTTGCGCAGGCGCCGAGCCAGGATCCGGATGGCAACCCCGCGGCTGTTCGTTTTGCTCGAAAGACCCGAGAGCAATACGTGATGAGCGAGTCGGATGGAAAAGCCACCGGGTGGCGAGCTTTTTTTCAGGATGGCAAATGGGTAGAAGAAATCCCCGAGAAGAAAGCGGTCCGAAAGAAAAAGGCGGCGAAAAAGAAATCGAAGCGAAAAAAAACCGCCGCAAAAAGGAAAGCTGCGGGGAAGAAGGCGGCCGCAAAGGGAGCAAAACGGAAGTCCGCCGTGTCCTCGGCGCGCCGTCGCGACGGGGCGGGGAGCGAGTCGGGCGCCAGTGGTCAGACACAAGCTGGAGGGAGATAAGTTTCTCTCTGGCCGTGGCTGGTGGAGGCGCCGTTTTGCTCAAAAGCGTCTGGATTCCGGACGTCCGGGGGTCGGCTGAGCCTGCCCGCACCGTGGTATATTCATTCTCTAACCCCGCTTCGGCCATCTAGGCCCTGAGAGATCGCCATGAATCGCGCCTTCGATCGCGTGCTTCTCGCTCGCCACTTTGCGCTCTCCGTGGGGGCGGTGGCGGCCTATGTTTTTCGAGCCGAATTGCACATTGGCTACGTGGCGCTGTGGGTGGTGGGGATCAGCGCCACCCTCAATTTTCTCGCCTACATGGCGCGCTCGCGGCCGAGCTTGGCCAGGGCTTGTGAGTTTGCTTCCCCTGTGATCGGTTTGGGGGGCTGGACTTTCTTGGTGTATTTCACCAACGGAGTTTCTTCTCCCTTCATGGCTGGACTGTGGTTGGAGATCGTGCTCTCGGCCATGACGCTGCAGCCCGCCTCGATCGTCTTGATGACGGGGGGATCGGTGGCCGGCCTTTGGATTCAAGAGTTTTTTCAGCCCGGCTTAGCTTGGCGGCCGGTGGCCCTGGGGATGGTCCTTCAGACCGGATTCCTGACCGGGATGGGGCTGGCGACATGGCTCGTCACGCGACGTTGGCTGATGCGCCAGGCGGCTGAAATTCGTGAGCGAGAACGCCTCGTTCTTCGCCTCGATGATATGACTCGAGAGCTCGAGGATGAGCGGGTGGTGGCGGCTCTCGGAGAAAACGTGGCTCGCCTTGCCCATGGGCTCAAAAATGCTGTGCACAGCCTTCGAGGCTTCGCGCGTCTAATCGAGCCCCGCTTTGACGAGCGATCCGAAGGCAAAGCGGCCTTGGAAGGCCTTCGCCACGCCATCGACGACCTTGAAGAATTGGCCCATCTCACTTTGGGCTCCGATCAGCCCCCGGCCTCCGCTCAACTCGATCAGCCGGACGGGGCCACCGCCCCGACGTCCTCTGAGGTCCCGAGCGGTCTCATGCCCGTCGTTGATCGCGCGCTCAAGGAACTCAAGTCGGCTCATCCGGATGTCGTGTGGGAGGCGAGGAGTGATGGATTGCAACCCGATGTGACCATCGCAGAGACCTCCCTCTCGGAGACGCTCGTGATTCTGATGCGCAATGCCGTTGAAGCCATGGGGGGGCAGGGGCGTGCAACGGTGGAGACCTGGGTGGCTGACAAGGCGCTGCATCTTCGAGTGACGGACGAGGGCGTCGGCTTTGAGGGCTTGGCGCCGGAAGAGATTTTTAAACCCGGTTTCACCACAAAACCGGGAGGAAGTGGCTACGGTCTTTTCTTGGCCAAGCGAATTGTTGAAGAACATGGTGGGCGGATCGATGCACGCCCTGGGCAGCAGGTTGGATGCGAGGTTGAAATGGCGCTCCCGCTGAAGCGCGAGGTGCGGACGGGTTCCGCTGGATAGGAGTGTCGTGAGCCACCGAATCCTGATCGTGGACGACGAACGATCCGCCTCGGACTATCTGCGCGTTCTCCTAGAAGAGCGGGACTTCGAGGTCCGAACGACGTCCAACGGTATTGAAGCGCTGATTGCGCTTGAGAACCAAAATTATGATTTGGTGATCTCGGACATCCGTATGCCGCAAATGGATGGTTTGGAGTTGCTGGAGCACCTGAAGGATCGATGGCCAGAAGTGCCTGCCATCATGCTCACAGCGAATGAATCCGTCGAAGACGTGGTGGGCGCCATTCAGCTGGGCGCCATTAATTATTTGGTCAAACCGGCTTCACCGGCGGCCCTCTCTTCCGCAGTGGACAAGGCCTTGGCGAGCCGGCCCCTGCGTCGGGAGACGTCAGGGGCCGTTCCCGAGTTGATTGGGGTCAGCAAGGCGATTCTCGAGGTTCGGCATAAAGTGGTGATGGCTGCTCGAAGTGATGTTCATATTCTCGTGACGGGCGATACCGGAACGGGCAAAGAGCTGGTTTCCCGCGCCATCCACAGTCACTCCCCTCTGGCAAAGGGGCCTTTCATTGCTCACAACTGCGCCCTGGCGCCTACGGAACTCTTTGAAAGTGAATTCTTCGGGCACCGGAAGGGCTCGTTTACCGGTGCTGATCGGGACCATGAGGGCCTGCTTCGCCAGGCAGACGGCGGCGTGCTTTTTCTCGACGAGCTTGAAACCATGACGATGCCCCACCAAGCAAAGCTCTTGCGTGTGATCGATGACGGGGAGGTGAGACCCGTGGGGTCGGAGAAGAGCCAAGTTGTCTCCGTTCGTTTCGTAGCGGCCACGAACCGAGATCCCCGGCCAATGATGGCAGAAGGCAGCCTGCGAGATGATCTTTATTATCGCCTGCGTGGCATCGAGATTAACCTCCCGACGTTGCGTGAGCGTCGCGAGGATATTTCTTTGTTGGCGAACCATTTCTTGGGGGAAGATGGGCCGGAAGTGAGTGCGGAAGTCATGGAAGCCCTTGCTCACGCGCCGTGGCCTGGAAACGTTCGGCAGCTTCGAAATATTGTGCAGGGCGCGAAGGCCGCTTCGGGCGGCTCTCGCATTACAATGAGTCATCTTTCTCTTGAGACGATGGATCTCGATGGGGAAATGTCGGCTGAGCCGGCTGAAGAGGATGCCTCGACCAGTGGCCTGCCCCGGGGAGTTTCTCTCCGTGAAGTGGAGCGTCGGGCGATCGTGCAAGCGCTTGAGGACTGCTCGGGGAATCGCACCCGTGCGGCGAAATCCTTGGACATCGACCGGTCAACCCTCAGACGTAAAATCCAGGAATACGGTCTAGATGACGAGAAGGCCGGCGCTTAGGCCTCAAGGGTCGAGTCGTCGACCCGGATCGTTTTTGACCCCGATTGGGCGGCGGCATTCGCCCGCGGTGATCGCGAGGGGTCATGCCAGTCCAGCAGGGATTCGGCTCGGCTGAGGGTCCCCGGGTCTAGTCTTCCGGGAATCCACTCCCGTTCAGTGGAAAGCTGGTCGAGCAGGGCATTGCGAACATCCGCCGGGCGGATTCCCGGTACGACATCTTCGACGGCGCCGGCGGTTTCCGGATTCCAGGCGAGGTTTAACGCTTCGTAGACCGGCCCGAGCACATCCTTAACCCGCTGGGAATCACCGGCGACAATGACGCCTCCGATGTGCGCTGCGCCTCGAACGACACGCTGACCGACTCCCATCAGTTTGATGCGGCCTTCGGCATTCACGCTGAATTCACCCGGGCAGTATTCGCCCTCGACCTCGCCGATTCGCGCGTCGACGCCGAGCTGGCTGAGCCCCGACCGGAGCCATTCCGAGACGGACTGAAAGCGTTTTTGGATCGAATCTCGTTCACCAGAGTCCGGCATCGCCCAGGAGAAGGCCAAACATCGTGAATGAAAGAGAGCTGCGTGTCCGCCTGCGAGGCGCAAAACGGCTGCTGAACCACCGGCTTGGCAGATTTGCTGGGCCCGTGAGAATCCGGGCCGCCGGGCATCAAGCAGAGAGAAAAGAACGATTTCGTCAGGGATGTAAAGCCGACCGGGCTCAGGCGCCGCTCCCTCGGCGACCTGCCGAAGTAAGGCGTGTGTCACCGCCGTATCGAAGACTGGGCGCCCCGGAAAATTTTCTGTGACAACGCGAATCGGCTCATGATCCGCGTGCGCGCTCACCATTCGCCAATATTCTCCATCGACTTCCAGGGTTCTTGGACGGGAAGGGCGCCGCCCTTCTGCAATAATTCGATCGAGATCCCATCCGGCGAGCGAACGAAGGCCATGTGGCCGTCTCTGGGCGGCCGATTGATCGGAACGCCCGCATCCTGGAGCCGCTGGCACGTTGCATAAAGATCTTCAACCTCATACGCGAGGTGTCCGAAGTTGCGGCCACCGGCATAGGACTCCGGGTCCCAGTTGTGGGTGAGCTCTACCTGAGCCTCTGGATTGCCCGGCGCCCCGAGAAAAACCAGGGTGAAGCGGCCTGCCTTGACGTCGACGCGTCGCTGCTCGACCAGCCCGAGGTGTTGGCAGTAGAACTCAAGGGAGGTTTCCAAGTCGGAAACACGAACCATCGTGTGTAAAAAACGCATACCGAGAGTGTCGTAGACCCAGCGGCCCTCGGCCAGCGACTAGACCGTTCATCGTGACCAGTTGGGCCCAATTTTACGAGTGCGGGGGGTTCGCCTCGGACCGGGTTCCGGTATTGTCCCCGAAGGATCGGGCGTGGGGGGCGTGCCGACGCCGCCGGCCCGGCATTTGGAGCCTTGCCTTGCCGCTATTGGGGGAACTTCGCCCGAGCGACGTATTCGACATCGCCATTGCGGCCATGTTGATCTGGTTTGGCATTGCTTGGTTGCGAACTTCCCGTGCACGCTTGGCGCTGATTGGATTGGCCTCGATTGCGGGACTTTTCGGCCTCGCTCACGCTCTGGATCTCGAACTGACAACCCGGCTGCTTCAAGGTTTTTTCGCAGCGGTAGCCGTGATGTTGGTGGTCGTTTTTCAGGACGATTTACGTCGCATGTTCGAGGTCATCGCAGTTCGAGCCCTCCGTCGCGAGGCGCCGCGTCCGCCTCCAGAAGTCGAACGGGCTCTTGTCCGAACGGTCTTCCGGCTGGCTGGGGGTCGAGTGGGTGCACTCATGGTTCTCCCGGGTCGAGAACCCCTGGAGCGGCATCTCGATGGCGGGGTCTATCTCGATGGGCGTTTGAGCGAGCCCCTGCTCGTCAGCCTCTTTGATCCTGCCACTCCGGGTCACGATGGAGCGGTCGTTTTGAAGGCGAATCAAGTCTCGCGCTTTGGGGTCCATTTGCCTCTTTCGACAGATTGGGATCAGCTCACAGGTGTGGGGACTCGGCATGCGGCCGCTTTGGGGTTATCGGAGCGGAGCGACGCGCTTTGTTTAGTGGTGAGCGAGGAGCGCGGAACGGTTGCCTTGGCCCACGGTGGAATTTTGAAGCAGATCGACGGACCCGAAAAACTGGCGGCCGCCCTAGACGATTTCGGGTCTCGATCTCAGGCGGGTACGGGACCGCGGGGCCTTCAGGAGTGGTGGGGCCGCTTGCGGGGACGATGGCGCGAAGCACTGATGGCGGGGGCTGTCGCCTTTGGGCTTTGGGCCTTAACGGTTCCGGGTGCGGCCCTGGAGACCTTCGACTGGTCCGTGCCTGTGGTAGTCGAAAACCTCCCTGAACCCTATGCCTTGGTGAGTGTCGAGCCCCATGAAGTGACCGTCCGATTCCAGGGCCGTCGCCGAGATCGATTCCTCGCCCGCAGCGGAGACTTGGTGATTCGCGTCGACGCGCTCTTGGTGAAGCTCGGTCGGAGGACTTTCAGTCTGTCACTCGATGACATTGAAGCGCCGGAGGGGCTCAGGGCAGTCTCTGTGGGTCCGGCAAAGGTGCGTCTGAGTGTTCGGGGTCCATAGGGGATAGACCGAACGGCACGGTCTCTTGCTTCGTTGGGGCTAGGGCTTGCGCCGATCCATCCCTCGCAGAGCGAACCAAGTCAGACCCAGCAGGATCAACCCCACAATGCTGGCGGCTTCGTTCATGGTCTTCCCCCCTGTTTTTTCGATCAAAGACGACCCGTGGATCAAAGCAAGACGGGGGGCCGCACTCTGTGATCTGGATCACATCTCGGACCGATTGATTCACAGAGTCCGACGTTGCCGAATTGATTGAGGTGGTGGATGGTCACGGGGCGCTTGGGGATCGAGACCCTGTGGACTGATTGAGCTGTGGAGGTGCCGAGTAAAATGGGGGGGGAAGAAAGTCGGCTCGGCTGGATCGGGGTGATCCGGCTGTTGCCTCGCAGTGCACTTTCGGCCGCCCTCGGGCGGATTGCCGAGGTTCGAATCCCGGGAAGATTGCGGCGGCCTCTCTGGCGCGGATTTGCGGCCGCCGTTGGGGCGGACCTTGCCGAGGTCAAAGATCCCCTCGAAAGCTTTGAGTGTTTGCAGGCTTTCTTTACCCGTGCACTTCGCCCGGGGACTCGACCTCTATCGACCGATCTGGGTGATTTGGTCGCGCCGTGCGATGGAGCCTGGGGGGAGTCGGGCCGGGTTGAATCGGGTCGACTGGTGCAAGTGAAGGGTCGAACCTATTCGTTGGCGGATTTCTTGGAAGACCCGGATTGCGCGGCGAGATTTGAAGGCGGTTCCTTCGCGACATTTTATTTGGCTCCGCGCGACTATCACCGCTTTCATGCACCCTGTGAGGCCCGGGTTCAGAAAGCGACGCATGTCCCCGGGCAGCTGTGGCCGGTCAATCGGATTGGCTTGGAGGGCATTTCGGATCTGTTTGTGCGTAATGAACGGATCTGTGCCCACATGAAAATGACGGATGGATCGAGCGAGCACGCGACGGACCTCGTGATGGTGGCCGTCGGGGCCACCCTAGTGGGAAAAATCCGTTTGGCCTTTGATGATTTGACTTCTCGTCTCCGCGAGGCCGAGCCGACGACTCACGCCTACCCGGAAGCTATCCCACTGAGAAGGGGCGAGGAGTGGGGGCGATTCGAGTTCGGTTCAACCATCGTGATGATTGTCGGACCCGGCCAAGCTTCCTTGGCCGAAAAGCCTCCGGGAACTCCCCTGCGCTTGGGCGAGGCGATCGGCCGAATTCGTTGAGAGGGCGTCATGCCAAAATCTTTGGAAAATCGTGTAAACGCTTTTTGGGTCGACGGGCGGTCCTGACGGCCGTATTGCTTGGAGGGGGCCTTGGGTGGGCGGCGTGCGGCGGCGGTCCGCCGAAAGAGCCTGAGGACCTTTGCAGTATTTTTCGTGAAAAGCGGCATTGGCACCGGAGTGCTGAGCGCAGTTATGAAAAATGGGGCATTTCGCCAGCCATTCAGTTGGCGATCATCCACCAAGAATCGAGTTTCCGTTCGAACGCGCGTCCGCCTCGAGAACAAATCCTCTGGATTTTTCCAGGGCCACGACCATCAAGTGCTTACGGGTATGGGCAAGTCATCGATGAAACTTGGGATGACTATCGACGAAATTTGGATCGCTCGGGTGCTTCAAGAAGAAATTTTTCCGACGTGGTCGATTTTATCGGTTGGTACGGCGATCGAATTCATCGGCGGACCGGAATCGATAAAAATGATGCCACGGAACTCTATGCGGCCTATCACGAAGGACCGGGTGGGTACCTCCGAGGAAATCATCTCTC
>NHEP01000139.1 GCA_002171515.1 bacterium TMED88 | reverse complement strand
TGAGCCCCCCTACGGTTGAAGAGGTGAACTAAATGCCTGAGAAAAATGAAGCGCTGAAGCAGCTCGCCAACCAAGAGTACCAGTATGGCTTTGTCACGGACGTCGAGGAAGATCGACTCCCGCCGGGCCTCAACGAGCAAGTCGTTCGGGCGATCTCCGCAAAGAAAAACGAGCCGGCCTGGCTCCTCGACTTCCGCCTGAAAGCCCTAGGCCGATTCATGGAGATGCTGGAGGAAAAGAACGAACCCACATGGGCCCAGGTCGACTATCCCGAGATTGATTACCAAAACATCATCTATTACTCGGCCCCCAAAGCGCCAGTTGAGCTCGAAAGTCTGGACGAGGTGGATCCGGAACTGCTCCGGACTTACGAAAAGCTGGGCATCTCACTTGAAGAGCAGAAGCGACTTTCGGGGGTCAGGGTGGCCGTGGATGCTGTCTTCGACAGCGTCTCCGTCGCCACGACTTTCAAATCCGAACTGGAAAAGAAAGGCATCATCTTCTGCTCGTTCTCGGAGGCGGTCGAAACCCATCCCGATCTCATTCGCGAGTATCTGGGGAGTGTGGTCCCCTATTCGGACAATTTTTTCGCCTGCCTGAATTCAGCGGTCTTCAGCGACGGCTCCTTCGCGTACATCCCGAAAGGGGTCCACTGCCCGATGGAACTGTCCACATACTTCCGAATCAACGCCTCGGGGACCGGCCAGTTTGAACGCACGCTGCTCGTTGCCGATGAAGGAGCGTCCGTCAGCTATCTCGAAGGCTGCACGGCCCCTATGCGGGATGAAAATCAACTCCACGCAGCCGTTGTCGAATTGGTCGCCCTACAAGATGCCTCGATCAAATACTCCACCGTCCAAAACTGGTATCCCGGTGATAAGAATGGTGTGGGGGGCATCTATAACTTTGTGACCAAGCGCGGCGCTTGCCGGGGAGCCCGTTCTAAAATTTCGTGGACCCAAGTAGAGACCGGCTCAGCCATTACTTGGAAGTACCCGAGCTGCATCCTGCAGGGCGACGAATCCGTCGGCGAATTCTATTCCGTCGCCATGACGAACAACTGCCAACAGGCCGACACCGGAACCAAAATGATTCACCTGGGTAAAAACACAAAGAGTACAATCGTGTCAAAAGGGATCTCCGCCGGCCGTGGCCAACAGTCCTACCGCGGCCTTGTTCGGATCGGCGCGAAGGCCAAAGGGGCCCGAAACTACTCGCAATGCGATTCGCTTCTCCTCGGCGATGAATGCGGCGCCCACACTTTCCCCTACCTCGAGGTCAAGAATCCCGATTCAACGGTGGAACACGAAGCCACCACTTCGAAGATCGGCGAGGATCAGCTCTTTTATTGCCGCCAAAGAGGCCTCTCCGAAGAAGACGCCATCTCGATGATTGTCAACGGATTCTGCAAGGAAGTGCTTCGAGAACTTCCCATGGAATTTGCTGTCGAGGCCCAGAACCTATTGTCCGTCAGCCTCGAAGGCGCGGTTGGATAAAGCGGAGCCAGAGCATGTTGGAAATTAAGAACCTCCACGCCAACGCAGGGGATGAACCGATCCTTCGCGGCATCGACCTTGAGATCGCCGCAGGTGAGGTCCATGCCGTCATGGGACCCAACGGATCGGGAAAAAGCACCCTGTCGAATATTTTGGCGGGGCGGCCCGGTTATTCGGTGACCGATGGCGAGGTCCTCTACTCGGGACAAGACCTGACTCAGATCGAGCCGGAGGATCGCGCTCGAGAAGGGATTTTTCTGGCGTTCCAATATCCCGTGGAGATCCCCGGCGTCTCGAATAATTATTTCCTTAAGGCCTCGGTCAATGCCGTGCGGGCCCATCGCGGCGAACCTGAACTAGACGCGATGGAATTCCTAACCCTGTCTCAGGAAAAAATGAAAATCGTCGACATGCCCACGGACCTCATGAACCGGTCCATCAACGAAGGTTTTTCCGGCGGCGAGAAGAAGCGGAACGAGGTGCTCCAGATGCTGTTGCTTGAACCCAAGCTCAGCATTCTAGATGAAACGGATTCTGGGTTGGATATCGATGCCCTTCGCGTCGTCGCCCAAGGCGTGAACTCACTTCGATCGCCCGAGCGGGCCATGCTGGTCATTACCCACTATCAGAGATTGCTCGATTACATCGTGCCGGATCATGTGCATGTCCTTTCCGGCGGCCGCATCGTGCGCAGCGGAGGCAAAGAGCTCGCCCTTGAGCTCGAAGAAAAAGGCTACGGCTGGATCGAGGAGACGAACGCGTGACGAGCGCAGAGCGGCGTTCGATTTCCGGCTGGCTCGAAGCCAGCGCGCGCATCACCGAAAGAGGGGATGCGCTTCCCGCTTTGCGAGAGGCTCGACTCCAATCGGTCACGGCCCTGTCGGAGCAAGGCTTGCCGACCCGTCGCCAGGAATCCTGGAAGTACACATCCCTAGCCGAGATCGCAAAGATCGAATGGAGTGCCCCGGCCGATCCGGGCGAGGACGTCCTCTCTCTGCCCTCGACTCCCTTGTCGCGCCAAGCCGGTCTGAAGGCTGGATTGGTCGATGGGCAGTTCGTGTCAGACGCTGAGTCGAGCGACGGCGCGGGGGCCCGATTCGAGTCCATGGCCAAGGTGAGAACAAGCGAATCGGTCCATGTCAACGACCTCGAAGTACTGGGTCAGGTGGCTGATCCAAAACTCCACTTCTTTACGGCTCTGAATACGGCGCTCGTCCGCGATGGCGTTTGCCTCGAAATTGATCGAGACGCCCAAATCACTTCTCCCCTTCATCTGTCTATCACTGATTCGAAGAGCGAGGCCCTTTCATGTCCCCGCCTCGCCGTGAGAGCCCGGGCGGGGAGCCGATCAACCCTCGTGATCGAGCACCTCACCCCAGGCGATGGGCCCCGACTCTCCGCCTTTGTCTCAGAAGTGATCGTCGAGCCTCAAGCCGAACTCGATCTTGTCTTGGTCCAACGAGGAGGCGCCGAGAGCTTTCTCGCTTCAAACCTCTATGCACAGCAAGAACAACACGGCCAGCTCAGGGTCCACACGCTTACCCTCGGCGGACGTTTGGTCCGAAATGAAGTCGTTTCGGTGCTCTCGGGTCAAGGCGCAGCCGTCGATCTCCGGGGGCTGTTCATTGGCTCAGACGAGCGGCATATCGATCATCAAACCACGATCGACCATGCGGTCTCCCACTGCACCAGCCGCGAGTTGTATAAGGGCGTCTTGGGTGACTCTTCTCGGGGGGTTTTCTGTGGTCGGATCATCGTGCGACCGGACGCGCAGAAAACAGATAGCCAGCAGTCCAACCCCAATCTGCTCCTGGGTGAGAGGGCCGAGATCAACACGCAGCCCCAATTGGAGATCTATGCCGACGATGTTCGGTGCAGCCACGGCTCAACCATTGGTCGCTTGGACCCGGAGGCGCTCTTCTATCTCCGGTCTCGAGCCATCGGGCCCGAGGCCGCCCGTGCGATGCTCACCCGAGGCTTTGCACAAGAGATCGTCGACTCGATTCCGCAACATGTCGATCGGACAGAAATCGAGACGCTGATCGTTGAGGCCCTTGCGGCCGCGACCTCCCGGGACTCGTCATGAGCCAGACGGCTTACGATGTCGCGGCCGTGCGGGCGGACTTCCCGATTCTGGACAGCCAAGTCAGGGGAAAGCCGTTGGTTTTTCTCGACACGGCGGCCAGTGCGCAAAAGCCTCAAGTCGTGATCGACACCATCAGCGAATTCTACGAAGCACACTACGCCAATATCCATCGCGGTGTTTATCGGCTCTCCGCCGAGGCCACACAGCGCTACGAAGGAGCGCGGGACACCGTTCAAAAGTTCATTGGGGCGGCCGATCGTCGCGAAATCGTTTTCGTTCGGAACGCAACGGAAGCAATCAACCTCGTCGCGCACACATGGGCCGAACAAAATCTTGAGGCCGGAGACGAAATTCTCATTACGGCGCTTGAGCACCATGCGAATATCGTTCCTTGGCAAATGCTCGGTCAACGCAAAGGGGTCCAGCTGCGGGTCGCACCGATCAACGCCCAAGGTGAAGTGATTCTCGAAGAGTTTGAGAAACTCATCAGCGATCGTACGCGCCTGGTCGCGCTCACCCAGGTTTCCAATGCCCTCGGGACCATTCTCCCGCTTGAGCAGATGATTCCGATGGCCCACGCGCGGGGCGCGAAGGTGCTCGTCGATGGTGCCCAGGCGATTCCCCATATGCCGGTCGACGTCACCCAGATGGACGCTGACTTTTACGTCTTCTCCGGTCACAAGCTGCTCGGGCCAAGCGGGATCGGCGTGCTCTATGGAAAACACGCTCTCCTTGAGTCCATGCCCCCCTTTCTGGGAGGCGGCGACATGATTGAATCCGTCAGCTTCGAGAAGAGCACCTATGCGCCTCCGCCGGCACGATTTGAGGCGGGTACCCCGGACATCGCTGGGGCCGTCGGCCTCGCCGCGGCGATGGATTACCTTCAAGGAATCGGAGTCGAGCGGGTGGCTCAATGGGAACATCAATTGCTTGAACAAGCCACCGCGAAACTCGCCGAAATTGACGGCCTGCGCATGATCGGAACCGCGTCAGAAAAATCAGCAGTAGTCTCCTTTGTTCTGGACGGTATCCACGCCCATGACGTGGGCACCGCGCTTGACCAAGCTGGCGTTGCGGTCCGCGTCGGGCATCACTGTGCGCAGCCGGTGATGGAAATCTTCGGAGTCCCGGCCACGGTTCGCGCGTCCTTTGCGCTCTACAATACGCCCGATGAAATCGACCGACTGACCGAAGCGCTGCGCGAAACTGTGGAGATCTTTCGCTGATGGATGAACTCCGAGAGCTCTACCAAGCGACCATTCTCGATCACAACAAAAAACCCCGTAACTTTCGGGTCATCGATGATGCAGACCGAACGGCCGAAGGCCACAACCCTCTCTGCGGGGACCAGCTGACCCTCTATCTCACGATGGATGCGGACGGTCGGGTCGCCGATGTGGCCTTCCAAGGCAACGGGTGCGCGATTTCCACCGCTTCGGCATCGCTCATGACCGAGTGGATCAAAGGTCGAAGCCCCTCAGAGATTGAAGGACAGTTTGAGAGCTTTCATGACTTGGTGACCAGCCCGGTTGATCAACCCGTGGACATCGCCGATATGGGGAAGCTGGCCGTGTTTTCGGGTGTCCGCGAATACCCAATGCGGGTCAAGTGCGCGACGCTCGCTTGGCATACTCTCCGAGAAGCCATGGCGAATACCGGCGGCACCGCCCAAACAGAGTGAGCGCAGGATGACAAAAAACGATTCGGAAAAAGAGCAAAATCAAAGCGAAGCGGTCGCTGCACCGAATGAAGTCCGTTCCGACGCCGGCCCTTTGCCCACTCAAGCCCCGCGCGATGTCGAGGCCATCAAGTACGATGTGATTGCCGCGATGAAAACCGTCTACGACCCTGAAATTCCCGTCGACATCTATGAGCTTGGTCTCATCTACGAGCTCGAAGTCGACGAAAAAGGCGTTGCGGACATCGTCATGACCCTAACGACACCCATGTGTCCGGCTGCTGAGATCCTGCCCCCGGAAGTCGAGGCCAAAACTCGAGACGTGGAAGGCGTGACGGATGTCCGCCTCGAACTCGTCTGGGAGCCTCCCTGGGACATGGAAATGATGTCGCCCGCGGCGAGGCTGGCCCTCAACGTCTAGAGGCCCTGGCTGCTCTGCAAGGCTCTGGCTGGATGCGGTAAAGTCATGAGTCGTGATCCCCCCCGATCCAAAACGATTCATTAACCGAGAATTGAGCTGGTTGAGCTTCAATCAGCGCGTCTTGGAGCTTGCTCGCGATCCGACGACGCCGCTCCTTGAGCGGGTCAAGTTCTTGGCCATCGCGTCGCGCAACCTCGATGAGTTCTTTCAGGTGCGTGTCGCGGACCTTCAGGACCGGCGGGCCGAGGACCCCGACTGGTCTTCGCCGGACGGACGGTCCGCCGAGGAGCAACTGGAGGCCATTCGTGAATCTGTAGAGCGGATGATCCACGCCGCGTACGCGCTCTACAAAGGCGAGCTGCTGCCCGCCCTCGCTGAGGAAGGGATCGAAATCCTGACCTGGCGGGATCTGGACGGCGAAGAGCGTGCCCGAGTGGAAGCGCTCTTCGATGCGGAAATCCGCCCGACCCTGATCCCCTTGGCGGTCGATTCAGCCCACCCCTTTCCGTATGTATCCGCTCTTTCACTGAGTGTGGGGGCGATCGTGGGAAGACCCGGTGCAGCGGAGGAGCGTTTCGCGCGGATCAAAGTGCCTTCCTTCGCGCCCCGACTTTTCGAGATCTCAAAACACCGGATGTTGCCCATCGAAGAAATCATTCTCGCCGCCTTGCCTTCCTTCTTTCCCGAGGATGAAATTCGGGAACTCGGCTGTTTCCGAGTGACACGTGACGCAGATCTCGAATTGCGTGAGCGAAACGACACGGACCTGGCTTCCGAAATCGAGGTTGGACTCCGAAGGCTACGGCGTCAAAGCGATGCTGTGCGAATTGAGGTCAGTCAAGAGACCGGTTCAAAGATTCGCCAAATGCTCATCGGCATCCTCGAACTCGGCCAAGAAGACGTCTACGACGCCAGTGGCCCGCTGGATCTGGGCGCGCTTTGGGATGTCAGCCAAATCGATCGGGCCGATTTGAAATATGAGAAGCGCGTCGCGCGATCTTTCCGTTCGGGGTCGGCCTCGGATGCGACTCCGATTTTCGACGCGCTGGTAGAGCGGGATTACCTCGTCCACCACCCGTATGAAAGCTTCGAGAGTTCTCTGGAAGAACTCCTCAGAGCGGCGGCCGAAGATCTAAAAGTCCGCGTCATCATGTGCACGATCTATCGAACGGGTGGGCCCGAAAGCGGAATCGTGCGGGCGCTCGAGCACGCAGCAGCCAGCGGAAAGCAAGTCGTCGTGCTGGTCGAGCTCAAAGCGCGATTCGACGAGGCGGCGAATCTCCAGCGGGCGCGCTCTCTTGAGCGAGCCGGCGCACATGTCGTCTATGGGGTGATGGGCCTTAAAACCCACTCGAAGATTGCCCTTGTGGTCAGGGCTGAATCTTCTGGGATCAGACGTTACTGCCACGTGGGCACCGGGAACTACAACCCCGTGACGGCTCGAATCTACGAAGACATTGGACTGCTGACTTCAGACCCCGATATCACGCGGGACGTGGCGGAGGTTTTCCATCGGCTGACGAGCGGGAGTGGGCTTCGAGACTATGATCGCCTCCTCGTTGCGCCCGAGCACCTCCGAGGAGGAATAATCGAAAAAATCCAGAACCAATCTCGTCCCGGGGGCCGAATTGTCGTGAAGGCCAATAGTCTGGCCGACCCACCCATCATCGAGGCCCTCTACGCGGCCTCCCAAGCCGGTTGCGAAATTGATCTGATTATCCGGGGAATTTGCTGTCTCCGGCCAGGCGTGCACGGGCTCTCGGAACGAATTCGCGTGCACTCGATTCTCGGCCGATACCTCGAGCACTCTCGGATCTTTCGCTTCGGCTCCCCGACGGATGACGCGGAATACTGGCTCGGCTCAGCCGACCTGATGCCGCGCAATCTCGATCTGCGGGTCGAAACCGTCGTCCCGATTCGAGATGCGACCCTGCAAGGCCGCATCGACCGCATCCTCTCCAGCTACCTTCAGGAAGACATCCGGCGCTGGGCGCTTTCCCCGGATGGTTCGTGGAAACTGTCCGGGGGCAGACAGGACGTCCAAGACCTGCTCTCGGACTGATTCGGCGCCGCGTCCCGGCGAGACAATCTTTCGAAATTTCGGCGCGGCCCAGGGGCTTCCCTTGCGCCTCGTGGAATCGGCCGGGTCCGCAGATTCATCGCGGCGGGTCCAGTCGGAAATACCATGTCTCGGAAGAAGGGTCGGGACTGCCTCCATATTTGCGCTCGCCGCCCTCCTTCAATCGCGCTTGAGTCTCTTCATCTTCAACCTTTGTGAGATGACGCGGGTATCGCTTTCCATCCACCCGAAGAACCGCATTCGGATCGACCAGGGCGGTTTCGTGCCAGGTCTTGAATGGAGGAAAGCCCAGACTGGCGCCGATGTAGGCATCGCCATCCAAGACGTGGATCCAGGTGATTCGTGATCGACCGGCTGATTCGAACTCCACCGTCATCCGGTCCGCGAGAAAGCTCCAGTCCTCTGGGCCCTCCATGACGATTTCCCCGCTGGTAAACGGCCCCCCCGGAAGCATTTCCACAAGCGGACCGTCCCAAAACCGATTCACCACCACCAGTACCAGGATGATCCCGGCGATCACGCCCACCACGCCACCGAGGATCTTTGCGAGCTTCTTCAAGGGAGTTCTCCGTCCAAAGGCATTAACAGCCGCGTCCGGTCCACCCGCAACGCGGTCGACTGCCGTTTCGCTCAAAAGCCCATATTGACACTTTAATAATAAAACGTCAAAGTGTAAAAGATGTCGGAACCGGAGAACCCCAAACGCGAAGCGATCTTGCTGGCCGCGAATACGCTTTTTCGGCGATACGGGTATCGCCGAACATCGATGGAAGACATCGCGAAAGAAGCCGGCATGTCTCGCCCTTCGCTCTATTCGTATTTCAAGAACAAGGACGAGGTCTTTCGGAGTCTCTCGGAGCGTATCCACGAGCGTGCCTTGTATGAGACAACCCGGATGCTCGAAGCGGATCCCGAAAAGACGACCCTCGAAGAGCGGCTCGAGGGTGCCCTCGCCGCCAAGCTGGGGGGCGTTCATACCTTCGGTGACGAATCACCTCATGGAAACGAGATCTGCGACGAAGCCAATCGACTCTGCGGGGACATCGTTTACGATGCCTCCTCTCGCTTCCAGGCCCTGTTGACCGCCGCTCTCCGAAAAGCCAATCGGGAAGGCGAGATCGCTCTCGGCAGCCCCGGACCCGCCCCCCAAATCGCCGCAGAATTGCTCAACCTCGGCGCTTTCGGCCTGATTCGAGGCGCCGAAGATTCCACCACTTTCTACAAACGCCTCAGCCACTTTGTGAGGATCTACGTGGCCGGGCTGCGCTGAGGAAACGCGGATGATTCACGAACTCGTCATCTGTCCGAGCATCTTCGGATATATTCGATAGATGCAATCTGACTCCATGAAGATCTTGATCACCGGGGCCAACGGAAACCTCGGCCAGCAACTCATTCAACGTCTCTGCGACGAGCCCGAGGATGCGAACGGCGGAGCCTTCGGCGTGCGTGCACTGGTACGGTCTGAACGCGCCGCAAAGGCCATCCGAGACCTCGGCTGCCCGAATCCTCCAGAGATCGTGGTGGGGGATTACACAGACCCCCAATCCATGAGGGAGGCCGCGGCCCAGTGCGAGGGCGTCGTTCATTTGGTGGGGATCATCAAGGAGACCTCGACGACCTCCTACACGCAGGCCCACGAGGACACCTGCCAGACCCTGACCCAGGCCTTAGAGGGCACCCCCGTCAGACGCATCGTCTACCTCAGTATTCTGGGTTCCCATCCAGACTCCGCCAATGCCTGCCTCGCCTCAAAGGGAAGAGCAGAGGCTCTGCTCGAAAACGGTGCCTGCCCGGCCACGACACTCCGAGTCCCCATGGTGATCGGACCCAACGACTATGCATCCGCTTCTCTGCGGAAGGAGGCACAATCGAGGGTTGTCAGCTTGGCCGGAGGCGGAAAAACGATCCAACAACCGATCGACAGTCAGAACGTCCTCGACGCAATGCTCGCCTCCCTGCAGGTCGAGCATACGGAAGACAGGCAATTCGACCTGGGAGGCCCCGAAAGCCTCGCTCATCGAGATCTGATTCAACGAGCCGCCCGGCTTTACGATCGCGAACCCTGGGTGCTACCGATTCCTCTGGGCCTTGCTCGATTCTTCGTGAGTCTGCTCGAAGGAGCCGCAAAGAATCCGCCGATCACCCGGCCCATGTTCGACATCCTTCAACACGATGACCAGATCGACCCCACGCCCTGCTGCCGTGAGTTGGGCATCTCTTTGACTCCGCTGGATGACACCCTGGCGTCCTACGTCGGACCAGAAAGCTAAACCCATGAATGAACCCGCGACTGGCCAGAGCGATCAAATGACAAGTCAGGAATCGAAACGGAAAACTCCGCTCTGGCAGAAGTCCTTGCCGTGGCTGATCACGATTGCCTGCTTCGGATATCTCTACACGAAATTATCTGGGGCTGCAGCTCGGGAAGGCATCGGGCTCTTCGCTTATCTGGGCGGAGTTTTTGCCCAGGTCCATTGGGGTCAATGGCTCGCCTTGATGATCCCCTATTCGGTCTTCTTCTTCTTGATCGACACGCTGGTCGTCTGGCGTGTCATCAACTGGTTCAATACAAGTGTTTCCTACAAAAACATGCTTCCGATCCGCGGCAGCAGCTACATCCTCTCCATCATCAACGAACAGGTCGGCAAAGGCGCCATGGGGCTCTACCTCAACAGGCGCTATGAGGTTCCCGGATGGGAAGTCGGCTCCAGCATGGTCTTCATCATGTTTTGCGAATTTTACTACCTGCTCATGTGGGCCACGGTGGGTTGGTTAATTGGCGGAGACTCTTTGCCCAGCGAGTTCGGATTAATCCCCTGGATCGCCGGGGTCGCCTCTGTTTTCTTTCTCGCCTGGATCCTGCTCTTTCGAAGCCCATTGGGCAAGTCGGCATCTTTTCGTGATCGACCTGCTTTTAAATCATTTCGTGAGGCCGGACCGCTTCGTTACCTCGGGGTGATCATACTCAGGTCGCCGGCCTTGCTTGCGGCGGTGGTGATCTACACCCTAGCTCTTCGGCTCTTCAACGTAGATACCAGTTTTCTGCAGATGCTGGGCTACCTCCCGGTGATCTTCTTCGGCGCGGCGACCCCAGGCCCCATGCGAACCGTGGCCATCACTCTTTGGGTCATTCTCTTCCCCGGCCACGAAGGCGAAATGGCCGCCTTCGGCTTCGTGCAGCACAACTTCTTTATTTTCTTCAATGCAGCGATTGGTCTTCTTTTTCTCCGTCGTGCAAATCGGGAGCTCTTCGGGTAGACGTCCAAGCCAATCCGCGGTCCACCATGGAGACGAGACTGGTCAAGACCAAAACCCACCCTAGCCCGTAGAGAAAAATCGAATCTGAGCCGCCGCCCTCTACGGCGTCACGCAAGACCAATAATCCCAAGAGCACGTAGTAGGCAAGACCATTAGAACGACCAATCCGGCTGGTTCGCAAGGGATGTCCCGCGAGTGCTCGGGAATCAAGCGCGTATTGGATAAAGGCTAGGGCGATGACCGGCGGGAGAAGACTCGGCGTCGCGCCCCGAAATGCATACGCGGCGAGCCCGATAGAAACGAAAAGGGCGTCGGTCGCGTGATCCAACACACCCCCCAAGGCTGAAGCCTCGCCTCGGCTCCGGGCGATCCGCCCGTCGGCCAAATCGGTCGCCACAGCCAAAATAAATACGACGGCTCCAAGCTCGACCCGATGGCGAGCAACCGCCCATGCAAGGAGGGGCGCCAAAAGCAATCGAATGCTTGTGACTCCGTTCGCACAGGTCAACCATTGATTCGATTGCTTCATCAGCGCCGCTCGTCGAGAACCTCTTCCGCAATGGCGAGGGCCGCTTGGGCAGTCTCCAGATCTCGCGTTTGACCATCCCGCCGGCGCTTTAACTCGACCACGCCATCCGCCAACCCCTTCGGGCCCACAGTGACTCGGTAGGGAATGCCAATCAGGTCGGCATCCTTGAACTTCACACCCGGACGTTCATCGCGATCGTCGAGAATCACATCGATGCCATGACCCAAGAGCGCTTCATAGAGCCTCTGCCCCGCCTCAAGACAGTCAACAACCTTGGGCTTCACGACCGTAACCACTACCTCGAAGGGCGCAACATTGACGGGCCAGATGATTCCGGAGTCGTCGTGATTCGCTTCGACGATGGCTGCTAGATTTCGATCTAAGCCGATGCCGTAAGAGCCCATCACAATCGGAGCAGACTTTCCGTTTTGGTCGAGAACTTTCGCCCCCATCGCCTCGCTATAGCGGGTCCCCAATTTGAAAATGTGGCCGACCTCAAGGCATTTGTAGACGTCCAGCGGTTGACCGCACATCGGGCAGCCCTCCTCAGCAAGGACTTCCCTCAGATCGAGCCAACCCTTAACCGGAATATCTCGCTCGACGTCCACACCGCTGAGATGAAATCCATCTTCGTTGGCTCCGGTCGTCATATTTCGGCGACCCCGCAAGGCTTCATCTGCAATCACGAAGAGATCTTCGGCGCCGACGGCGCCAAGACTCCCTGGTTTCGCCCCCAAGGCGGACTGGATTTCTTCGGCGTGTGCCGGGCGAATCGAGTCCGCTTCGACACCATCGATCAGCTTTTGTTCGGCAATCAGGTGATCTCCACGGAGAAGCACCAGAACAACTTTCTCGTCCATCATGTAGACGAGGGTTTTGATCTGCCTTTCTGCGGGAGTGCCGCCCTCCATCACGGCAAGGTCTTCAATTGTCCGCACACCCGGTGTGGGAAATTTTTCGGGGGACGCCTCTTGGAGGCTGTCCTCCACATCGGGCAGGCGACTTGTGGCTTTCTCAAGATTGGCCGCGTAACCGCATGCTCCGCAACCAGCGACCCTGTCTTCTCCCGCATCAGTGCGAAGCATAAATTCGATCGACTCATTCCCACCCATCGATCCAGAAGAGGCTTCCACCGCCACGACCTCAAAGCCCAA
The DNA here is from genome assembly GCA_002171515.1 of bacterium TMED88. Classification (GTDB taxonomy): domain Bacteria; phylum Myxococcota_A; class UBA9160; order UBA9160; family UBA4427; genus TMED88. Next base: position 17,161 of record NHEP01000139.1, on the reverse strand, counting down.
CCTTTTAAAGATGCGTCGGTACGCCTCGAAGTGCCGCTCGAAAGACTGTGCCAGCCCTTCCTCGTCAACGTCTAAAGAGTAGGAGTCCTTCATCGTGAACTCTCGAACGCGCAGCAATCCACTTTTTGGGCGCGGCTCATCACGAAACTTCGTCTGGAATTGGTACCAGACCTGAGGAAGTTGTTTGTAAGACCGCAGCTCACCGGCGATGTGGGCAAAAACTTCTTCGTGGGTCATTCCCAGCCCGACATCACTGCCACGGCGGTCTTCGAACTGGAACATCTCGCCCGCCATCTTGGACCAGCGGCCGGATCGTTCCCAAAGATCTTTGGGGTGTAGACTGGGCAAAGAGAATTCCTGGGCCCCAAGGCCGTTCATTTCCTCGCGAATAATCTTCTCGACCTTTTGAAAAGATCGAAGGCCAAGGGGCAAAAGGGAGTAGACCCCCGCCATCAGTTGCCGGGCAAAGCCCGCTCGAAGCAAAAGCTTGTGGCTGACCGCCTCGGCGTCAGCGGGATCATCTCGCAAAGTGGGGATAAAGGCTTGGGACCAACGCACGTCGAATCGACTCCCGCTTCGCGCCGCCTGGCCAGAAGGGCCGGGCTCTCTGCGCCGCGTCGCCAGAATAGCGACCCCGGGGTCTGCACGCGCCAGCCAGGGTCCGGCCGCACTGAGATTAAAAGGGGACGCCCATCCGCTCGGCAAACGGGGGAAACGCCCGAAGAATCTGCTGCGTCACCGGGGCCGAATCACCCTGGCCGACCCGCTGGCCGTCGAGGCGGGCAACAGGAACAATTCCCGCACCGCTGCCGGTGATGAAGACTTCGTCGGCTTGAAAAAAGTCGAGGCGGCCCAGGGAGACCTCAACCGCCGGGAGACCCAGTTCAAGGGCAATCTCCATCACGCTTCGTCGGGTGATCCCGGGCAGCGCCCCGTCTGTCGTCGGCGGCGTGAGCAAACGCTGACCTCGCACGACGAAAACATTCGCGACGGCAGCCTCCGCGACCAAGCCCCGGCCGTTGAGAATCAGCGCCTCATCCGCCCCTTGAAGTCGAGCTTCCCGTTTGGCCAAAACACTATTCAAGTAGTTGAGGCTCTTGATCTGCGGATCAAGCGAGTCGACAGCTGGCCGGCGAACGCTGGCGGTGATGAGATCAATTCCCGAGGCAAGCTTTTCATCCGGGTAGAGGGTCAAGGACGTCACAATGCAAAAGAGCTGAGGGTCTCTGCACCCCGTTGGGTCGACCCCCAAGGCGCCCCGTCCTCGAGTACACACCAAGCGCACATAGGCTTGGGCTTCACCGAAAGCCCGAGCGGTCTCCAAAACGATCTGACTGATTTCATCGATCGCATAGGGAAGATCAAGGCCTAATGCGCGGGCACCCCCAGCGAGACGATGGAGATGGTCGGGCAACCGGAAGACCCGGCCAGCGTGAATCCGCATCCCCTCAAAGAGGCCATCGCCGTACAGGAGGCCGTGATCGAGCACCGAGATTTGAGCCTCGTCGGGCCCAACGATTTTTCCAGACATCCAAATCTTCATACGCCGTTCCTTATCGCGAGTCGGCCGCTGGAGGCCAAGCCGATCCGGGCACTCGGCCCAATCCGCTCAGTCGAGAGGAAGCCTCTTCGGCAGCGGCCTTCACTTGCTGTTCAAGCTCTTGGGCGTCCCTTTCCGCAAGGGCCGGGCTGGGGAGAGCCAACGCCAGTGCGCCGACAAGCCGGTCACCCATATAGACCGCGCCCGCAACCACTGAGAGCCCGGCGATCCACTCATCGCGATTCCACGCCAGCCCCCGCTCCTGAATCCGAATTCTGGCGCGATCCCCATCCCGAACCTCCTCGGAGCGGACGGGCGCAGCAGAGGAATGGCCGTCGACCGGTGGGGCAAGCGCTTCCGGGTCGAGGGCGAGATAGAGCTTCCCCGCAGCCGTGACCCGATGGGGAACCTCGGCCCCAACCTGCGGCGCCGCGCGTAGAAAACCCGTTCCCTCAGCCTTCTCCAGGACTCTCAAGCGACCGCCCCGGGCGGCCACCAAGAAACAGGTTTCGCCAACCGACAGGGCAAGCTGCTCAAGAATGGGCCGAACCACTTGGACGATCGGCTCTCGCTCCAGAACCCCGAGCCCCAGAGCCACAAGCGCCATGCCGGTCCGATAACGACCCGTGTCATCTTTTTCCACCAGCCCCCGGCTCGCTAAGGCCGCCAGCAGTCGATGCACACTGGACTTCGGGATGTCGAGGGCCCGACCTATGTCGCTAATCCCGCAGCCCGCCGACTGGCGATGCAAGAAAAAGAGCACATCCGTTGCTTTTTCGATGGTGCCCGTTTGGTCCATTGGCCTGGCCCGATCAGAGAGGGGCGAACGGGCAGCGGCGATTGCCACACGTTCCATTATACGGAACAGTGTATCATATATCGGAACGATTACGAAAAGGCCTGGGCGGCTGAGCCAGCCCGATCAACCGCGTAGAGACGCCACCACGCTGGAGTGAGTGTGAAGCAAGGGAGGCTCGGTCTGACCGGCCCGCCGCGACCACTGGTAGGCGGCCGAAGCCCCAAGTCGCAGCGCGCCGGTCTGGGTGATGGATGGCGCGATCCGCGGTCGGGGCGTTCCACCGGCCCCCGGCCAGTGGGTGAGCGAGAGCTGGCAGACTTCCCCGTGCCCAGAAGACCCGGCATTTGTGCCGCTCGAAGTGGCTTCTTCAGGGCGGGAGCGGGAAAACGCCCCAGGCTTGAGGAACACCAAATCCATCCCCGTCTCGACAGCGCCCGCCGGAACACAGAAAGCTGAGTTCGCGGCGTCGAGCCCGGCCAGGCTCCGGATCACCCATTTCTCGGGGTCAGCGGCGGCATCTGACGAGTCGGGATCGAGCAGACCCACCCACACCGATTGCGGACCATCAGGCGGTGAACCCTGGTACTGGGCGAGCACCTCGAGGGCCGGTCGACCTCCGAGGCCGTAGATCCAAGCGCCGCGGGATCGGGTAATCGGGATCGGCTCGCAGAGAGCCGTTCCAGGGTGGACCACATCGACCGTCGGGGCCTGGCCGCTCCGAAGAAGCAATCCGGCACAACCCGTCTCGACAACTTCATCATCGCACCAGAGCAAAGCGGGGCCACCGGAGGGCTCTGTCGCACCGAACCCAATGGCCGGAAGCCACGGCAAAGACTCGCTGAGGCCGGTCAGGAGAGAATCTGTGGCCACACTCAGGCCATCCGCGGCAACGATCATCAGATCGCCCGCCCCTGGCCCTTTCCCGGGAAACCCCGCGCCCCACTCCGCCGCCACCGATCGTTCTTGACCTCGGATCTCGTCTGCCCGAAACGAGTGGGCCTCGACGCCCGTCAGGGCCAAAAGGGCCACCGCTGGCTCGTTGGCCCACCAAGCGCCGCCGACCTCAAGCGCCTCGACCGAAGCACCCATCACCGCCGGTTCGCCCCAGCCCTCGGCCGCAACACGTTCCGCCATCTCGGTGAGCGCCGAGCCCCCCCAAGCCGCAGTGGCCAGGGCAATCACAGCACTGGGCGCCCCCGAATCATTCTGCGCCCAAGCATGACGAACGCCATCCCAAGCCTCAGACACGGCTCGGTCAGGGCTCCACTGGGTCGAAAATCCAAGGGCTGCTCTCAAAAAATTCTCCGGGAAGCAAGGTGGAACACCCCATGCTCCCGGACCCAATCCAGATTGGACCCGTGAGCAGAAAGCCAGGCGCAGGGGCGGAGCGGGGCTGCTAGAGTGGATCGGCCTCGTCCCCCCCGTGGCTGCCGAGTCTGGCCCCCCACGGCATCAAGATCAATGGGAAGACGCGGATCCCCGGGAACGTCCGGAATCGGAGCCCGTGCAAAGAGGCCACAGTGGGCGAATTCGAGGTCATCACCGAGCAGAGCGAGCTGGAAGCGCTCGCCCAAACTCTGCTCGACGAACCGATCATTGCGGTTGATACCGAGGCCGACAGCTTTTATCACTACTTTGATAAAACATGCCTCGTTCAAATCGCGACGGCCAAGCATGCTTGGCTGGTCGATCCTCTCGCGCTGGGCGGCCCGGCCGAACTGGCTCCGCTGGCTCCAGTTTTCGCATCGCCCGAGGTCTGTAAGATCTTCCACGCGGGCGAGTACGATCTGTTCGTCTTGAAGCGAGACTGCGGGTTTACCTTTGCCAATCTTTTCGACACGATGATCAGCGCCCAATTGCTGGGCTATCCAGCCATTGGGTTGGCGGCACTCATCGAGCATCACTTTGGCATTCACCTTCCGAAAGACGAGCAACGTTCGGATTGGTCGCGACGCCCCTTGACCGACCGTCAGCTGGAATACGCGGTGTCGGACGTGCTCTATTTGATCCGCCTCACCGAAAAACTGCGCAAAGAACTCCGCAAAGCGGGTCGCCAAGAGTGGGCCGAGGCGGAGGTTGAGAACCTGATCCGCCGAGAATGGCCCGAGCGAGAGTTCGATCGCCTTGGCTACTTGAGAATCAAGGGCGCTCGATCACTCGACCCCGTTCCCTTGGCGGTTCTTCGGGAGCTCTTCCTCGTCCGAGATGCAAGGGCTCGGGAGATCGACCGACCGCCCTTCAAAGTCCTGGCGAATCGAGCGCTACTCGACATCGCACAGTCGCAGCCTGCCGACGCAGAGCGCCTGGGTCGCATCAAGGGCGTGACGGATCTGATCGTTCGGCGGATGGGTTCGGACATCCTGAAGGCCGTTTCGAAAGGGGTCGCCAAACCGCACGGCCCGATCCCAAAAACCAACACGACGCCCCGCCGAAGAATGGACCGACGGGCCGAAAAGCGACTCGCGAAATTGAAGACTTGGCGTGGGGTCCGAGCGAAAGACCTCTCACTCGATCCGGGCGTGCTCTGCCCGAATGCAGCGCTCGAAACAATTGCCTGCGGGAACCCAAAAGACAACGACCAGCTCAAAGAGTTGGCGGGTCTGAAGCCCTGGCTCGTGGAGAGTTTCGGGGGCGAAATCTTGGAGACTCTGGCGGGAGGCCTAGGCGACTCGGGCTCTGGGAGCGATCGCAGTGAAACAACTGCCGAACCCAAACCGGCCGGCCGAGGCCGATCAAAATCCCGTCGCTAAGAAGGCGAACAGGGAGTCTCTGAGAAATGCCCTCTCTGAATCCGAACAGTTTCCGGAAGCCACAGTTTTACCGGACACGCGGCACCGCGCTGCATCCCGAACCCCAGATCGCCGAGACCCCCTCTCCGGGGAAGCGGAGAGGGGGTCCGGTGCAGCAAGACGATCTCAGGAGAAGTGATCGCGCCTCATCGTTGGCAGGGCCACCGTAAGGCTTCGTTCTAATGATGCCCCCTCCGTCCAGATAGTTCCCTGCTTGATGCGAAAAAGCGGACAACATCCGGCGGAGCCGGCACGAGCGTCTGGGTCCTGGACTGGACCGGCTCTGGCGAAGTGCTGTTCTGGGGGAAAGCGCCTCGTCTCTCCAGAGACCGGTCTGTCCGGGGAACCGAGTGGCTCGACCGTACGCGCCCGTTTGACGGCCAAGCCACTCTATCCAGACAGCCCTACTAAAAGCAGGTTCTGTGCCAAAATTCCGAGTTATCCGGAATCCTGTAACTCTCTGAATTCATTGGATTTTTAGCCTCAACCTCGGGGAGGCGAATCTCTAGAGGTGCAACTTCAAGCGGCACCCCAGCCCACTCTTCCGGAACACGGCGAGGCGATGATCGATTTATCTCGCAAAATCAGGGGTTTGAATAAAACGACGCCCAAAGTTGCAGGGGGACTCTGGGTGCATCTTTTGTTTGCACTCCAATGGGTTACGCAGCGGCGATTGGACCCGGGGGTTGGCCAAACTCCCGCCTCCCGCGTGCGATAGACTGCCGCAGTGTTTGCGGATCGACGCAAAAGATTTCTTGATGCCATGGGGCCCGATGCGGTGGCCATCATCCCGGGCGCCCGGCTCGTTCGGCGAAGTGCCGATACCGAATTCCCCTTCCGGCAGGACAGCGACTTCTGGTACCTCACCGGTTTCAACCATCCGGAGGCCACGGCCGTCTTTCGCACCACCCCGGGTCGACCCGCCTACAGCCTCTTCGTCCAACCTCGTGATCGAGCCGCAGAAACATGGACCGGTATTCGACCCGGAATTGAAGGTGCTCGGGCCGAATTCGGAGCGGACGAAGCCGCCGACTGCGGCAGCCTGATTGAATCGATCCCCGAAGTCCTGAATGACGCCCAGAGGCTATTCCACTCTTTTGGCCGCGACGCCAAACTGGACGCCAGCATTCAGGCCGTCCAAGAAGATCGCCGCCTCCACAGCCGACGGGGCGGAGCCCCCATCGATGAGATCCTCGATCCGCGCGCCCCGCTCCATGAAATGCGGCTCTTTAAATCCCCCGAAGAAATGGCCCTGATGCGTGAGGCCGCCGCGATCACCTGTGAAGCCCATCAAGCCGCCGCCCGGGAGGCGGCGCCCGAGCGCAACGAATACGAAATCGAAGCCCTCCTGGATTACGTCTTTCGACGCCGCGGCGGCTCAGGTCCCGCCTACGGTTCGATCGTGGCGGGCGGCGCCAACGCCGCCATCCTTCACTACATCACCAACGACCAGCCGCTTCGGTCCGGCGAGCTCTTGCTCATCGATGCCGGCTGTGAGTTCAAGGGTTATGCCTCGGACGTCACGCGAACCTACCCCGTCGGCGGACGCTTCCAGGGCGCCCAGAGAGCTGTATATCAAGCTGTTCTTGAAGCTCAGCAAACCGCCATCGAAGCCGTCGGACCCGGGACCACTCTTCCCGAAATCCATGCCGCGGCGTTGCGAAAACTCGTCGAGGGCATGCTGGACCTCAAGCTCCTAGACGGGCAAATCGATGATCTCATCGAGCAACAGGCCTACACGCAATACTACATGCACAGCACGAGTCACTGGCTCGGTCTCGATGTTCACGACGTAGGTCGTTATGCGGTGGAGGGAAAACCCAGAGCCCTTGAGCCGGGCATGGTCTTCACCATCGAGCCGGGAATGTATATCGCGAGGGACGACGCTTCAGCGCCCGAATCCCTTCGTGGGATTGGCGTACGCATCGAAGACGACATCGCGATGACCGCAGATGGCTATGAGAACTTGACGGAAGCCATTCCCAAGACGTCTGAGGCCATCGAAAACTGGATGGCGTAAGCCCGCAAGCCGTGCCACGGTCTCACCGGCGGAAAGCGGTCCGAATCGTTTGCCCGCCCCGATTTAAACCGTGAGGAATCAAGGCGTTCCAAAGCTCATCTTCCGACGTCGCAAGGAGCATCTACCGAATGGCCGACATGCAGTCCCTACTCACCGAGAAACGCGTCTTCAAACCCGAGAAGGAATTTGCGAAAGCGGCCAACTGGAACAAGAAGAAAATCGCCGAATACCGAAAGCTCGGTGAGAAAAATCCCACACGTTTCTGGGCCCAGATGGCTAAGGAGCATGTCAGCTGGTTTTCTCCCTGGAAAAAAGCCCTCGACTGGAAACCGCCTGTTGCCAAGTGGTTCGTCGGAGCCAAAACGAACGTCAGCTACAACTGCCTGGATCGACACATCGAAGGCGAGAATGCATGGCGGCGAAATAAAGCCGCCATCATTTGGGAGGGAGAGCCGGGCGACTCTCGCGTCATCACCTATGGACAACTGCATCGCGAAGTCTGTCAATTCGCGAACGTACTCAAAAGCCACGGGGTCAAGAAGAGCGATCGCGTAGTGCTCTACATGCCGATGGTGCCAGAGGCCGCCATAGCCATGCTGGCTTGCACTCGTATTGGCGCGACCCATAGCATCGTGTTTGGTGGATTTTCGTCGGAGGCCCTGCGCGACCGCATCGCGGATGCCGGGGCCAAAATGGTCGTGACCGCAGATGGCGGATATCGCAAAGGGCAAGCCTTTGGGCTTAAGGCCCATGTCGACGAAGCGCTCAAAGGAGGACGCCACCCCGTCGAACGCGTCCTTGTTGTGAAGAGGACCGGTCAAAAGGTCAAGATGAAGAAGGGCCGCGACATCTGGTACCACGAGGAAATGCTCGGGGCGAGCACTCACTGCCCGCCAGCCAAACTCGACGCCGAGCACCCCCTTTTCATTCTTTACACCAGCGGCACCACAGGCAAACCCAAGGGAATCCTGCATACAACGGGGGGCTACCTCACCCACGTTACGACCACGACTCGAGCCATCTTCGACCTGAAAGAGGACGACGTTTATTGGTGTACTGCAGATGTGGGTTGGATCACGGGGCATTCTTACGTGGTCTACGGCCCTCTTTCCTGTGGCGCCACCACGGTCATGTACGAGGGCGTTCCCGTACATCCCGGACCAGACCGCTGGTGGGAGTTGATTGCCAAATGGGGCGTCACAATCTTCTACACCGCCCCCACAGCCATTCGAACGTTCATCCGCTTGGGCGATGAGCACCCCGAGCGCCACGACCTTTCATCGCTTCGACTGCTGGGCACCGTGGGTGAGCCGATCAACCCGGAAGCATGGATGTGGTACCACAACGTGATCGGCAAAAAGAAGTGCCCCATCGTGGACACTTGGTGGCAAACCGAAACCGGCGGCATCATGATCTCAGCCCTCCCTGGCGGTGTGAACACCAAGCCGGGCAGTGCCACTCTTCCCTTCCCAGGCATCCACGCCACGGTCCTCGATGAAGATGGCCAAGAGGTCAAGCCTCGAGAAGGCGGACTGTTAGCCGTGCGCCATCCGTGGCCAGGTATGCTCCGTGGCATTTGGGGGGACAAGAAGAGGTATCGCGAGACGTACTGGGGCAAGTGGAAGAACACCTACTTCCCGGGTGATGGGGCCCACCGCGATCGCCAGGGCTACTTCTGGATTATGGGTCGGATCGATGACGTGATGAACATCTCAGGTCACCGGATCGGGACGATGGAGGTGGAGAGTGCACTGGTTTCTCATCCCGATGTCGCTGAAGCCGCGGTCGTTGGTCGGCCGGACGAAATCACCGGCACGGCAATCGTTGCCTTCGTGACGCCAACCGGTAAAGCCAAGGCGGGTGCCTCTTTTCAGGGCGCCTTAAAAAAACACGTCACCAACGAAATTGGTGCGATCGCGCGACCGGCAGATATTCGCTTTACCACCGCACTGCCGAAAACTCGATCGGGTAAAATCATGCGACGCCTGCTCCGCAACATTGCTTCAGGAGAGGAGCCGACCGGAGATACGAGCACCCTGGAAGACTTCAACGTCATCGCGACCCTGAAGGAAGGGGACGAATAACGCCGAGTGGGCCAGGCCCGCGGCCCGCTCGGCGCAATCCTTCTGGACTCTTCAGCCCAACAAGGTGCGAAGGGCAAACGCGCCGTCCGCTCGGCGCGTCGCCTGAAGGACGCCCCCCAACAGAGGCTGTTCGGCTTCGAGCTTCTCGCCCGTCAAGGTCTCGGCCAGTCTCCTCACCACACCTTTGTGGGCGACGACCACGACCGATTCCTCCGCCTGGCGAGCCATTAACCGCTGAAGTCCCCGATCAACCCGTGCGCGAAATGCGGCGCGAGGCTCCCCACCCGGGAAATCGAAAGCAGCGCCTTGCTGTTCCCAGTCGGCATGCAGGACGGGGTCCTGGGCCGCGATCTCCTGACGGGTCAGGCCCTCCCAACGGCCGAAATCAATCTCTCGAAAGTCCGATTCCAAGAGCACGGGTCGACCGCGGGCGATAATCAGCGCCGTCTCCCAAGCTCGAGACTGAGTGCTGGAAATCATTCGATCGATTCCCGCCAGAGGCACTTGAGCGCGCGCCCGTCGGGCTTCTGCCCGTCCGGTTTCGGAGAGCGCCACATCGTTCGAGCCGTGAAAGCGGATGCGGGATTCCCCCACCGTATCGCCATGGCGAACCAGTAGAAGCCGCGCGAGACCACTCATTGCCGCCCCGCTCTCTTTCCATGCGTCTGATGGTTCAACCTTGAACCCGACACCCAGCCCCCCTCACCGACGTCCGCCGCGACGCGCACTCCCTTTGATCAGATGAACACAGGTCAAATTCCGTCGGTTTCAAACAATCCAGACTGCTAGTATGCCGACCTCGGTCTGAATTCGCCGAGATTTGAAACGGAGACCGGGTGAGGGAATCGGTTTGACGGTGCGGGGGCTGTTCGGACTCGCCATGGTGGGCGTCATCGGGGCCGGTGCCTTCTGGGTGTGGCAACGCTTTGAAGGCCAGCCGCCGCAGATCGAGGCACCACAAAGCATTCTCCTCGGCGCCGAGCCGCAAACGATCAAGATTCGTATCGCCGATGAAGACTCGGGTCTGCGCCTCGCGAGCGTTCGTTTACTGGATCAAACTGGCTCCAAGACGCTCCTCGAAAACACCTATCCCGGGAGCCTCTCCCAGGGCGGGGCCCCTGGAACTCGTGTCCAAAGCCTCGATTGGGTTCTGGATGCGGAGCAGCTCGGCGTACCTGACGGACAAGCCACTTTGGTCATCGACACCCGGGACTGGTCCTGGCGGGATGGGTTTTCGGGGAATCGAACCGAGCGATCGATCCCTGTCACAGTCGACACCCAACCTCCATCGGTCCGTGTTGTGAGTGGCCTCACGTATGTGTACCGCGGCGGCTCCGGAGCCGCGGTCTACGAGGTCGATCCCGAAAGCCAACGCGACGGAGTGCAGGTCGGGGAAGCGTTTTTTCCGGGGTATCCCCATCCGGCCGGAGCAACGAACCGACGCATCGCCCTCTTCTCGATCCCGGTTGACGCCCAGCCGAAGGTTCCAGTACAGGTTGTGGCCGCCGATGCCGCGAGGAACCAAAAATCGGTTCGATTTCCGGCGCGAGTCTTGGAGCGGGTCTTTCGAAAAAGTGAACTCCCTCTCTCGGATGCCTTCATCGACCAAGTGGCCGTCCCCCTCGCGGAGGGTGCCGACCTCAGTGCCTCCGATCCGGCTGAGACGTTCCAAGCCGTCAACGAAACGCTGAGGGCACGCAACGAAGCGACGATCCAAGAACGCCTTGAGGGGGGCAGCGAGCAACCGCTCTGGACCGGCGCCTTTCAGCAATGGCCCGGCTCGCAGGTCATGAGTCGGTTCGCCGAACACCGGACCTATGTCTACCGCGGTGAACCGATTTCCGAAGCGCGCCACTACGGTTTCGACTTGGCAGCAACCGCCCACGCACCCGTGACGGCCGCCGGAGCCGGGCGAGTCATCCTCGCAGAGGACCTCGGTCTCTACGGAAACTGCGTGATCATCGACCACGGACTTGGCCTGGCTTCTCTTTATGGTCATCTCTCTGCTCTCGATGTCGCGGTGGGAGACGATGTTGTCCAGGGTCAGCCGATCGGAAACTCCGGGGACACCGGCCTTGCAGCAGGCGATCACCTTCACTTCGCCTTCATCGTGGGCGAACGCTATGTGGACCCTCTGGAGTGGTGGGATCCAAAATGGGTCAGAAGTCACATCGGGGTTCGACTCGAACGTTGAAGCCGCTGACCCTATCGAATCCGGCCCCGCTGAAGGGTCGGCTGATCCGCCGCTACAAGCGCTTCCTGGCGGACGTTGAATGGCCCAGCGGCGAAGTGACCACCGTACACTGCCCTAATCCGGGCTCGATGAAAGGGACCGATCAGCCAGGCTCTGCGGTGCGTTGTTCCACAAGCCCAAACCCGAACCGCAAGCTTTCCCAAACGCTTGAGATGATTCGCGTGGGTCGAATCTGGGTGGGTCTCCATGCAGTCCGGGCCAACACTTTGATCGCCAAGGCGCTCGGTCAGGAAGCTCTGCCTTTTGTCAGGGGATACGGTCGCGTGCGCTCCGAGGTTCGAGTGGGTGAGCGCTCGCGCCTGGATTTTGCACTGGACCAGAACCCAAAAGACCCCCGACCGCTCTATATCGAAGTCAAGAGCGTGACCCTGGCCGAAGGCATCACCGCTCGTTTTCCGGATGCCGTCACTGAACGGGGTCGGCGCCATCTCGAAGAACTGACCACACTCCACTCGGCCGGTGCGCGCAGCATGCTGCTCTTTGTCGTCCAAAGAGGTGATTGCGAAGCAGTAGAACCCGCCGATGACATCGATCCCGCCTATGGGATCGCCCTGCGCCAAGCGGCGGCCGCCGGCGTGGAAACCCGGGCCGTTCGAGCCCGGGTGAACGCACGCGGTCTACGCCTCGAAAAAGAACTTCCCGTCCGGATGCCGTAACGGCCGGGACGCTGACCGCTTGAGGCTGCTATCCATCCATCATGTCGTCCCGTAAATCTTTGCCCTCGCGCGCCAGCCTGCAGCGAATGCGGGCTCACCTGCTGGACTGGTACGACATTCACCAACGGGATCTACCTTGGCGTCACACCCACGACCCCTATGCGATCTGGCTGTCTGAAACCATGCTGCAGCAGACCCGGGTCGACACCGTGATCCCGTACTGGGAACGGTTTCTGGAACACTTTCCCACGGTCAGCGCACTCGCCGAGGCCGAGGCCGAGGAGGTGTATGGCCTTTGGACTGGGCTCGGATACTACTCCCGGGCCCGCAATCTGTTGAAAGCCGCCGGACAGATCGTTGCGGACCACGAAGGAAAACTGCCCCCCGATGCAGAAAGCCTCCGAGGCCTCGCCGGCATTGGGCGGTACACGGCCGGGGCCGTCTCCTCGATCGCTTTTGGTCAGGAAGAGCCTTTGGTGGATGGCAACGTCATCCGCGTTTTGGCGCGGCGGTTTGAGATTCGAGCGGACGTCACTGAACGTTCGGTGATTGAACACTTCTGGGCCCTCGCAGCAGAACTTGTGCGCGGGCCTCGGCCGGGGGACTTGAACCAAGCCCTCATGGAACTGGGCGCAACCGTCTGTACCCCTCGCTCGCCTCAATGCAGCGAGTGCCCACTGAAGCGCAGTTGCCAAGGCCGGCGTGCAGGAGATCCGGAAGCCCTGCCTCAGAAAAAGAAAAAGGCTCGGGCACAAAAGGTCGATGCCGTCGCCGCTTGGATTACCCGAAAAAATCAGGCCCTCGTGGTGCAGCGGCCAGAGGGGGGTCTGCTCGGTGGACTCTGGGAGCTGCCCGGCGATGCCCTCGGACCAAAAGAATCTCATGAGGCTGCGCTGGTTCGCGGTCTGGCCGAACGGGTCGGCTTGACCGTGTCCCATGCGGAACATGTCGGCGAAGTCGAGCATCTCTTCACCCACCGGCGCCTGCGTCTTCAGGTCTATCGCTGTCCAGAAGTCCAAGGCCGAGTGCGCTTGGAGGGTTTTATGGCCCATCGCTGGCTTTCTGGTCAAAAAATTGCTGCGCTGCCACAAGGTGGGCCCACTCGCAAAGCCCTTTCATTGCTGGGTGTGACATCGCACTCGTCTCCCCGTCAGCGGATGCGCGAAACATCCGAAGCGAGTTCACTGAAATGAGTCGGAAGAAAGGGCAGCGCCCGGATCAGGGGGCCCACCGCCAACCCCCGCCCCGCAGTTTTGCCGAGCATATGGAGACGTCGGAAGACCCACACCCGACCGAGCCGGTTGAAAAGAAGGAGCGCGAGCCCGCCACCCCCTCTCCATCCCAAAAGGGCCAATCCGAGAAGGCCCGCTCCACCGGAGCGCATCATGGGACCCTGCGATTTCCCAATCCCGACGACCCTCTCGTGGCCCGGCGAGACTCCGTTCGCCGCGGAACCATGCGGGATCTGATGAACGGACGAATCCGCCCCGACCACGACGTTGACCTCCACGGGTTAAACCTGATCAAGGCCGAGAAGGAAATCCGAAAAGAGGTGAAGCAGGCGGCCGGCCAAAGAGCCCGCTGCCTTCTGATCGTTACGGGAAGAGGGCGCCGCTCTCCAGGCGGCGAACCGATTCTACGCACCCACATTCCCGGATGGCTGTCTCAACCGCCTCTTCAGCAATACGTTGCCGCGTTTGCGCCGGCCACCCCCCAGGACGGGGGACGTGGCGCTCTCTATGTTCTGCTGCAACCCATTCAAACCTGATACAAGAAACGACGTGAGCCCGCGGGCTCAGATCGCAACCGCGACGACTTCGCCTTGACTCCCCCTTTCCGCCCAGATAGAGAATCGATTGACTCTCGCCCCAGATCGCTGCAAGAAACGCATCGCCGAAATCGCTACCGCCGCCGCTGAAGTCGGCGGCCGGGCTCTCTATGTCGGCGGCTGCGTTCGAGATCAAGCCATGGGACGTCCGATCCGAGATCTCGACGTGGAGCTTTTGGGCCTCTCCATAGAAGCCGCCCAAGCCCTGCTCGAAGGTTTCGGGACAACGTTCCGCATGGGACAGAGTTACACTGTTTTGAGACTTCGGGATCTCGATGTCGACTTCACCGCCGACGATCAGCATGGCCTCGATTTCGAAGCCGCCGCGACCCGGCGGGATCTCACCCTCAACAGCATGGCGATTGACCCGATCACCGACGAGTGGCTGGATCCCTTTCAGGGTCGAGCCGACATCGCGGCCAAGCGACTGCGGGCCACAGACCCAACGACCTTCGGCCAAGACCCACTGCGCGCCATGCGGGTGGCGCGGTTTGCAGCCTGCCTCGAACTCGAACCCGATGAACGCTTACGCGCACTCTGTGCGGAGCAGCCCTTAGAATCGGTCGCGGGAGAGCGTCTGTTCGCCGAATGGAGTCGGCTGCTCGCAGAAGCCCCCAGGCCCTCGGTGGGGCTGCAGGTGTTGAAGGACTGCGGCCAGCTGCGCAGCGCACCCGAGCTGGCAGCGCTGGTGGGGATTGAGCAAGACCCCACTTGGCATCCCGAGGGCGATGTCTGGACCCATACGCTCCAGGTGATCGACGTGGCCGCCCGCATCAAGCCCGGGACCCCCGACGACTTGGCCTTCATGTGGGCCGCCCTGGGCCACGACTTGGGGAAAGCCGCGTCGACCCGGAAAGAGGACGGGCGAGTGCACGCCCGCGGCCACGAGCAAACCGGGCGCCGCGCCTGTGAGGCCTGGTTGGAACGCCTTCGCGCCCCCGGTGCCTTGACCCGCTGCGTGGGCGCCTTGGTCGAGCATCACCTGGCCCCGGCCCTGCTGCCGCGACAAGGGGCAAGCCCCCGGGCTTACCGCCGCCTGGCTCGCAAGCTCGACCAAGCCGGGGCCTCCATGGCGTTGCTCGAACGGGTGGCCCGCGCCGATCACCTCGGCCGCACCACGCCGGAGGCTCAGGCGGGCCGCTTTGCCGAGGGAGAAATCTTCCTGGCCGAAGCCCAGAAGCTGCAGATCCGAGAGCGAGGCCCGGTGGACGTGGTCCTCGGGCGCGACGTGATCGCGCGGGGCATCCCGCCGGGCCCGGAAGTGGGCCGAATCCTCGAAGCCTGCCGCGAAATTCAGGATGCCGAAGGGGCCACGGACCCTGAAAAACTCCTCGACAGGGTGCTCGGACCCAGGGCTTCACCAGGCCAATGAGCGGCGGGTTGCCCACTTCTCGCCCCTTGGGGCATTTTGCCTCTAGGCAGGGCCGATTTCGGCACGCTAGGATGGCCGCGAAATCGGTCATCCATGGGGGGTGATCGCCGATCTTTCGATGCTTGGCCTCGGACCCCAGCGTTCGAGCCCGATGAAGTGAAAAAAGGATGCACCCATGATTCGAACGATGCTTCTCGCTCTGATCCTCATCAGTGCCCCGCTGGCTGCTCTCGCTCAGGATGACACGGAAGGCAGTAACCCCGGCGCCGAACACAAACTCTCCATCGGAACCGGCATCGGCTTTGCGACGCCGATTGCCCATGCTTTCAACAGCGGTCAAACCGGTTTCGAATGGCAGCTCGATGTCATGTACCGCATCACCAAGGCGATCGCGGTGGGGGCCTGGATGCAGGTGGTTCCGGTCGATCAGTTCGTCGGCTTCTCGCTGACCGGTGAGGCCCGCTATCACTTTAACTTTCTACAGAGCCGCAAAGGCTTCCTCGGCAAGCTCACCCCCTACGTGGGCGGCGGCATCGGGCTCTATCACGTGGGCGGACCGAACGGGAATTTCAGCTACGACGGCCTGCTCTTCAGCTTTCCCGTCGGCATTGAGTTCGACCTCACCAGCAATATCGCGCTCACCAACGAGATGCGCTTCAACTTCATGGCCGCAGCGAACAAAGGTCCTTTGAGCGACACCTTCTACTACAGCTGGCAGATGCTGGGGGCGCGCTTCCGCTTCTAGATCGACCCGCTCGCACACCCATGGGCCTCGGCCGGACGCTTGGCGGCGTCTCGCCGGGGCCCGTTTCTTTCCAGGGGCGGCGCGACCCCGTGAAACAGCCGCTAATCGATGTCGTCCCAGGCCTCACCGTAATGAAAGGTGATCTCCTGGCCGGGCTGAATGTTGCGCAGGGCATGGAGATCCGGGCCGAGAAACTCTGAATTCGGTTTGGCGGCGTGGTTGAGAAACCGCAGGGCATTCCGCCCCTGGATGCCGATTTCGCGGTCATCGTCGTCGAGAACCCACAGCACGTGCATGCCGTCCTGCTCGGTGGGCTGGCCTTCGAAGGTGGCAATGTAGGCCCCTTTTCGAAATCGCTTGCGGGCGAACACACCGCGACCGTGAATGGGGCTCTCGCGCACTTCAACCGCTTCATCGATCGACGCCATCGGGTTTCCTCCAAACGGGTGGGCCCTCGGGCGGTAGCCCAAAAAGGAGTGCCCGGCGAGTCCGGCCGCGCACCGTCAAGCCCGAAGCCGATCCAAGACCGCGGCAAAGTCGGCAGCGTCCTGCGACCGCACATCGATTTCTTCAAACTGGATCCGCGCCGCATGCAGCATATGACGCGGGGCCCGAGCGGCTGTTTCCGCATCCGCATAGCGCCGATCCCCGAGCAGGGGATGACCGAGTTCCGCCAAGGTGGCCCGGATCTGATGCAGAAAACCGGTTTCGGGCCGGACCTCCACGAGAGTTGCGTTCTCGAAAAGCGCCTGGGTCACAACACTCTGACGCACCCATCGGGCGCCGCCTTTCTCGATTTCACTCGGTCGGGCGGTTCGCACCCGGGCCGGTCGATGCTGGGCGACGATCAGCGGCACTTTCATCTCTAGGGCTCCGGCGCCCATGTGGGCCGTATCGAGGCGACCGGCCAGCAAAGCCCGGTAGGTCTTGCCGACGGCGTGGCGAGAAAATCCATCGCGAAGCCGTCGCCATCCCGAAGCCGAGAGCCCGACCAGCTGGACCCCGGAAGTCTCGACATCTAAGCGGTGCACCACGCCACTGCGCAGCCCGCCCTCGCCCAGACCCTGAAGCTCT
>NHEP01000138.1 GCA_002171515.1 bacterium TMED88 | reverse complement strand
TTCTTGTAGATTGCGTCGCGTTTGAGCCCGTGACAATTCAGCGGCTTGCCCTTAAGCGAATAGATCGCTTGGGTCTGGACATCTCGAGTAGGAATCATCACGCCCGCTGCGGAATCTCCCTCAGCGAGAAAGATCGTGCTTTCCTCCCGCCGCTTCCCTTTCGCATCATCGAAATGGACTTTGCAATCTGTGAGCTTCGGAATACGGAGTGCAACTTTCTTGGCCCGCTCCCTGGCTTCTTTTTTAATCGCCGAGAGCTCTTTTCGGATTCTTTCGTTGCTAGCGACCTTTTCCAGCAGGCTCTTGGCAGCT
This sequence comes from bacterium TMED88, assembly GCA_002171515.1. Classification (GTDB taxonomy): domain Bacteria; phylum Myxococcota_A; class UBA9160; order UBA9160; family UBA4427; genus TMED88. Next base: position 10,306 of record NHEP01000138.1, on the reverse strand, counting down.
TCTTGATTCTGGTGAAGCCATCGAACTACATGATCCTTGACCGCGGGAACCACCCAGGCGCGGACTTCCGTTGATCCCAGTTTGTTTTTGGTCTGGCTCTCAAAGACAGGGTCTTGCAATTTGACAGCCACTGCCCCAACCAAACCATCTCGGACATCTTCACCGGCAAAATTTTTCTTGGCGAACTCGTTGACGCCCTTAAGAATCCCCTCACGAAAAGCACTCTGATGAGTGCCTCCATCGTTCGTATATTGACCGTTTACAAAGGAGTAGTAGGACTCGCCATACGTACTGACGTGCGTAAAGGAAAATTCGAATTTTTCATCCCGACAATGGACGATGTCGTAGAGCGGCTCTTCTTCTCCGATCTCATGCCCGAGCAAATCAGCCAAGCCCGCCTTGCTTCGAAACTTTTCGCCGTTGTACGAGAGTTCAAGACCGGCGTTGAGATAAGCGTAGTATCGCAACCGGTGAGCAATAAAGTCTTCGTTCCACGCGTAGGATCCGAAAATTTCGGGATCAGGCACAAAGCGGACAAAGGTGCCCTCAGGCCCTTTTTCGCGGCCTTTTTTTTCGCCTTTCAGCTTACCGCGCTGAAAATTAGCCCGAACAAAACGGCCCTCGCGGCGACTGACCACTTCGAAATCGCTGGAAAGCGCGTTGACGGCTTTCGTCCCGACTCCGTTAAGCCCCACTGAAAACTGGAAGACATCGTCGTTGTACTTCCCGCCGGTATTAATCTGGCTGACGCAGTCCACCACTTTGCCGAGGGGAATGCCGCGCCCGTAGTCGCGAACTGACAGCTCGTCACCCTCTCGGGCGATCTCAATTTTCTTGCCAACTCCCATGATGAATTCATCAATGGAGTTATCGATCACCTCTTTCAGCATCACGTAGATGCCGTCCTGAGCGTGACTTCCATCCCCGAGTCGCCCGATGTACATCCCCGTCCGAAGACGAATGTGTTCGAGGGCGTCGAGCGTCTGAATCGCCTTTTCGTCGTAGGCGACCTTCTGCCGTGCCATGCACTCTCCGAAGCGGGATTCAAACCCGCGTTCACTCTGTCGAGGGGGGCCTCCGAAAGATGGACGATCCCCGCCCAGGGTTCAAGTCGGCGCGGAAATTAATGCCCGAGAAAACCTCCGAACGGCGGCCCCGGCGGGTCAGTCGAGCTTGCGGCGAGATTCGGTCCAGGTGCCCACCGGCGCGCGAAAGACCAGATAGCGCCAGGAAGTAGAGACCGTCGCGGCGTTCGCCGTTGCTCCCACAGACAGAATTTTTTCCTGAATCGAGATGGGAATCCCGACAAAGCCTCCGCGCTCCGGGGACAGCCCGTAGGCCTTCCGATCCGTGAGGACCACGGCGGTCTGAGCCCCCACGCGGACATCTTCGAGTCGCTCGTTGGGCCCGAGATCGATCGAAAGCCATTGACCGGCACCGCTGTCGAAGCCCATCAAGCGCTTGTCGGTAACCACCAAGGCAACCCGCTTACCAATCAGAGCGTTGTCCGGAACACTTTCGTGAACCCGCAAGCGGATCTCCTGAAAACTCCCCTGCCCGCTTTGAACCGCCAGCAGGCGCCGGTCTGTCACCACAACGGCAATCTGGCCTTGAGCCCCCATCCAGACCACCTCCTCGCCGATTTGAAGTCGGGCTTTGGCGGTTCCCGTGCCCAAGAGGTCATAGACGTAGAGGTCTCGACCGAGGCGTTCGACTGCGACTACATCCTCAAGCTCGACCTCCGGTTCGGAGAGCCCTTGCCCGATCACGGGGACGGGAAACATGAAAAGCAGCCCAAAAAGCCCAGCCCCGACGCTCCGACAGCGACGCGCCTTGCTTCTTGCCCAGGCTCTGGGACCGGCGATCCTCGATTTTCTCACGGGAAGAAGATAACCGAGCCTGCCCCGACGGTCCGTCTCGACCGAGAAATACCAAAACGGGAGTCCCGCTGCGGGGTTTGTTATTCAATGGGGATGGATCCGCGATATATCGGAGAAATGAACCGCGCCGTCGCACCGGCCGCGCCCGGCGAATTCAAACCAGTCCACATCGGACCGATTCGTCTCGAAACGCCTGTGGTCTTGGCCCCCATGGCGGGGATCACCAATGGGCCCTTTCGCGCGGTCTGCCGTGCTTCGGGTGCGGGGCTGTATGTGAGCGAAATGATCACGGCTCGCGCGCTCGTTGAGCGCAACCCGAAGACTCTCCACCTGTCCGAGTTTGGGCCAGATGAAACGCCTCGAAGCCTGCAGCTCTACGGCGTCGATCCTGAATACGTGGGTAAAGCTGTCGCGCTTCTCGTGGACGAAAACCGCGTCGATCATATCGATATGAATTTCGGCTGCCCGGTCCGTAAGGTGACGCGGAAGGGGGGCGGCGCCGCGATTCCGGCCAAGCCTCGCCTGCTCGCCCACATTGTTCGGGCGGCCGTTCACGAAGCGGGATCCATACCGGTCACCATTAAATTTCGCATGGGGATCGACGAGGACATCATGACCTACTTGGACGCAGGGCGGGTCGCCCAAGAGGAAGGCTGTGCGGCCGTCGCCCTTCACGCCCGAACCGCCGCGCAGCTGTATTCCGGCGAAGCCCGGTGGGAGGCCATTGCGGACCTCAAACAGTCGGTCCAGCACATCCCCGTCTTCGGCAATGGAGATATTTGGGAGGCGTGGGATGCCTTGCGGATGATGCGTGCAACCGGATGCGATGGCGTCGTTGTGGGCCGGGGTTGCCTTGGACGCCCCTGGTTGTTCGCAGATCTAGCCGCAGTTTTCGCAGGACAGCCCCCTCAGGACCCCCCGAATTTTGGACGTGTTCGGGAAGTGATGCTCGATCACGCCCGGCGTCCGGTGAATTGGGCCGGCGAGCGAGGGGGGATGCTTTCCTTCCGAAAACACGCCACGTGGTACACCAAGGGCTTTCCTGGGAGTGCAAGCTGGCGTCAGGAACTGATCCGCGTTGAGTCCCTCCAAGAACTTGCGGATATCCTGGGCGAGGCGTCCGGCGCGATCGAGTTCCCCCCCTCGGCCATGCGCGTCAAGCGAGGCAAGAAGGGCCGAACGCAGCGCGTCGCACTCCCCGAGGGCTACCTGGATGATCGCCTCGACGCCACACCGCCCGGAGCAGAGGCCGAGACCGCCGATTCCGGTGGTTAGGGATCGCTCGACCTCTCCGGATCTCAGCCGGACATGACGGTCGGAACGAGCAGCCCGATCAGCGCGGGGAGCGCCAGCGCGGCCATCAAGGTGGAGGCCACGATGACACTGGCCACCTCGTCGGGTTCCTGGTCGAAGCGAACCGCAAACATGTAGTTGAACACCGCAACGGGCATGGCGCATTGTAGAATCAGGACGCCCCGCGCCACGCCCTCGAGACCCAGCACGCTTGCGACCCCTGCCCCGACCGCGGCGCCCCCGCCGATTTTCAACACCGACAGCCCCACACTCCGGCCAACATGACGCAGCCGAAAGCCTGCCAGGGACACGCCGAGCGTGAGTTGCATGATGGGAATCGTAAAATCGCCGAGCAAGCCGGTTGTTCGCAGCAACCATCGGGGCACCTCGACCTGGAACCCCAAAAACAGAAAGGCCAGCGAAACCGACCAAACCACCGGAGATCGAAAGATGGCCCCCCAGGCGGGTCGCCCACTCCATGCCGCCTGACCAATCGTAAAATGGGTCAGAGTTCCCACGACGAAGAAACAGATTCCTAACTCAAGACCCGGCGCCCCGAAAGCGAAATAGCAGAGCGGGAGCCCCATGTTCCCCGCATTCCCAAACGTCATGGGGGCCAAAAAAGTTCGCAGGGTCTGGCCCGTTAGCCAAAGGACTATGCCCGCCACAGAAGCCAGCGCCGCGTAAGCAACCACAACAGCCAGAAACATAATTTCGAGGCTCTCTCGGCCAATCGACTGCGACGCAAGGCTTGAAAAAACGAGACTGGGCGCGCCGATATAAAAAATCAAATCGGTCATCAGCCCGGTGTCATAGGCGCGCCCACTGCGCACCCAGAAAAAGCCAATACCAGCGCATACGTAGACCGGCGCAACGATCGAAAAGAGCTCACCGAGCACCTAAACCTCCCACCTAGGACCTCATCCCGTCAAGGGATCAGGAGCCCGTTTCGGTTGCGCGCTCATCCGATGGATCCGAAGAGGGTTGCTGATTCTTCTTTCGCAACTGAGAAATCAGTGCTTTGGGTCCCTTGCGGCTCAGAATCTCTCGAAACTGAGAACGGAAGTTGGCCACCAAGCTGACTCCCTCGATCACGACATCAATCACTCGCCATTGACCGCTCCGTTGGCGAAGTCGGTAGTCGAGCTTCACCCCTGCGTACTCACCATCGGCGATCGCGGAGAAGACCGTGACATCGTTTCGGGGCTCCACCCTCGCCCCGGAAATAACCACCTCGGTTTGCCGAAAACGGTCGAGCCGACTGCCATAGTTTCGGGATAGATAAACTTTGAACTGGGCCACAAACTCCTCTCGCTCTCCCGCGTCAAGCTTCTTCCAGTTTCTGGCCAAAACAAGCTTACTCATCGTCTTAAAATCAAAGACCGCAAAGGCCAGCGCTTCGATTTTCTGACGTCTGGTTGCCGGCGAAAGCGTCGGATCTTGAAGAACGGAGATAATTTCTTCGAGGGTCTCCGCGACCAATTGCGTTGGAGCCACCACAAAGGCTTCAGGATCCTCAGGCGGGTTCGAGCGGGCCGCAGAGGCTACTCCGACCTGAGCAAAAAACGTCAATAAGACCGCCGCGACCAGGGTGTATTGAGCCGCACTCGCCCTCTCCAAGTGTCGGCGACTAGTTCGAATCATCACTGGACCTATCGGAGGAAGGCGCCTTGGCGGTGTCCGGCGGATCCTGATCTGCGGGCGTCCCCGACGGCGCTTGAGTCTCGGAATCTTCCGCCTCCCAGTCCTCGTCATCGTCGAAGTAGTAAAGGTCTTCTCCCGCCCCGGGCAGCATCTCATTCTCACCCCGCGCACGCCCGATGCGGGCGCGACGATTCTGGAGATACGCGTCTCTCAAAAAAACGTAGTAATCAAAGGACTCCTGACGGTTCTCGTCAAACTCCTCGATGAAGCGAGCCCGCAGGTTGACCAATTCAATACCGCGGACCATAAATGTCGCCCAGATCGGCATGAGGGAGAAGTAGTAGGTCCCCGCCGAATCGCCAAGACGACCCACGGTCCCTCGGATGGTCGACGGTCCAAAAAAGGGCATCACGAGGTAGGGGCCGGACGGAACCCCCCAGTAGCCCAGGGTCTGACCAAAGTCCTCATCATTCTGGGGAATGCCAACCATCGTCGCGACATCGATGAGTCCGGCAAGACCGAAGGTGGCGTTATAAACGATCCGCGCGATATCTTGAACCGCATTTTTCGGCTTCAACTGGAGGATTCCGTTACCCAATACGACTGGCATCAGGAGCAGAGCATTGAAGTTGTCGACTGCCTTCCGGAGAATGCGCGGCGTAATAAAGCGCCACGCCCGCGCTGCGGGCTCAAGCCCATAGACGTCGGCCTGCTCGTTGAGGCGAAACATACGGCGGTTAAAGTCTTCCCACGGATCTGGATTCGGGATGCGCCCCTCTTCGATCTCACGCTGAATTTCGATTTCTGCCGCCATGGCACGCTTTGGATCTAAACGCCCAGGCGTCGTCAGGCCGTCGTCGACCTCCCCCTCCAGCACGACGCTGGAAGGCAGCGAGTCGTCGGGCTCCTCCGCCCAGGCGCCGCAGGCCGAGAGCAGATATACGCCCAGCACCACAGGAAGCGGCCAGGCAATCCATCGGAATCCAATGAGGAAGAATCGTTTCAAGGGCAACACGTCGAGCTCAGTCATCCTCTCCGGTCGCATCGCCGTGAACCAACGCTCCCACGAGAGCATCCACATTCCAGGCCGACTCGGTAAACATGAACTCCTCACCACTCTCCAGATAGGCATCCTCCGCGCCCGGTTCGAGCGCGATGTACTGATCTCCCAGCAGTCCTGCAGTTCGGATCGCCGCAGCCGTATCAATCGAGAGCCCTAAACCGGGATCGACATCCAGAATCACTCGCGCTCGCAAATCTTCGTCCAAATCGATCCGCTCAACCCGACCCACTTTGACACCGGCGACACGCACGGGCGAGCGTGCGGTCAATCCACCGATGTCATCGAAGCGCGCGACGAGCATAAGCCCCCCCTCTCGACCAACGGAGAGCCCACCAATTTGGAGAGAGAGGTAGGCGATGGCCAGAAGGCCAAGCAAAACGAATCCGCCGACCGCTAGATCTCGCCCAGACGATTCCTGCATGGATTCCTCTCCCCTTTTTTCTGAACGCTTCGTGCGCGCCCAGTTCAAAAACACGCTGACTCGAGATTCAGACGGCCCAGAGTGCAGTCAGAACATAGTCCGCTAAAAGAATACAGACCGAGGCGGTCACGACCGTCGAAGTCGTTGCCCGGGACACGCCGGCCGCATGCGGCGCGCAGGAAAAGCCCCGCCAAGTCGCAATCCAGGCCAGCAGCAAACCAAAAACCAGAGACTTGACCAAGCTCTGCAGAACATCTTCCTGAAACCGGATCGAATTCTCTAGGCTCGCCAAGTAGCTGCCCGAATCGAGCCCCAACAGTTCAACACCGATCAAATAGGCCCCTGCGATTCCACACAAGACAAACACAGTCGAGAGCAGCGGCATCACGAGGGTGAGCGCCACAGCCCGAGGCATCACGACAAAATGAATCGGGTCGATTGCCATCATACGCAGGCCATCGAGTTGCTCCGTCGCCTTCATGGAACCAATTTCGGCGGTTGTCGCGGAACCGGCTCGACCCGCCACGAGCAGGCCTGTCAGAACAGGACCGAGCTCTCGGATCAAGGAGAGGCCCACAGCGGTCCCGAGGGACTCCTCAGCCCCGAAGCGGCTCAGCGTGTTGTAGAGCTGAAGGCCCAGCACGAAACCGACCGTTAAGCCCGAGGCACAGATCAGGGCCAGGGAAAGCACACCGGAATCAAAGAGCGCGGAACGAATCAACGGCCCCCGGGTGGGGGGGGCCATCAGCGCGCGAACGATCCGTCCGGCAAAAACCGTCATCTGACCGAGGCTGGCGATCCATTCGATCACCCGTCGCCCCAGTATCTGAACCACCGCTTTCACGAGGCCCCTCCCTGCGGAGGCCGTTCCTGAAGGCGGGCCAGGTGGCTGATGCCATCCTCACCGATGAAGTCCGCGATCGTCGAATCGTGACTCGACGCCAAACCCTCCGGCGTCCCCGAAATGGCTGCCCCCTGCCTCATGAGACAGAGCTGATCGGCCATGCGAAGACTGCTCGCCATATGGTGCGAGCTCACAATCACGGTCAGCCCCAAGCGCTGGTTCAATTGAACGATCAGGGCCTCAATGCGAGAAACATTCGGTGGATCGAGCCCCGAAAAGGGCTCGTCACAGAGCAGGATCTCCGGGGCCATGACGATTGATCGAGCAAAAGCAGCTCGCCTGAGCATGCCGCCAGACAATTCTCCGGGCAAAAGATCATCGACGTCGCGAAGACCCACATCCCCCAACCGCTCATGGACGACTTGACGGATTTCAGCTTCGCTTTTGTCTGTGTGTTCCCGCAGTGGCAACGCGATGTTCTCGAAGACCGTCATCGAGTCGAGCAGCGCACCATTCTGAAACAGCATGCCCAGCCTGCGGCGCACTTGGCCCAGGCCCATTTCGTCGAGGCCCGCCAGGGATTCGCCCGCCACAGCGACCTCGCCAGAGTCGGGCCGCTGAAGCCCACCGATCATGCGGAGTAAAGTGCTCTTCCCCGACCCGCTTTCTCCCATCACGACGGAAATCTTCTGGCGTGGGAAAGTGAGGTTCAGATCACGAAACACAGGTCGATGCCCGAAGGCAAGCCCCACCTGATTGAAAACGACGTGATCGGACTGTCCCGCTGCCCCGGCCAAACGCGCACCCCTCGCTTCGTGCCCGCCCCGCGCTCGTACGCGACGGCCTATGGACTGGCACACTTTAGCAGCCCTGATTCCAGGGACAGGCTTTTAGAAACCTGAGATCACCTCAGAGCATCAAAAGCTCGATGACATCGGTCAGGAGGGACTCAATGAAACTTGGTATTTCGATCCGGCTCATGGGCGAGGCTTCGACCCGTGGGACCATTCAAGAGTGCGCCCGGGCCGCGGAAGAGGCGGGCTTGGATGACCTCTGGGTTCCTGATCACATCGCGATTCCGCCGGATGACGCCGAGGGCTCTGGGGGGCGATACCTAGACCCCCTCGCGAGCCTGGCCTGGCTCGCCGGCTCCACAGAGCGGATCGGACTTGGAACGGGCGTTCTCATCTTGCCTTACCGACCCGGCCTCCCCACGGCCAAGTGGATCGCGACGATTCAAGAACTCTCCGAAGGACGCATGCGACTGGGTGTTGGGGTTGGCTGGATGCGGGCTGAATTCAAGGCCTTGGGTCTGTCACGAAGCGACCGCGGGCGAAGCACCGACGCACAGCTTGAACTTTTACGACGCTGCTTTTTCGCCGAAGAGGACGTGGTGGTTGAGAATGAACAGCCTTTTCTGTTCCGCCCCAAACCGCCCTGCCCACCCATTTTCATTGGGGGCGCAGGGGAACACGCACTGCAACGCACGGTGCGCTTTGGCGATGGCTGGATGCCTATGGGAGCCGACCCGGCGCGCCTGAGGCCCGACATTGCGCGACTGCACGCCCTGGCCCAAGACGCCAAGCGGCCTACCCCTGAAGTTATCTGCCTGGGCGCCCTTGAGACCACTGATCCTTACCGAGGCGCCTCTCAGCTCAACGAATTGGCCGAAATCGGGGTCACTCGCTTCGTACTCGGAGGACGGTATCGCTCGGCAGGCGAGTTCCGCACCCTGGTCGACCGACTCGTCGCCATCCGAACAGCCGCCTAACCCACCTCGTCAACGAATGGGGAGTCGGAGCCGACTAGAGAGTGGCGAGAACTTCCTGCAACCGGCACAGCATGGAGACGCGCTCCTCAGTGGTCTGCCCAGCGAAGCTCACATTGAGACTGGTCACCCCGGACTCGCGGAGAGCCACCAAACGATCCCGAACGAAACCCTCTGGCCCGACCAGGGTGGTTTTTTCGATGAAATCATCGGGGATGGCCGCCGCGGCCTCCACTTTCTTGCCGGCAAGGAAAAGGTCTTGGATTTCCTTGGCCTCTTGCTCGTATCCGTAGCTGGCAAAGACGTCGTTGTAAAAATTCTTCTCTCGGGCCCCCATGCCGCCCACGTAGAGCGCCATTTGGGGGCGTCCCAAATCTCGAAGGGACTCAAGCCCCTCGCCAATCGCGACCAGACCGCCCACATGAATGTCGAGGGGAGCTCGCTGCGCGTCCCGGCGAAGACGCCCTTTGCGCAAAGCCTCTCCCCACCGCTCCTCGGATTTTCCAGCCAGCCAAAAGACCGGCAACCATGCATCCGCCAATTCAGCAGTCACCTCCACACTTTTCTGACCCAAGGAAGCGACAGCAATCGGAATTTCGTCCCGAAAAGGCTGCGTGATCATCTTGAGGGGTTTCCCTAGCCCCGTGCCCTGCCCTTCGGGCAAGGGCATTTGATATTTTCGGCCCGAATGAACGAGGCGCTCCCGTCGCCAAATCTGGCGACAGATTTCGATAATTTCGCGCAAACGAGTCACCGGTGCGTCGTAAGGAACGCCATGCCACCCCTCAATGACCTGAGGCCCAGACGCCCCCAAGCCCAACATGGCACGCCCTCCAGACAGCGCATCAACACCGGCCGCCGTCATGGCCAGCAAGGCAGGCGTCCGGGAATACAGGGGCAGAATGCCCGAAGCAATCTGCACGCGCTGGGTCCGCGCTGCGAGATAGCCCATCAGACTGGGTGCATCGAATCCCCAGGCCTCCGCGACCCAAACAGTATCCAGACCTTCTTTCTCAAGACGAACAACTTCATCCACGGATTCTTCGAATCCACCCGAGTAGCTGAGCATCGTCGAGATCTTCATCCCTGGCTCTCCAAACTTTCAAGGTTCGATGAGGCGCGGCGCCTTAGTCGAGGGCTTTTTCAAGAAGCTCGGCGACTTTTTCATTGAACGCCCTCGGATCGGCGAGCTGACCGCCCTCGGACAAGACCGCTTGAGCGTAGAGTAGCCCCGCCGAGTCGGCGATACGCGGATCCGTTCCGTTCGCTTCAAAAATCGACCGCAACCGCTTGATCACAGGATGTTCGGCGTTGACCTCAAGGATTGGCTTGCGCTCGGGCACTTCCTGCCCCGCCTGCTTCAGCATCGCCTCAATCTGCGGAGACAAATCGC
>NHEP01000137.1 GCA_002171515.1 bacterium TMED88 | reverse complement strand
GCTCATTTTGCCGGTTAGCTTGACACCGATCAGCTTGGGGAACTTGAGCTCCCATGGCATGCCGGCCATGACGTCCACGGCGTCGGCTCCGCCCACACCAATGGCGACCATGCCGAGGCCGCCCGCATTCACGGTGTGGCTGTCCGTTCCGATCATCATGCCGCCGGGGAAGGCGTACTTCTCCAGGACGACTTGATGAATAATGCCTGCGCCGGGTCCCCAAAAGCCGATTCCGTATCGCGCCGAGCAGCTGCGAAGAAAGTCGTATACCTCGCTGTTGGTTGTCCGCGCTGTGTCGAGATCGGCGTTGGAGCCCCGATGGGCTTGAATGAGGTGATCGCAGTGCACAGTGGTGGGGACCGCGGTTTCGTCTTTGCCCGCTTGCATGAATTGAAGCAGCGCCATCTGGGCCGTTGCGTCCTGCATCGCAATGCGGTCCGGTCGGAGCAGCAGGTAGGCTTCGCCCGGCTCGAGTTCTTGTCCGGCGGGATCGTTCAGGTGTCCGAAAAGAACTTTTTCCGCATAGGTCAGGGGGCGAGAGAGGCGATTTCGCACGGTCTCCAGGGCCGAAGTGGTTGTCGCGTAGGTCTCGGCGACGAGTTGGGGCGTGGTCTCGATCGTGGGCATGGCTTCTCCTCAGCGCGTGTGCAAAGCGTCCTTCGTTCCGTGAAGCGCGGCGGGGAGCCGGAGAGATCTGATCCCGGCGGCGCGGCGCCTGAGCTCGGCTGTCGGCGCACAGCCCGAGGGGACCGATCCCCGTTCGGCAAGCCCGTAATCCGACCCCATTGGAACGGCGCGCCGAAGCTAGCAGACACGGCCCGATCCGCGCCCCGCCGAGGGTTGGCTGGTCCCCCCAGAGGATCAGGTCGTTTCGGCTGCGGGATAGCCGGACAATTCTTCGATGAGGTGAGTGGCTGCGATGAGCGCCGACCGGAAGTCACCGAGATGGAGGCTTTCGTTTTCACCGTGGGCATTGCAGATCGGATCTTCGAGGCCGAGGAGCAGCGCCGGCGCCCCCTGGAGAACCTCGCTGAAGGGTCCGACAAAGGGAATCGAGCCCCCACAGCCAATGCAAACCGCTTCCCGTCCATATCCGAGGGCGAGCGCTTTTCGAGCGGCTTCCATTTCGGGGCCGTGAGCCGGACGTTGCCAGCCGGGTGCGGCGGCTTCGCAGGTGACGGTCACCTCGACCCCGTAGGGGGGGTCACGCGTGAGCCATGCGGTCACCCGGTCTCGCATCCGTTCGGCGTCTTGTCCGGGCGCCAGTCGAATTCCGACCCGCGCCGCGGCCTCGTCCACGAGTTGGTTGGCCGCTTCAGCAAGGGGCATCGCCTCAAGGGCGGTGATCGCCAAGGCCGGTCGCAGCCAAAGTCTTTCGTATGCGGAACTCACTTCGTCGTGAGAGAGGCGCGCGCCGGGAACGAGGCCTGCGTCTTGACGAAATTGCTCCTGATCGAAGGGCAGCGCCTTCAAGGCCGCTTGGGTTGAGGATGAAACGACGGGCTGATCCGCCTCAAAGCCCGGAATCGCGACTTCTCCGTCGGGGCCGAAAAGCCGACTCAGGAGCAGCGTGAGCGCGCTGGCGGCCTCTCGGACAGGGCCGCCCCAAATCCCGCTATGAAGAGGATGATCGAGGGCTTTGACGTGAACATCTAAATTGACCAGACCGCGCAAGCTGGTGGTGAGAGAAGGCAGCCCTGCCTCCAGATTCGCCGTGTCGGTCAAAATGATCACGTCTGAGGCGAGTCGCTCGCGCTGCGAGCGCAGAAACTCGGCGAGGTGGGCGGAGCCCGTCTCCTCTTCACCCTCGACCACCAGCTTGACATTGACCGGCAAACTCCCCTCGGCGGTCAGCCATGCTTGGAGGGCCCCGACCAAAGTCATCAAACCCGCTTTATCATCGACGACGCCTCGACCAAAGAGCCGGCCCTCTCTTTCGGCGGGTTCAAACGGCGGGCTCTTCCATCGCTCACGGCGGCCGGGGGGTTGGACATCATAGTGGGCGTAAAGAAGAAGCGTTGGCCGTTCCTCACCGGCGTGAAGCCAGTCCGCCAGGACATAAGGGTGTGCCCCTTCCAGTTCGATCAGCTCGACGTGCTCAAGGCCAATCGACTCGAGGAGCTTGGCGACGGCGCGGGCGCATTGTGTCACCGCCTCAGAGGGAAAGCCGGCGGCCGAGATGCTGGGAATACGAGAGAGCGCTTTGAGGTGGTCCAGAGTCTTTGGAAGTGCACCGAGGGCGGCTGAAACGACATGGGGCGGGGCGGGCATCGCTCCAGTTTAGCATCGACACGTCTGCGGTAGCATGGGGGCTATGGAAGCCAAAAGCCATCGCGTCCCGGCCGCCGACGGACTCGCGCTGAATCTGCTTGAATGGAGCGCCGACGGAACCCCCATGTTGCTGATTCACGGTTTCAGCAACGAAGCGCATATCTGGGATGATTTCGTGGAAACCGTGACACCCTTTTACCGGGTGATGGCACTTGACCTGCGCGGCCACGGTGATTCGGATTGGCACCCCGAGGCCGCGTACGACTACGACGACCATGTCCGCGACCTTGAGTCGATTCTCGACCATCTTGAAATGGATCGGGTCGTTCTTGTGGCCCATTCGCTGGGGGGTCGAGCATCGATGCTCTTTGGAGGTCGCCACCCGGAAAGAATCGCGGGTCTCGTGATTGTTGATTCGGCGCCGGAGCTGGATCTCCGAGGCACTGCTCGAATTTCGATGGACACCGCCCAAAATCAAGATCCTTCTTTTGGGAGCGTGGCCGAGTACGAGCGCATGCTCGTTCACGCCTATCCGGCCGCGACCCCGGCGGCCATCCGCCGAATGGCCAAACATGGCTTGCGTGAAGGCGAGGGGGGACGCTGGATCCTCAAGATGGATCCTGCAATGCGCGCCGCCATGAAGCCTGAAGGTGAAGAGCAGATCGCTCAAGTTGCAGAGCACCACGAACGCTATCGAGAGGAGATGTGGCAATCCCTAGGGCGGATATCATCACCGACCCTAGTGGTTCGCGGTGCGGCCTCGGATATCGTGAGTGCGGAAGTCGCTGATCGAATGGTTGATGACGTTCTCCCTCAGGGCCAGCTTGCTGTTGTTGGCCAGGCGGGCCATTCCGTCATGACCGATAATCCAGAGGGCTTTGCTCGGGCTGTCGGTGCGTTCGTCTTGGGCGAGTGACGGGCGGGACCGAGGGCGGCAGTCGAGCGGATGCTCTTCGCTACAGTCGAAGGGCAGTGAAGTTGTCTCCAGGCAAATAAAAAAGCGCTCTGCGCCGCTCGCTGAAGTCACTTGACGGCAGGATGATTTCCAGAATGTTTGAAAGGATGTGTCCCAGCGTGCTGATGCACCACAGGTTGATAATGTTGGTCCCTCTCTCATGCGCGCTCTTTCTGGGCCTGGGAATCGGCATGGGCTTTGCGCAGGCGACAGAGGCTGAGCCTCGGCCTGCCTCGGTTGTCGAGGGTCCAGCTGCTCAGGACGCTGATTCACCCACTGCGGTGGTTGCGAATCTTCAGCAGGGTCTTCTCTGGATCATGAAAAATGCCAAGACCCTCGGTTTCCAGGGTCGATACGATTACCTCTTGCCCATCGTCCAGAGAGACTTCGACGTCTCCTTCATGGGTTCAAAATCGGTTGGACGCCATTGGAAGGGCTTGGATGCCGAGCAGCAGAGCCAGTGGCTCGGCCAGTTCGCGGGTTACCTCACCTCGAACTACGCCGCCCAGTTCAAAGGTTGGGACGGCGAATCTTTCGAGTTGCTCGGAGAAGAGCCGGCTCCACGGGACACGCAGGTCGTCCTCACCCGCCTCGTTGTGCCGGGTGACGACGATGTGATTCTGAACTACCGGCTTCGAAAGAATTCAGCCGGCCAATGGAGAATCATCGATATCTATTTGAAGGGAACCGTGAGCGAGTTGGCGCTTCGCCGGTCGGACTTTTCTAGCATCTTGAAGAACAAAGGTTTCGGGGCCCTTGTTGTCGCGATGAACAAGAAGGTCGACGAGTTGCGACGCGAGGGCGGCGGTTAAGACCCTGCGGGTTCTTTCGACTGGATTGAGTGTGGACAGCTAGCCTTCTGTTGTCGCCGGTATCACCTCATCAAATTCCACCAAGATCTCGACCTCTCCGTCGTCCCGCAGCTGGTCGAGGTAAGCGCGCAAGGCTCGGTCGCCGGCTCTGCGACGCCACTCGTTTTCAACCTGCCCGCGAATCGTGTTTAAGGGGGGCTCTTGATTCTCGGTTCGCTCGATCATTCGCAGCACGTGAAGTCCGCTTCCGGACTGAATGGGATCGCTGACGCCTCCGATGACCAGCTGCTCCGCTACACCCAGAGCGGTGGGCCCGATGTATTCTCGCAGTTTAAGCGCCGGCAGAAGGGTGCTCGGAACGGGCGATATTTCCTCGTCCCCCCAGCGCTCCTGAACCCGCTCAATGGGTTCGCCGGCCAAGAGGGCCTTACGGGCTGCTTGGGCCCGGACAAGGGTTTCTTCGGAAGCCCTCCCATTTGGAGTCCGCAGAAAAACTTGCTCGACTCGTAATCGCCCAGGCCGGGTAAAGAAGGGCCTGTTCTCCTCATAGAAGGTTTCGATCTCTTCGGTGTCTGGCTCTCCCTCTTCAGCGGTGGCGACAATCGAGCTGATCAGAGAAGACGTGAGGTCACCGCGGACTCGTCGGTCGAGGCGCGCAAGTCCGAGGTCGAGTCCGCGTTGTACCAGAAGCTCTTCCTCGATCATGCGGTTGAGGATATGCCGACGGACCTCATCATTGATGGGCGACCGGCTGTCGCTTTGAAATCCAGCGAGAAGCCTTTGGTAATCATCTTGCCGGATCACCACGCCATTCACGATTGCGACGGCGTCTTCGGGGACGGTCTGAGAAGGATTGGGCGCGATCAACGCCCACGCGGCGGCGAAAAGTCCTAACCCCGCGACGACGGCGAGGAGGCGGCGGGCGCGCCTCTGTTCGACCGTGCTCTGCTTCGACGGGGCATCGCTGCCTGATTCGAGCGATTCCAAAGCGACTCCGAAAGCCTACGGGACCAAGACTGAGAGGGCGCCCGTTTGATTTGACTTTCCAATCCTACCGCAGGCTCAGACCGGGTTCGCCCCCGAGCTGGAGCCCTTCTACACTCAGGCCGTTTTGCATCGAGAGGAGAACCGCGATGAGCTTGAACCTCGCAACCATCTTGCAGGCCAGTCGATCGGATCATCCGGACCAAATCGTGATCCGCGACGACACCGAGATGACCTATGGCGAACTCGCTCGACAGGCAGCCGGGGTTGGAGCGGCGCTTCGGGCGCAAGGGATCGGACCAGGCGATCCGGTGGCTCTGCTTGTGCCTAATGTTCGAGAATTCACGATTGCGTACTTTGGCATTTTGTACGCGGGGGCTGCCGTCGTTCCCATCAACGTCCTCGCCGCGGCCCCTGAGGTGGCGTATTTCCTTCGCGATTCCGGCGCCCGTTTACTGATCGCTCATCCTTTTTTTGAAACCGCGGCTCGGGACGGCGCCGCTGAGCAAGGTGTACCGGTCGTCTTGGCCGGCGGTGAGGGGGAAGGGACTCTGGCTGAGTTGGCTGCCCACGAGCCACTGGCCCATCCGCACTCGACGTCCGCGGAGGATACGGCGGTTGTGCTCTATACATCGGGCACGACGGGACAGCCCAAGGGCGCGGAGCTGACTCACGCCAATTTGCTGCTCAATTGCGCTTCGGTCGTACCACGCTTGGTCGACATGGGTGGGTCAGGCTTGCGTGCCCTGGCGACGCTTCCGCTCTTCCACTCGTTTGGCCAGACCTGCATTCAAAATGCTTGCATCGCGACGGGCGGCTCCTTCACGCTTCTGCCGCGCTTTGAACCCGAAGCCGCCTTTCAACTCATCGAACGGGATGAGATCACCCTCTTTGCAGGGGTTCCCACGATGTATTTCGCCCTGTTGAATTTCGAGGGAGAGAAGGAATACAAATTCGACAGCGTTCGGCTCTGCATGACGGGGGGCGCGCCGATGCCCGTTGAGGTGATGACCGCTTTCGAGAAGAAATTTGGTGTTGGAATTCTGGAAGGGTTCGGTCTTTCGGAAACTTCGCCGGTGGCCAGTTTCAATGTGCTTCACCGTCCCCGTAAGGCCGGGTCAATTGGATACCCGGTGTGGGGCGTCGAGATGGCAATTTTTGATGAAAAGAATTCGCCGCTGCCCGACGAGGAAAGAGGCGAGATTTGCATCCGAGGTCACAACGTCATGAAGGGGTATCTGAACCGTCCGGAAGCCACCGCAGAGGCGATCCAGGACGGTTGGTTTCACTCGGGCGACATCGGGTATCGAGATTCAGATGGTTGTTATTGGATCGTTGATCGCAAGAAAGACATGATCTTGCGGGGCGGCTTCAACGTGTACCCCCGTGAGGTCGAGGAAGTTCTCTACGAGCATCCGGCCGTGGTGGAAGCGGCGGTGATTGGCGTGCCGCACGAGAGCCATGGCGAAGAGGTCAAGGCCGTGGTTGCTCTGGCGCCGGGTGCGACGGCGGAGTCGGACGAAGTGATCGAATTCTGCAAGGCGCGTCTTTCTGCCTACAAATACCCCCGGATCGTTGAATTTTTGGCGGAGCTCCCAAAGGGATCCACGGGCAAGATTCTCAAAAGATCGTTGCGCTAGAGCCTATGCGGCACCTCGGTTCCTGCCCGGGGGGAGAATTAAAAAAACTCTTCTCGAAGGCGTGACCGACCTCGTCACGTGCTTAGGGTTTCCTTATGTGATCGACTGACTGGAGGAGCCCCCGATGCAGAACGCTCTGAAATTCGATGTCTTTCAAGAGACCCCAAAAACCCAGGCCCAATGCCCTGTTTGCGGAAGCGATGCCTTGTCGTTTGACGAGGTGGCCCCGATGGAGAGTTCGGATTCTTCGGCGGGCGGGCAGGAGGCCATGCAGCTGGCCGAATGTCGTCACTGCGACCACCGCTGGACTTGGCGGAATCGATCCGAGCCGCGACGTCTCGGGGCGGTGGCCGCCGAGGCGCCGAGTTCGCCCCGTCGGGTGCCGGGGCTGCGGGGAGTCGCCAGCGCCGCGTGATACCGTGACGCGATGCGCGTGATTCTCTACACCGGCAAAGGCGGTGTCGGCAAGACCACAGCCTCCGCCGCGACCGGCCTTCGCCTTGCTGCGGCCGGCCTGCCGACTCTTGTCGTCTCAGCGGACCCGGCTCATAGCCTCGGCGATGTGCTCGATTGTTGCCTCTCGCCCCAGCCTCAGACCGTTGCGCCCCATCTCGATGCTGTCGAACTCGATGCCCGGGAAGAGCTTGGTCGGCACTGGGGGGCCCTTCGTGATTATCTCGTCACGCTGTTTCGATCTCAGGGTTTAGATGAAGTTCTGGCCGAGGAATTGGCCTTGATCCCTGGGGCCGAGGAGCTGGCGACGCTCGTGGCGGTCGACGACTGGGCTCGAGCGAGTCAGTACGAGGCCATCGTGGTCGATTGCGGCCCGACCGATAGCACCCTGCGGCTGGTGACTCTTCCAGAGGTTTCGGACAGCGCGCTGCGGGTCCTGCTGAGGATCCAGCGGGCGATCACCACCCTTTTAAAGCCCCTCGCGTCCCGGGTTACTCCGGCCCCCCTGCCCGATGGACGGGTTTTTCGCGAGGCCGAGCGGATGCTGTACGAAACGCTGGACCGGATTCGCGCCCGCTTGATCGACCCACAGACGACAGCCCGGCTCGTGGTCACCCCTGAACGCTTGGTGATTGACGAGGCCCGTCGGGCCTACCGTGACCTCTCGTTATTCGAAGTCCGTTGCGACGCGGTGGTGATGAACCGTCTGTTTCCAGACGCCGTGGCCGACGAGATTTTTTTTCAAGATTGGCTTGAAGTTCAGCGAGGGCGGATGAAAGAGGTCGAGTCTTTCTTTTCGCCCCTTCCGGTTCTGACCGCCCCTCTTCAAGAGGATGAAATCGTCGGTCTGGAGGCGTTGTCGGCCCACGCAGC
The DNA here is from genome assembly GCA_002171515.1 of bacterium TMED88. Lineage (GTDB taxonomy): Bacteria > Myxococcota_A > UBA9160 > UBA9160 > UBA4427 > TMED88. Next base: position 1,626 of record NHEP01000137.1, on the reverse strand, counting down.
GTCCCTATTTGATGAATGGGATGCGGCTGCGATTCTCGGGGTCTCGGGGGCCCTCCGGCTGGAGGCGTCGGGGCCAGGCTACCGGCTCAAGATGCCCCTGCCCGGCGTTTCAGCCGATGAGCTCGACGTGGTCGTGGTGGAGAATGAGCTACACGTCAGTGCCGGGGATCGTCGTCGAGCGCTGTTTCTTCCCGACACTCTTTCTGGCGCCGCGATTCACAGGGCCCGGATCGAGGGCAATGAGTTGTTGATTGAATTCGTTCTGGCGCCTTCTCCGCAAGCGCAGCCTCGCTGATTGAACGGCATGCGGATTCTTCTTCATACCGGCAAAGGGGGCGTAGGAAAGACCAGTCTTTCTTTGGCGACAGCGCTGGCCGCCGCCGAACATGGACATCGTGTTTTCGTTCTTTCCACAGATTCTGCCCACAGTCTTGGAGACGCTCTCGGACGGAGTGTTGGGGCCCAGCCGACGGAGATTGCGCCTGGGGTTGTGGCCCAAGAGGTCGCGGTGCTCGCCGAGTTGGATCGGGCTTGGCGAGACATTCGGGCGTGGCTTCGGGAACTGCTGCGAGATGACACCGACGATTTACTCGCTGAAGAACTGCTCGTTTTTCCTGGCCTAGAGGAGTTGATCGCTTTACGGGCCGTCAACGACGTGGAGTCGAGTCAGGAATTCGATGTTTGCGTGGTTGACTGTGCGCCGACTGGATCCACGCTTCGGCTTTTGCGCTTTCCCGATGCGCTTCGGGTCTTCATGGAGCATCTATTCGATTTTGAACGAAAAGGTGTGCGCCTTCTACGCCCCTTGATCCAGCGATGGGGGCCGGGTCGACTTTTGCCTCGAGAGGACTTTTTCGATGCTTTGGAAAGACTCCATGAAGATGTCGAGTCGGTTCGGCAGATGTTAATGGACACCGATCGCACAACCGCTCGACTTGTTCTGAATCCGAGTGAGGTGGTGCTGGCCGAAACCCGCCGTTCTTTTGCGTATCTCGGGCTATATGGGGTCGCCTCGGATGCGGTGCTCGTCAATCGAGTGCTCCCCGATTCAGCGCGGTCCGGTTTCATGACTCGCTGGGCGGATCGTGAAGAGCGGGTTCTGAAGGAAATTGAAGAGTCTTTTCCAGTGCCGGCGTTTCGGGCGCCGCTGGCTCAAAGCGAGCCGATCGGTGCCGAAACCCTCAGGCGGGTTGGGGATCATCTCTTCGGGGGGCGAGACCCCGCACAACATTTCTCCCGTCATGCGCCGATCCGACTCCAGGTTGTCCAGGGCCGTGTCGCCCTGGAGGTTGATCTCCCCGGGACGCGCCTCGATGAGGTGAGTGTGACCCGGATCGGCAATGAGATTCTTCTGAGGGTTCGGGATGCCACGCGGCGGTTCGCCTTGCCGGCCTCGGTTGCCGGTCGCCCTCTTGAGCAGACACGGCTTCAAGGAGGTGTTCTCACAGTGTTTTTTGGGGCCTGAGCGTCCCGATGTGTCGAGAAAGGCCCACAGGGGCGGTGATTGCTCGATGACGGGGCTTGATCGACTGAGGCTGAGCCCCGTGTTACCGTTCCAATCGATTCAAAAGGCCATCTCGAGGGATGATGGCCTGGTGGGTGGGCCGTACCGGGACGTTGGGGGGC
>NHEP01000136.1 GCA_002171515.1 bacterium TMED88 | reverse complement strand
TCTCTTCGAACCGCCCGTCCTTCTTGTCCTTCTGGGAGGGGTCGATATGAGCGCCGTCAGGCGGGACGTGGGTGTCCAACGACATTGCCGACGCAAACATTGCGCTAGTGTCAAGAGATGTAAACTCTGCGGCAGGGGTCGTAACGGGCGTTCCGGCTTGCTGCTGGTCGGAACGTCCTCTCTTACCCTTTCCTCCGCCCTTCTTCCCTTTACCTCCAGACTGGCCCTTCCCTGCAGGCCTTGTCTTCTCCTCCGCGATTGCTTTATTGAAGCCTTCGGTGTCGAAGAAGCGGTCCCCACGATAGACGATACATACTTCCGTCTTCTCCTGCTTGCAGGCGTGAAAGAAGCACTGCGTGCGGCTTCCGAAGTTGTGCAGTCCACATCTACAGATCCAATCTCCGTCTGACCACGAGAATGAGAAGTACATTCCATTCTTGAACTTGTTCGCGGCGGAATCGTCGTTAACATCCTTACCAGTGCCTTCAGCATACAATCTCCACGCCTCTTCCGGGGATATATAGACACCTTTCAACTGGGGCACTTCTTTGATGCCGAACTTGCTCGTGAATGGGTTGGTGTTGGAGTCTGTCGGAGGAGCGCCGTCTCTTCGAGTCTGGCGTAAGTTGGCCTGCTGCATCTTGGCAACAACGTTCGGGTCATCAGGACCGCCAGGGGTCGCAGATGGTGCGGCACTCCCATCGGCCAAGGCGACCAATGCGGATGCGTTGCCCACGAGCGAGCCGACGTCGATATTCATTGTCGGAAGATGCTGCTGGTCGAAGCGAGACGGCATGTTAGTATTCGCGGTTGCACCGGAAAGGCCTCTGATGAGGTTGGCTGCGAATTGGTTCTGGCTCTCCCTCTGAAGGTTCTGCATATTCTGTTGCATAAGCATCATCATCATCGGGTCATATTGAGCCGTAGAAGCGGCAGGGGTCTGAACTGTCTGCTGCAGACTCATGAGGCGCTCAACCTCCTCTGCAATCGCCCTGTTTTGCATCTGGCTAGCTATCGCGGCCTGGGCAAGCGCCCGTCTCTCTTCTGCATGCCGTTGATCCTGTTCGTGCTTCTCCTGGGCCTTCTTGAGCTCAAGCGCCTTCCAGTCATTTTCCATTTCATTTATACGCGCGATGAGGTGCGCGTTGGACTGGGGAGGATGAGTCTGGCCTGATGAGCCGTCGGGTCGAAGAACGGTGATATCTTGCTGAGACGTGCGATTGTCGCTCCATACGTCACGGATAACTTCGGATCTCATCGCGGATACGGGCACTGTTGCGGTTCCATGGGAACCCCCACTGAGCTGCGAAGGCGAGGCCGAGAATGACGCTTTTGCGGCGAGTGTCTCTTCGATAATATCATCCAGAGGAGGATCATGATCTCCTTCGGGGTCGATATTGTCGCGTAGCGCGTTCTCAGCGTCGAGGTCGATCTGAGCCTGGTCGAGGTAGGACATCATGGCCACGGTCCGCCCATCCGAGAGTGTCTTCGTCGCACATTGTATCGCGTGACGGTACATCTGGATAACCCTGAGGACGATGCGAACGTTCTTCTGGTTCGGTGCCGAGCTTCGGACGTTGAGACCCCTGACCTCTTTCGACAGAGCCGCGATCGCGTCCTTGTCGGGGTCGGAGATGTCCCTGGTCTCCTTTTCTACCAGTTTCTCCGTAAGGTCGATCAACGTACTCAGGTTCAGGCTATGATACAATCCGAGACGACAGAAGACGTCTATATAAATTTCAAATCGTCGAAGAGTGAGCGTGATGTGCTCCGCCTTTATCGGTGCGATGGCGAGGAGCTCACCCAGAGCCCAATCAGGGTGATGCCAGATGCGCTGCAGTAGGAAGAGATTCCACATGTAGTCGATCTGGAGCACGTTCGCGTTACCCTCTGGGTAATGTCTCCGTATGAAATCATGGATTTCGGGTACGTTTATCTTCGAAGATAACCCTGAGCGAAACATCTCGTCCGTGATGGTGAGGGAAACGATTTCGTCTTGCCTCTTCTTGGACTCTCCGGGGTCGATCGCCTTCTTCTCGTGGTCGCCGGTCGTTTTGGAAGGGAAGTGGCGATCGCTCGAGTATATATCGCTCTTCGGGCCTTCCTGTCGGTAGTTGATGCCCTCTTGTCCAAGCATCTCAACAGCCTGATCCACGGTGGTCGCGATCTCGTCGACATTGTCCTGTAGGTCGATCTCCTCGTCGTCACTGGATGTATCGTCCCCTCTGTTCTGCTCCGCCGCCGCTATTTTCTCCTTTCGAGCCTTGTCACGCCTCAAGTCGTTTGCCCTCTTGATAGACGCTACCTGCTCAGAGAGCGAGGCTTGTGATGACTTCTTCTTTACCACCTTAAGCGCTTTCTTCAGGGTGTAAGGAATCGGGTCGTTAGGGTACTCGACGGGCATCAGGATATTCTTTAGCGCTGTCCCAGGCTCGCTGTATATCGATACAAGCATAGCGTAGTTAGTCTCGCTCCATACGATCTTGTTCGCGTAGTCAAGGAGAAGGTTATGCTTTCTCTTGTCCGATAGTTGCAGGGAGTACTGGCTGATGATTTCGATGCTGTGTCCTCCAAGGTTTCTCGCGGTGGGAAGGAACTTGCGGCTGCCGCCCCCGGATACCGCGGCTTGCATGGCACGATTGATCTCAGTCTGCCCTGCGATCGCTGTGGCTTGCATCTCAATACTCTCGACCTGACGTGTTGCAAGATCTCGGAGGCTCTCGACCAGGGACACCAACTCTGATGAGGCGGTAAGTTGCGCATGGTCTGGGCTGGGACTGAAGACGGGCATACTCCGTACTGGACCTCTTGCGGTCGAGTCCACCGGCGCCGGGGACGCATCGCGACTCCGAGCATCTACGTCGACTGGTTCGATTTGCAGAATAGTGCACGCGTTCTTGACAAACTCCGTGGTCCAACCGAGTCCGAGGATCTGCGGGGTGAAGAGGCCGAGTTTTCGTAGCTCCAGTTTCTCTTCCTCATGATTCGATTTCGTCCGCATTGCCCAGCTAATGAGTCGATCCTGTTTGGCTAGGGCGACCTCGGCATGGTCTGGGTCTGTCCCTTGGGGTCCTTCTTGATCGGCCATTATTGCGTTATACTCATCCTGCAGCTCAGTGCGTCGTTGGATGAAAGTGTCGCGTAGTCGACGGGCAGAGGCGAGGCCATCATGAGCGTACTTTTCAGCTTCTCGGTTCCACCCTTCTTCCGCTTCTTGTAGTTGTTGTCGAAGGTTGATGATCTCGTGTGCGCATCGTTGGAAATCTGCCTGTCGCTGTTGTGTAAGGTCGATAGCCTCTTGCTCAGACTTCGCAAGCCTGTCGCGCGCATCATCTATGGCCAAACCCTTTCGGCGAGAGTGTTCCTGTACTGCGGCGAGGTGCGCCTCGAGGTCGGTAAGCTTATCCGATACGATAGCGTGAGAGCGCATCTCTTCACTGAGGAGTCGGTCTGAATCTTTAACTTCTGCGATCTGTCGCTCGAGTGTGTTACCCATCTCGTCCGCGTCCGCGAGGAACCCTACCGATTCGTCTTGTACCTCTCGAAGATGGTCATCGAGTTCGGCGAGTTCCGTCTTGAGGGCAACGATCGTCTCCTGTTGTTCACTCTGTACCCGCTGGTGAACGGCTTCCTCAGATCGTGAGTGAGCTTTCAGTTCATCGTTGGTCGAGTTCACCGCTTCAGCTGCGTCCCTCTCATCGGCAAGACTTCGTCGGAGGTCGTTGATCATGCGCTTGGCAGAGTCATATTCAACTCTTGTACCACTCAGTTGAGCCCGTGTCTCGACCATGCTTTCGACTTCCTCCGCATGCGCTGAGAGTTCCACTTTGGTGGTCGAATGTGCGTGTTCGAGGGTGCGTAACGACTCTTTCTCGGATTCAAGCTGCGTTTGTATTTCCGTATGAGTCGAGGATTCTTCTGCCAAGGCTCTCGCCACCGCTGACTCGCGAGCGGTGAGGTCGGATATCAGCTCCTCCGTAGCCTTCGAGTCGGCTGTAAGCCCTTCCATAGCAGCCTCCTCCCGTCGGGAAATCTCCTTGTCGTGCTGGGATCGTAACTGTTCCGTTTGTAATCGCAGTGAATCGGCCTCTGCCTTGTGAGAAGCGAATTCATGGGTGGCGGAGGAGGCTCTCTCCGAGAGAACATGGTTCTCTTCGGATGTTGCAGCCAATTCGGTTCGAGCGCTATTCAGAAGTGTATTGCGGTCGGTAATGTGCAGATTCATCAGAGCAAGTTGTGCCTCATTAGCTGCGATGATCGTGACCTTATCCCGCAATTGGCTATCCAGCTGGGATGCTTGTTCTTCGACAGCTCTGAGTTGCTTGACGAGAGTCTCAGCCTTCTGGTCGGCCACGCCCTTCTGCTCAGTCATATACACTTCCCCGTTCCTCGCAGTCCTCAACTCAGCCTCTGCATCCTGGGCCGATATGGTTAGGGCGTTGCGAGCCATCATCAACTCGGCGACCTCCGCCTTGTCTGATTCTGTCTGTCGAGCGGCTAGGATCAACTCCCCTTTGAGCGTCTCGTGGTATCGGTCAAACGCGGCGGTTTCGGCCATCGCGGCCGCTGCTCGTGCGCCCTGTGCGTTGGGATCCGTACGGATCTCGACAGACGCTGACCGTGAGATGTCTGTGACAGAGGTGACGATATCGGTTCGTGAAGCAGATGGCGATGTAGACGGTATACCCCCTTCTGATATAACCACACCTAGTCTGGTGTCCCGTTCTCGACTTTCTGACACGAGTCTGGGGTCGAAGCGGGGTCGGGGATCAGCGTTGGGTGCAATGCCTGCATCGGTCGGTTCCGGCATAGCGTCTCTGCTACTCGGATCGATAGCGTCATCTCCACGACGAGCAACACCGGCAGTGGCAGGACTAGTCAACTGGAAGAAGTGAGGCGCTCCTGGCGTGGTGAACCGTGGGTCCATGGGACCAGAATCCGTAGTCGGGCCATGGGCCCCAGCTGTATCATGCATGCGGTTATCCCCTCCGGCAGTATGAGGAGGATCTCGCTCTGTCCGGTCGTCTCGTCGTGTTGTCTCTTCCGTCCTTGCAGCGTCTTGCGACCTCTCGTTCGGGTTCGGAATTCTAGCCCGAACCGTGCCGATATCTCTGTGTCTCGCAGGGAGAGCCGCGTCGCTCTGTGTAACGGCGGGGTCGATACTCGTGACGTCAGGAGAGGCTCCATGAACTGGCGATGGTGAGAGTGCGGCTGGATTCCCGGGTCGGATTTCCGGGGAAGCAAGGGCGCGAACTCGTGCACTTATCTCTTCGCGTTCACGTTCAACTGAAGCGAGCTCCGCGTCGATCTGGTCGAGTTCTTCGAGCGAGAGGATCTGGTCGGGCTTAGCGTGTCGAGAGCAGCAATCCGGAAGTCGCAACACCGTCCCCGGAGGAGGCGTTGGTCGCATAGGGGACTGGCAGATGCGCCATCGATTGCGAAATCCCAGAGGAGGTGGATCGCCAGTCTTGTCGAAGATAAAGCGACAGCAATCTCCTTTCACACCGGGATTGAGTCTCTTGAAGCGAGCCATCAGAGCGACCTGTCGATAGTATCGATCCATAGTCTCTTCAGCTTGTGATCGGAGACGGGGTCGATCGGAACGAAGTCCTTCTCCAAAGACGTGTCGAACGTCATCGGGAGTCGATTGAGGTCGTTGAATCTGCTCGCTAGTCCTCCGCGTGAGCGCTGTTGGGTCTGATAAACCGCGAACGGTTTCACCCTCGATCAGACCAGGACGGGTAGAGGAGACGGTATGGGGATTCGATACAGCCGGAACATCGGGTCGAATTACGGGACGATCTTCTTTCCTTCGTATAGAATCATCTGGAGGATCAAAACCCAATCCTTCATTCTTCTCCGGGGGCAAATCCGTCGATCTCTTCATAGCTCGTTAGGGATGAACTACTCCTTGAAGATGATATACTCGATCTATGGGGTCGAGGAGGAAAGTGGGGTCGGTAACCGCGCGCGACAAAGCAGCAACTGTTCCCGATCGCCTTGAGTCGTTTGGCCAACTGTTTATTGACCGAAAACGAAAATTTCAAAATTGAGATGCTAACTTTGGAGTAGAACGCTTAGACTTCTCGATCCGTATATCGTTATCTGTCTGCATGAGGTCGATATGTTAGGCCTCAATCTCCATATACTAGTGGAGTCGATAGTAACGTATGTGTCCTGTCGGTCGGGTCAGAGTAGTAGAAGCACCAAGGTATGAGAAATTTTACAGTTCTTACGGGGTAGAGGGTCGGTCGTAAGTATTGCCGTGTACGGTCTTATGGAATATCTAATTTGTACATCGGTCGAGTACGTTGTGAGGCGTGCGTAGGAGAACTCCAGTCACATTGAAAACGTGGATCGAGAGCCTCTTGTCGTTCGAACCTCGGACGTATTCGTCAATGAAGAAGTTTGGTTAATAACGTTCTCGCCATGGGCGAACTAGACGCCATGGGCATAAAGGGCTCAAATGTTAGGGTCCGAGCCATGGGCCCCTTTCAATTGCTGTCTCATCTGAGGATATGAGGTCGGTACGAAGATGAAAGTAGGTGCTCAACTAAAGACGTATGATGAAACGGGGTCCAGAGCAGACGTAAAGGAATCCTACGATCAGTCTTCGAATGAACTCCAAAGTTAATTTAAGATGAAAAGAAATCGAAAAGCAGTGCCCGTTCTCGTTAGCTGCGGTCGACTCAAAATGGTCGCCAGGGTTAGCAAGGGTGAAATTTAAATCCAACATTCCGTAAGAATCGTCTTCCACAATGGTTGAAACACACAATATGGAACTCGTAACGGGGACGGGAATTCCGTGCGCTACGTATGGTATGAGAAAAGTCGGCCGGCATACGTCTCACCAGGGGACGATGTGGTCGGTCAAAGTCAATCTTTCTGGGGACGATCAAATACTGAAAACAGCGACTAACAAAACGTATCTTAAAAGAGAACAGCCGGCTAGATCTGCGAGGCAGATGCGTGTCATGAGCATAGTCATCGCGAAAGACGATCTCCGAGAAAGGTAAATCTGGAGTGGCTTCATGATCGCCGGAGGAGCTTTGACAACACGTGATGACGTACACCTCTGTGATGATCGACTACTCGGGGTCGATCTAAAATGGGAACTTGGTCAACACGTGATGATGTGCACCTCAATGCGGATCGTCTCCTCGGGGTCGATCTGTTGCTCGGTGAGGCAGTACATCTTATATGTAGAGCTCCTCCTCGTTACAAAATCGCCTTGCCCTGTCATATTTCTTGATACTAGCTGAGTCGGAGTAGAGCATGAAAACGTTATAGAAAAGTATGTGACGATAAATGTCGTTAAGGCGAATCAAACATCAAAGGACGGTCCATGGGACCGCGGCTTTGGATAACGCCACGATGGACATCAGCGAAATCCAGGAAGCCGACGAGTGGCATGTGGTCCTCGATAGGGTCGATAAGTCGATATATATCGTTTCGACGCGTAACCGTGATTCGTCGGGTAAAATAACCGCTTGACGCTTGTGGTCGGATATGTGGATACTCCCATTGTAGCGCGGAAGAACACGTCCTATCAAGGGACAACGAAACGTCTCCTGAAAAATGAGGATCGATAAATAGAGCTGGGTCCCCTGCCATTTTGTTATAGAGAAGAGCGGAGGCCCAGACTGGCCGTGAGGCCGCTTAAGAAAACATGAAAAGTTACTGTCTATGTGTACAACATATAGTCTTACGCCCAGAGGGTCGTCAAGATCGGACCGACACCGTTAAATCCCCGACTCGAGATGGAAGTTATATGTTCCTTTGATTCCGACTCACCTCATCAGATGCACGCAAGGAGCCTCCCGTGAGGTATATTTCGAAGTCGGGGTCGTCCTCGAGGTATGGTTTCAACACAAGACAGCGCGGGCTGCTGCCTGTTGGAGTCGATCATGGTCGCACGTCAGAATTATGAGCCGGCCGATGTGTACAGCTCGGCGTTATGAGGTCCGATGTCAGTCGAGAACATGGTTCTCGGTGGGTAAGGAGAGGTCCCCCTTGTTCGATATGGTGGACGAATGTGGTATCGTACCGCGAACGCCCGTTCGGTAATCATCCTAAATAGCGATATGAAAAGAGAAAATAAAACGTCGGTATCGTGCCTCTGGTGAGACACTGCAAATGTTAGATTCGATATTCACACTCATATTGATCGAGGCCATGGGCCCGATTTGATAGAGTCGGAGACGATTGTGAGAGAGCGAGATGAGTCAATCACTCGCCTCCCTAATCGTATACCGTTATGAGTCGAAAGACCAGCCAACCGGCCGTCGCGCCCTCGCTTGTTCGTCAAAGGCCGTTCTTCGTCCCCGCTCAACCTCATCATATGTACCTGGGTGAAATCCGCGCATGGTCGATAGATGAAGGGGAATCGCGAGACGATTAAGCGAGATGGTAACGTTGCCAGCAATCTGCTGTTGACCAAGGTCCCAGAACGACTGGCCACTCGTCGGCGTACTTGTCGGTAAGATCAAGCCGAAGAGGACACGGGGGCATACGAATATCGCGTGCACATATATCGCGAGGAGTCGATCGACACCTTGACATTGCCCGCACGTGCAGGGTCGTGTCTTAAGCCAACCGGCATTCGTATTCAGATCTCCGTCGAAGGTAGCCCAAGTCCGTACAACCTTTCTCGTAAACCCACTCGGCCCCAGTTCCCGGACAGAGGCATGAGTCTCCGGAGTACCGTGTCTCATCCATTCTCGAGATGGCATCGCGAATTCGGTAGGGTAGGTTTCCGTGTATCGGATGGCCAGAAGATGCGTAACTGGCTCGCCAGCGTAGGTGAATATAGCGATCACTGGCACATCTGGGGTCGATTTACGGACTTCAACCGATGTCCCTTCTGGCACAGGCTTCAGTCGCGCACCGGAGTGGCGTTGTTTGATATATTCATGCCAGAGGTCCATGAGCGCATCACGATCCTTTTCCCAGGTGACTTCTTGCTGCCAGACATGTTGAGAGATCGACAAATGTGACTGGTGGAAGGCGGAACGATGGAACTGACTTTCATCTTCCAAGGCCTGGAAGATGTTGCCTTCAGCGTCAACGCCACCCGGTAGATCAAGGGGAACATAAATGACAGCAGCAATGCCGTGCATATCCCATGTTCCCGCGATCGTATTTACGTTCGGCCAGATCCTCAACAGCTGCCGTCGGACGAACAAGTCTAGTTCGATGCGTAGGGCATTCTGCGCCGAGAGATCGTGACGGTTCTGGTAGATTAGCGGAGCGAGTCGATCAAATTCCAGTTCCGATTCCGCACGTATCCGCTGAACGCTCTCTGGGACCTTCCCTTTATTCACTCGCCAAATGTCCTTGTCGATCGCCAGGTTCCAGCGTCTGGCCAGGTGATGGATGTGCGGCGGTACCCAGGGTTCCACGTCAATTCCGGGGCACATGGTCGGTAGTGGGAATGCTTCCTCCTGGTTGACGATCTTGGCACGGGGGAGCGTAGAAGGGTCGATGCCGGACGCTCCGAGCCTCGTCGGGTCGATAAATACGGCGTATGACCACATGTAGGTCGATCCTGCCATCGTAAAGTTGCTCGCGGCGAAACCATAAGGATGAGTGTCCGACTTAGTCGGCATAATCCCTCGATTATTGGGGTTCGGATCCCACATATTGGCCTTTCTCAATACAACTTGGCCGTGCGAGGATTCCAGCCTGGTGTGCAAGTCGTCAGGAGAATAGACAAGCAGCGCATCCGGGTAGGCGATTGAGGTCCCTGGCGGAAGCCCTCCGAACTGATAAACCAAAGATCGGACTTCCCTCTCGTAATCATCTCGTCGCTCCGCAACCACGCGCTCCATGGTGTAGTCTTTGGAGGTCTTCTGGATAACCGTCGCACTGATGGCCCGCACCTTGGATACGTTCACCACGTCGAAAACGTTAGTTCCAAAACGAGATACGCCGTCTGAAGCGAGGGGTCGATAAGCAGCCGCACGGATTTCTCCCTCCACCGCAAGAGGGGGTCGATCAGAACGCTCTGACGCCAGCCTCCCCCACAAGGGCAATTGTGCCGGGCCCAAGTCGTCCAGGCGCTGTGCAGCATCTCTGGCTTGCGAGTTCCGTCCGCCTTCAGTCATCCACCCGGTGTCTGACCTGCTCCAAGTAGAAGCACTAGCCGGTCGGGCTAGATGATCAGAGGGCCTCGGGACCCCGGGTCCCACGTCAAGCGATTGCCTAGTCGGAGCCTTGCCACCTTGCTGCTGTGCTGGTGAAGCGGTCGAAAGTGGTGTCGAGTGTAGCGATGACTCCCTGGCTTTCTTCTCTGGGTCGAGCAGATTTCCGTCGACATCGAGTAGAGGGCCTGAAAGTCGCCAGAAGTTCTCGAATCGGTCGTAATCGAGTTGCCCATCTACACCGAAAGATACCATGCTCGGACTCTTTGAAGCGGTCAGGCGAGCGAATTCCGTCAATGTCGTTCCAACCATCCCGGAGTTGGGACGGCCTCGTCGATCAGCTTGAGGGAGTTCGGGTCGATACTGGAGGGCAGACTCAGGTCGGTATTGCTGAACCGGGTCGGGACCGAGCGGGGGCAGCAGGAACAATTCTGCCATACTATCCAATGCCTTGATCGTGCTCCTGTACGTCTTGGTCAGCTTCTTAGGGTCAAACGCCCACCACTCGCTTCCTGCAAGGTCGATCTTCACGTCCGGAGGGAGCTCAGCGAGCTCTGTGCCGAGAATGCTATGAGCCTGAAGGTTGGCAGACCGAGCAAACTCTTGTTCAACCTCTTCGGCGAATCCCGTCTGAGCGAGAGGAGTACCCTCCTGGAAGTACTTCTGCTTGATCACTGTTTCAAGTTCCACCAACCTTTGCCGCCTGGCCATCACCTCATCAATAAGCATCCACTCGTCAAAAGGAACCTTCAGTTCGTCGGAAGATTCCGGACTTTTGCCACTCTCAGTATCTGGGGCTCTTGTTTGAGGGTACGAAGAAGGTGGAGGAGGCGGAGAAGAGGGCGTCGGTACAACCTTCTTCGTCGGTTTCGTGGATGGAACATCCGCATCCTTTGCCTCGGCCGGGGTAGTCCAGTCTCCCTGCTTCCATGAGGATGAAGTCCAGGACGGTTCGGGCTTGCCCCAATCTCCAGAGCCAAAGGAAGATCGTTCTGATTCCCTTGCAAGCGTACTCCACTGTCCCGTCTTAGATGTGTCCCATTTCCCTGCCTCCTGTGGCGGTGGATTCCAGCTACCACGAAGCCGAGGTTTAATTAAGGCCACACCCTGCGATCTTAGGAAGGTGTCGAAGAATGAAGGGTCGAGAGTTCCTCGCCAACTGGCCCCGTTGCGTAGCGACATCGCCAACATCTCGATATACTCCAAAATCCGTTCATAAGCGCGTTTAAGATCCACAATCGAAACGTTCTTCATGACGTCGCAGTCCCAATCGATAATGCTCCGCTCCTCTTCTGGAACGTAGCTCAGCGCGGTGACTGTTCCGACGGTCGATATTAGTACGAAATGCTTCTTGAGGATTTGAAACTTCCATCTGCAAATACGGTCCTTCTCCGGTCGAGTCCGTAGCTGCTTAAACTTATGGTTGATCATGAAGGAGATCTGGTGGAAGAGCCTCCGATATCCCCACATGTGTGGGTCGTCAAGGTAAGACGGTAGCGGCTCATCAATGATCTCGAACCGGTATGCCTCGGTCCTGAGTAACGTAGCTGCGGCAATGGCGGCCTTGGTCGCGTCATTCACCACGTAACCATGATCTTCGAGCTCTCCCTGAATCTTCGTGGCCACCTCCGCGGTTCGATACGTCATTGGAGAACCTGCAACAGTGACGAGGCTGGGGTCGATCGTCTCTGGTTCCGCCACGAGTGGGTGTCCCTCGAAGGAGCGGGTCTCCTCGTACCTCAGCTTTCGCTCAAGATCTTCTGCCCATAACACTTCTTGGGCAATCGCTCGCTTGGTCTGATCACATTCGGTAAGTCCCTGCAAAAGAGTAGCATCGACTAAGACCGACCATATCGCCGCGTCGTCTGCGTCATCAGCAACGGGTCGTGAGGCGTCGGGCTCCCGTGCAGGAGCTTCCTTGGCGGCCTTCGCTTCGCTATCTGACTTGTCAACTTTCTTTGCCACTGGCTCATCCTTCTCCTTCTTCGTATGTGGAGCGTCAGTTGGGGTCGATAGCTGCAGTGGCTCCGGTGCCGCCGCTTTGGGGTCGATCGATCTCGATGACTGGGACAACGGAGGGAATCCCGGACTGCCTTCATCACCTTGCATGTATGATACGGGGCGGATCCGTCTCTGCACCGGGGGTCGAAATTCAACTCCTAGTATAGTCGATCGTTCACCGACCTCGATCTCGCCTTTCTGGAAGCTGTCCGCCTCGAGAATGATCTCGTGTACCCTTGACCTGATTATGAGCGATCCATGAAGTTCATCGAGTTCAGCATCGAGGAAAATGTCGATCGCTGTCTTTACCTGGTCAACCGTGTATCCGTAGTCCAGCGCATCTGCATAAAACCACACTAACCTTAGTTCCTCTGCAGAGCGCTGTTTGAAGATCTTCGCCTTCCTTTCCTCGAGCGTCAATTCAGCCGTCGCCTCCGCCTTCTGATACTCAACGATGAACTTGTGGATCAAAATACCCTGGTTGAAAGCGTCCCTTGTCCATGGCGGCAACTCGCTCGTCAACATCCCACCAGTTATAGCAAGCTGAGATAGCTTCGCATGGTTCTGAGCGGGATACGTCACCTTCTGCGCGTCAGCCAGTGGAAGAGGCGGGATTGCCGTATCCCCTTTTGTGGTGCTCTCCGTCGACGCTGTCGACGACTCCATAGACTTCAAGGACGCTCCTACGTTCGGTACCTTTGACGGCGCCTTCCATAGTCCCTCAGCCGTCACTTTCATTTCCTGCTTCATTTTCAGTTCCGGGCTCTTCGCAGAAGGGCCAGGGATCGCTAAGCTGGGGGTCGATAACGTATCCGATGTGGCGTCCGTAAAACCGGTCGTAGAGGAGCCTATGTCAGACGCGGCTGTCTGCGGGATGCCTTGGTCGGGGCGCAGGATGCGTTGCACTTGCTGCGCAGTCACTGCCTTAAGATTAAGGAAAGGCACCTCGAGCATCGTACTCGCCTTTGTCTCATCCCCGGTGGGAAAACTATCCACGAACTTCAGCTCATTCATAAGGCTCGCGTCGGCGACGCTCTTCTTCAGCAGATCCATCTTCCACCCAAGGTTCACGTTGTCAGAGGGGACGATATCTGTTTCTCCAATTCTGTGGAGGCTCGGTTCTGCCTTGCCAAAGTTCGGGCCCTGGGCCCTTGCCGTCTGCATGTCAGACTCCGCACCGTCTATCATCAGATGGACCATCTCGTCCCACTCCTGGACCGCAGCAAACTTATTCTCGACGGTACTGATCTTTCTCTCGTCGATGATAGGAAGGCTCGGTGGGCCGCTGTACCTGGAGACGATCGGGCTGAGCTGCGCGTGTCCCATGACTGAGGGGTCGATATCACGTCGGAACTGCGATGAAGAGCGCTTGGCATCGGCAGCCATCATGGACGGAGGGATAGCGCTGTTTCCTGCAGTTGAGGGAGGAACGGCGCGAGCGACGTCGGCATATAGCTCAGTCAGCCGGCTCATCGTAGAGCTTGTCTCCAAGACGGACTCGAGGTCGGTAGTGTTGTCGCTGAGCTCGCTCCACATTCCGCCGCCGGTGAGTCGTGTCCACTCGGGACCATGGATGGGATCTCCCCAGTTCGGTGACTGTTTCGCCGTCGACATCCTGGCCTTCACGAACATGTAGACGGATAATTGGTCCATAAGATTCGTCCAGAATCTCATCTCACGGCAGTATCTACCGCGAGGCAGAGTGAACTCTCTGGACAACATCGCATGTGGGCCCCCTGCATCCAGGTCCATCGCGACTGCGCGTTTATACTCAGACCACGATTTCGAAAGAGAGACGATAGAGCCCATTATGGGGTCGGAGCGTGCTACAGCCTCCGCAAGGATCACGTAACTGAGGAAGTTAAGCTCGCTTTCATGAACCCTCCAAGCGCGCTGAGAATATCGAGCGGCGCCCCGAAGGATCTGCATTGTTCGCCCATGAATCAGTCCGCTTTCGATTATATGGCCGCCACCTGCCATTTGGAAGTCGTAGATGAAGCGTCCTGCGATACGCGCATGGTTCTCCCGGAAGAAGGACGATCGATGGTCTTTCGCCTCTAACCATACGCCAAAGATCTGACTGCCCTGAGTCTTACCGCCGTCTGGGGTCGAATATACACGCTCGAAGTGATACTTCCAATCCAGAGCCGCTTTCCCGTCGGTCTCCTCATCCGTGCCGCTGTCCATGGGACTAGCTGCGAAATGGGTCGAAGATGAGCGAATATACGTAGCGCCCGTGGCGATCTGTCCGTGGATGTCCGGCGCGTTCTTCCAACGAAAGCGCATGTCGTCGAGCTTATGGCTGTCCGCTCCGAGGACCATGAAGAGGTTCTGATACTTCGAGTTCTGGGGGTCGATCTTCACGCGTGCTCCATTCTCCCACCTCGTGTTGGTCAAGTAGTCCAACAACGGGTTCAACGTAAAGTGGAGTTTGACGGCCTCGACGCGAAAACTCTCGAATATCTCGTCGAAGTCGAGGATCAGGCGGGTAAGAGACAGCCAGTTGAAGCCGTTACGAGCATACCATTGAAGCATCATGTTCGCGAATAACTGCTCACCGCGGATTCGATTGAACTCGGCTCCGGTCGATGCACGCATATGTTCGAAGTCCACGATCTGCATCCTATGCGTATTGATCTGTGCGTGCCACCGCATGTCGACAGCTTCGAGAGCGGCGCGGGACAACATACAATTGGTCGAACTCATATTAGCAAGCACGACATTGAATTGCGTATCGCCGACCTTCTCGTGAAGGCCCAAGAGTGCCGTACGCGCCCCTACCTTCCAATCGTTCTTCAGGCGAATATAGAAGCTCCTGATCGTAGATCGTTGCCCGGATATCGCGGTCGATCGGTCAACTTCAACTTCCAATTCTACGTCCATCACCTCAAGCCATTTGTATCGTTCCTTCCCGTCGCTCTGGTAGATCCGGTCGTACCAAATGGCGAATAGGTCGACGAAGGCACGCTGAGCGCTGTTCGCGTTCCTCTTTCCCCACCAGATCGGGACTATCCTCTCATATGCCCTCTGTGGCGGCATAAGATAGCCTTTTCCGAAGGGGTACTCCCGCCACCATTCTTCGGAGTTGGGGTCGATCAGAGAGTGTATGCAGAAGAATCGGTCCTCGATCTTTAGGGATGAATCCGTCCAATGCAACAAGCTCGCCATTACCGCCCGTTCAAGAGAGTATCGCTTTCGTAGTTCTTGCTGTGTACTTGGGTCCCCGTCGATAAACTCCCAATCAACGATCGAACATTGTTCCCCCATATGTGTCTTGCAAAAGCAATGCTTGCAGAACTTCTTGGGGTCGGTAATGAACATTTCCACGCACCACCAACTGGAGTTCGGGCACCCAGCCTTCCCACACCGCTCACAAATGTTTCTCTCTTGTCTCTTGCGCGTGAAGCGACGCTGTTCCGACGATAGGTCGAGCCTAGGTAGGATATTCTCATCGAGATGGGCCCACCCTTGAACAGACTGCGTGGTATTTATCTTGAAGCATACGCAAGAGGGGTCGATAACTTTGGAGTGCGATTCAACCAGGTCTTCTACTCCGCATGATGAGATGACGCGAATCTTGCGTACTCGTCCGATATACGGGATCTTAATCACGGTGTCCTCAGCTACCCAGTGGGACGGACCGTAGATGAAGTTAAGCCGATTGTACTGTATCTTGGATTCTGTCGCCGCTGTCTCCCACAGCTGCTGGCGTAGAGACTCGGAGGTTCCCCTCCTGAAGTACAGAGGGTCATCTTCCTCTCGGGGATCGCCGGAGTGCGAGATAGAATCGAACTCCTCTTCTCCTGGTTGTTCGCCTGCATCCGTAGGGAGTGTCGACTCGTCGTGGTCATCTCCTGTGATACTCGAATTTCCTGCTCCCTTCTGTTCGAAGCCCTTTCGTTCAAAGACAACGGAGTCATCGGCTGTACCCTGAGACGTCGGAGATGAGCTGCGAAGGTTCGGGCCTCTTGTCGGGGTCGATCCCCCTCGTTCCTGTGGAGCAACGTCTGGCAGCTGTTCGAGCCGAGAGGCTATCGTGGCGAATACTTGATCCCTTGTCGATTCATCCATCGCGCTTACCTCTGCCATATTGAGATGCTCCAATGGAGGGACGATTGGTGGAGCGGCTGATCGTTGGTCGGTGGAGACTGATTCTCGTGATTTCGATGCCTCGTCGTACTCGCCCATTATACGTTGGACATGCTGCAATCCGTGGTCAGCATATGAAGCTTCTTCTATCTGTAACCTCGTCGCGAACTTGAAGTCAGCAGCCTCCTGTTCGCCCAAGATGACGGGGTGGGCATATTGGCGAACTACTGGAGTCGATATTGATGCCTCCGTGCCCGACGCTGCCGTCGGAGGTTCCTGCCGAACCTCTTTCGTTTCGTCTTCCACTCTTGATGGCGGCCGGCTTGGCCGAACGATCGGGGAGTCATTCGGACTCGTCTTATCGCGAGGAGCAACGTCCTCGGTGCGACGTGTTGTCGGGGTCGAAGAGCATGATCGATGAGCTGGCGCAGCGCCTTTGCCGATATCAGGTCGCGACTTTTCGTCAGCGTTCTTCTCTTCCTTTGCGAACTTAAGTTGTCCCGTCAGGAGCTTGTAGTTCAACACGCTCGCGGTGTGCTCTTTATCCTGTTTCTTCTTCTCTGCATATCGCTTGTGGTCCGCCTCTGTCGGCTTAGCTCGCTGGTACTTGTACCTCTCCATATCGGCTTCAGCTCCCCAATTCTCCTCAACCGGCCGCTTCTTTTCCTCATCGGAAGACTCAGTGTAATAACTGCGTTCGCTGACATCGCTAACCGTGGAACGTGACCTCCGTCGTGGCGACCTGAGTTCGGAAACCTTAGTCCTCAACGTAGGCGAAGAAGACCTCGACCTCATCGTCCTGTTGTGGCGTTTGGGGTCGATAGCGTCGGTCTCTGAGATCGCTCCAACGGGATGATCCACCACAGGATCTTCCACTTGGCCGGCAAGCCAACTAGGCGATATTGACCTGGGCGTCGTTTCCGACGAAGCTCGATCGATATCTCCCAAGATCGATTTGGAGATTGCGAAACGTTCCACTGTCCGCAGACCGATTGTCGCATCTGGGCGAGGAGCATCCGACGGATGAAGGATAGAACCTGTGCTCACGTTTCGCGTCCCTGAGCCAAGGCCATGGGCCCGCTCGGTCGATAAGGAGTTGTCGAAGAAAGCACTTGAATCTGAAAATTCGCCTGAGCCGGCGAGCACTTCGGAGGCGGAGTCGATCGATCCTCCCGTCGGCGTGCCATCGGCCAACTTGTCGAGAACCATCAGCGAGCTCACCTGAAACGCACGGTTCACTACCTCCTTAGCGATATCATTCTGCAAAGATTCAGCGCTGGCTTCCCCGGGGTCGATATCTTCCATCGTATGTCCTTCATGTAGATGATCACGACCAGGTTGATGTGCTTGAGACCCTTGATGATGACCTTCGGCATCGGGAGATTGACGATGTACGCCTTGGGGACGATCAACATCTGTGGGCAACAGCCCCGAACCAGGTATATGATCATCTTCCCGGAGTGCATCTTGTCCTTGTTGGGCGACAGGATGAGGATCAGGGGAGGGGACGACAGCCGGCGCAGGGGGCGCCGGGATCGCGGGTTGATTCCGCCGAGCGAATGGAACCCACTCGGTCCACTCTCCTTCATCGTCGCCGGCGTCCAAGGCCATAGGCCGACGCCCTGCGCGAGACAGCCCCTACGAGCTGACCGCGCCTGGAGCATGGTGATGGGTCGATAAAGCGAGCCGTATGAGCTTCCTTAACTCAACGGTTCTGGATGTCCTATTTCACACAGAAGGGAGAACATTCATATTCTCGTAGTTCAGATCGCGTCTACTTTATTCCGCATGTCAACATGGCGATGAATCGGTCGAAAATGCTGTTCTTCTTCGATTCTGCGGACACATGCCTGATCGATTCATATATGTCTCACATGTCGTTTAAATCTCACTCTCGTTTTAGGCATCGATGTGTTCGAGTCTCTTCGATCTCGGGTACGTTCTAGCTCTGCTGTCTGATTCTCGTCATTGGATTCCTTCTTTATGGGTTCATTCGAAGACTGACATGAAATGATCGTCGTGATAGAGCGGGCAACGTATGTCTGAGGCATCCCGAAAATGTAGGGGACGATAGGGGACGATATGTAACGTAGGGTATCGACGGACTAACATTCGGCAACGTAACGTAGCATCTCCCTAGGTCTCTGTAGACGTGAGTCTTCGTAACGAGAATAGAAAATTTACTAGAAAAGGGGTCGAGTATCGTAAGACTTTCATAGCCCTAGTAAGGTTGTATAAAACCGAGTTGCTATGAATGGGCTGTGTATACACATATAGAAAACGGAGTCGATATCAACAACCTCAAAGAGACGGTAACCGTGTAATGTGGTCGTTCTCGATCAACTCGTTTACGATTCGAGAGGGGAGTTGCCATGGGCAAACTCAGCCTCCCGGGCGCGACGGACAAAGCAAACAGTCCCGCGAACGCCGGTTCCTGACGAAACGGGCCTTCGACCGCGAAAAGAAGGTCGGGGTCGGGAAGTGATCGTCCTCCAGACGATCCATGTCTTGTGATGGGAGAACAGAGCCATGGGCTCATTCCTCCTTAGCCTCCGGACCGGCATACTTCACGACCTGCCCATTGGGCATAGTTATCGTCGATTCGTATCCGACCATGTAGCCACACACGGTGCGGCATGGTTTCCACTCGTAGAAACACTGAGCGATAGAGTCGAGTTGCAGATGCCACAGTCTGCGTTCTTCACGGTTCGGCAGCTGACCGTCAACCATCTGTTTTATCCGATCTGTCTCTGACGCGATGCGTTCTCGGATCTTCGCCCAGTCGATGTGGTTGTCCACGATATCGATAATGTAGTCACGATCGGCGCAAGGGTCGAATCTGGCCGCCTTTGGATGGAGCATCCAGTCCGCCTCTTTCTCTAGCGATGCGCCGTCGGGGACGAAGACCTTGGGGTCGCTAAGGAACCGCTCGACACGCTCCCGAATAAGCGGATTCACCGTCACCGAGGGCGAAAACCGGTTCGCCATATGCTGCACCATCTTGTCCCATTTGTCCTTCCACTCTTTACCGCTGCCATTGATCACGATTAAGGCAGCGGTGAGTTCGAGCTCGAGTGGAGGGGCAAGAATGAGACCGCATCTTGGTCTCATCCAGCCCATGTAGAGGGGTCGATATCGATAGATCATGCCGAGGACAACCGAGTCGAACGTATCGATACCGACCTTCACGGCGTGTGTAACTCCCTGACTAGCCCTGCCTGAGGCGGCAACATAGTATGTCAAACAGACGAGGAGCACCTCTGTGTTGGGGTCGAAGAGTCGCACCGCGGTATGTCCGGAAAGATACTGGTAACTCGAGGGGCCTCCAAGAGTACTGTCCGTGACATGTGTGAATGTGGGTTGAACGAACTCTCCACCAAACCGCTTAACCCTCTCTCCGTACATCAGCTTACCGATAATGTTGAAATCGGACTCTCTCCTGAAGGTCATGATCGGAAGGTCGGTATTAAGGTGATCGCCGAGGTGCACCACCTTACCATCCTTGTCTTCCGTCTTCGCTGAGTGTATGTATGGCCGAAGACCGCGGTGTCGCTCCTCTACTTCGTCTTCGTAGAAGTTGGCCGTCACTTTCCGGTAATTCTCGAAGATGACGGCTCGCATGTCGGTCGGTGATAGGTTGGCCTGTCCAGGGTGGATATGGCGTCCCTGGCCCCTGTTCACGAAGGTAACTGGCGCTTCCTGAGGGGGTCGATATACACCATCCATGTCGAAGAAGAAGCTGATTGGGACGGTAGAAGCTCTCGGACACGCAGCTTTGATCATTTCGGGTAGCATGATGACCCGCGGACCTTTCCCACTGTTCACGGCGCCTCCGGTCACATCAACATTCGCGGCGGCATGCTGCGGTTGAGGAGGTACATGAGGTGCCCGCGATACAGGAGGGCGAGACTGCCGTCGAGCCCGAGGTCGCTGCAATGTGCGGGAACGACTGCGGGGCTGCGCTTCTCGAGAGTCTCTTCGTCGAGTAGACGCCGTCACGTATCGGCCCACAGGGCGGTCCTCCAGTCTCCTCCACGGAGAGTCCCGCCTGTCTCTTTGTTCATCATATCGATACTCGTGGCGCTCGTGGCGCGGAGCGACAGAATCCAATGACCGGCCTCGAGAATGTCTTCGCCGCTGTGTCGGGGATCGGGAGCGGCGACGTCGCTCATGTCGTTGAGGTCCTCGAGTGGGTCGATAGTATTCGTCCTGGTATGCCCGTGATGGTCTTCGAACAGGGCTCCTACTCTCCCGTCCTCGATCCACTCGCTCATCGTTGAAGACTTTTCGAGCGGGAGGACGTTCTCCATGATATACAACACGGCTGCGATGACGGTCTGTCTCATATTTCGGCGCGCGGCCGCGGTCGATAGCATCGTCTTCTACGTCTGCGTGCGTATCTGACTCGTTCTTTGGCCTGAGACCAGGGAGCAGATATCGGTCCTTGAGCGCGAGAGGAGACGGATTCCATGTCGGCCCCAGATCGAGAGGAGTCTCGTGATGTCCGAACCGTCCTCCTGCTTCGCCCAGTTGCTGTCGAAATGTACCGAGTTTCGAAATGGGTGTCTGGAGTGAAGCGCTCTCACGACGATCAACAAGCTCACCTCTCTGGAGTTCACCACCATGGAGCCCTCCGACGTCCACGTCAGATTCGGCGTCGTATTGGTTGTCTTCGTATTGTCGGTTTATTTCCTTGAACAGCTGGCGAGCCTCGTCCCGCTCCTGGTCGAAATGTCGATATCCAAACTCGTCACCGTCTTCGACGATTATCTCCGACGGCATGCTCTCCGGAACCCCTGCGAAGGTTCCGAGGTGACGATAGGTGTTATGGATGGTGACGATATCCCAACCGGAAGCTTGATTATTCTTCAGCCTTTTCTCCTCGGCTTTGATCTCATCCATTATTCTTCGAACATCCTGGAAAATGGGCTCGATGAAAGGCGATCGACGCTTCAGCTGCTCGAGATATACGCTCTCCGTATATTCGCTCCGGACGATAGAGAACGCTTCCTCCGGCCCCTTCTGCTCTTGCTGCTTGACCAAGATCTGTCTCTGCTTCTCGATCTCCCGCAGCCTGAAATAGAACTCGGCGAAGCCAAGGTGAGGAGCGAAATACTCTTCTTCACCGTCTCCCTGTTCCTGCTCGTCAGGGTTCATCAGGTCGCTGGTAGTATGCAGATGAAGAGCAAGGACGGCCGTGACGTAAGTACGCTGACCGCGTCCCCACCTGTTCACCGCTTCCTCGAAGGCGTGTCGATATGGGTCCACGGCAGCCAACCTAGCGCGTTTGTATCCCGTCCTATCACTCCATTGGTTGTTCTGACTCGATACCGCCCACTGTTCCCTACTCATGAAGCGACCTTGCCGCTTCTTGTCGAGCGGCGCCACGTACTCTGGAGGAGGATGTGGACTCACCCACTCCTCTGGTGCATGACGAATGCCTGCCAGAACCACAGGGTCGAAGGACATGTAGTATTGAGCGTCCGGGTCGATAGCGGGCTCGTCATCTATCCAAGCGTCCTCCTCTTCTGGATCTCCAGAGTAGGCCTCCGGCTCGAAATCCTGAATATCATCGTAATCACCGATATCTTCTCCCGAAGTCACATACTCATCTTCATATGAAACGCGCCTCATGGAGGAAGGGACGGTAATGGGGACGATAAGAATTCTGGCTGAGCCGAAACCACGATGTATTCCATACTCTTGGTGATAATCGAATCCAATCTCGATACTGCGGTAACCGACTTATGTTCCGACATCATCTTCAGATTCTACCCTCTTGTATGTTCCGGAAAGGGATTCATCTTGCGGTCGTGACAAGCTAGTCCGTGGGATTATATCGTGGTCGAGCATGGCGAGAGGAATGCGCATTGGAAGGTAGATCTGTGTCATATGTTCGTTTGCCAAATATCAACAGGTTCTTGAGTCGATACGTCCGTCAAACGATGACTTCTGGCATGTGAGCGTGCGATCTGGAATGAAACCATTCGCGGCCCTCCCCAGAGAGTACCGAACATGCATATCGTAGACGGACGAATCAGCGCATAAGCGTCCTCCGAACTCGTAACCTCTGGATACTGTGTAGGCGCCCTCCGAAGAGCCAAGAGCCAAGAGCCAAGAGCTTGGTGTGTCCCATGCGTGGGACCCCTTGCGATGGCCGGTGCGTCCCATGCGTGGCACCCTGGCCCCCCCGGTGTGTTCCATGCGTGGAACCCCGGGAAGCCCGGTGCGCCCCGTCCGCGGGGCCCCGGATACTGTGTAGGCGCCCTCCGAAACGGCGCCCTCCGAAGCGGCGCCCTCCGATTCAGCGCCCTCCGAATCAGCGCCCTCCGAATTATGTACCTGGTATGTCACTCGGACTACGAGCCATGGGCTCGCACCTAAGACAAAATGTAGGTATGGTGTGAGATGTAGTTATGGTGAAGGGCCACGGGCCCTATATGTATGTATCGAAAGAAGGTGTGGGTGAGAGTATCGTGTAACGGTCATGAGAGTTCTCAGATATGGTCGATAGATGAAACGTGGTGAATTCGCCGACGTATCCAATCTTAGCGTGATGATGGGAGATAGCCTTCGGGGGATCGTATAGTCGGAGCGCATCTTCAACGGGGTGAGATAGTCGCTCAACGTAGCAATTCTCCTCCGTCACCTGTCTCGCAGTGTCCCTCCAAGATTATCTTATCGGGGAAAGGTGGAATGATAATGAATGTGGGGAGTCGATACCCGCAGGATCAAGATAGACGCGAACCTTGTCGGGAGCGCCGGCGAACGAGGCCGTCGGGTCGCTCAACCTCTTAGGTTCACTTCCATCCTCATCGGGGATGGTGTCAAAATAGTAGGCTTGGGTGGATCGACCGTGACTGTCCACAACCCTCATGGTAGAATGGTATGGTATTGTAATTCGTGTATTATACTTCAAATTGTGAGTCGTTAAGAAAATATCACCGTATGGGAGCCGCAAACAGGCTCCCTCCCCCGTAACCATCCAACC
>NHEP01000135.1 GCA_002171515.1 bacterium TMED88 | reverse complement strand
GTCATGGTCGCGACCAGTGCCTTCGGTCTCGGGATTGATAAGCCGGACATTCGCTACGTCGTTCACTACCAAACTCCGTCGTCCCTTGAACAATATGTTCAGGAGGCAGGCCGGGCGGGTCGTGATGGTCGTCCGTCCCACTGCATCCTCCTGCACCATATGGAGGACCGAAACATCCACGAGTTCCTCCAGGGGCAGAGCCGAATTCGGCCCAATCAGCTTTATCAACTGGTGAAGACGCTCGTGGCCTATGTGGAAGAGGGGCGTTTCCCTGACATTGTCGACCTGGCCGCTTCCGCCCAGCTGGCCCAGCGTGTGACAGCGGCGGTGGTCGCGGTGCTGGAGTCGGCGGGCTTGGTTGAACAGACCTCCGAAAAATATATCCGCCCCCTGATCCCGCCCGAGGATCTTGTTGAGCGGGCCCGGCGCCTGACCGAGCAGTTTCAGCGATTGCGCAAGCTTGATACCGAGCGTTTGGATTCTGTCGAAGAGTACGCGATGGCGGAGCGTTGCCGGGCGCAGATGTTGCGGGAGTACTTTGGGGTCGAGACAGGCCCCGAGTGCGGCGTTTGTGATTGGTGCCGTCAAGCCGGCGAGCGGCCTGGGAGCTTTTTTGAGCCCTTGAGGAAAAAACAGGCCAAGAAAGCGAAGAAGGCTCGCAAGGCCCGGAAGGGCCGCAAGAAGAAGGGCTCTGTGAAGCGAGGCCGCCGAAGAGGCTCAAGAGGGCGCGGGCGGGTGGCGCGCCCCACCGATGGCTCAGGAAAGGCCGGAGGGGCCGCTCCGCGCGGCGGCGAGAACGGGGATCGGCCCGCGCCTCCGGCGGCGGATTGAACGGCTTGCCGCGCTCAGTACCGCCAGGTCAGGTAGGCGTTGAAGAGGAAGAGGTCGCTTTGCTCGGTGTCGCCTGTGGCGAAGTCGTAGCTGACCAGTCCGGTGGCCGCGAAATGTCGGGTCACGTAGAAGTCGAAACCCGCCCCGAGCTTTGAACTAAACCCATAGGCGTGCCTTTTGTTTCCGGCCAGGTCGACCGGTGTCGCCATCATGGCCCCCACGCCCGCGAGAGCGAAGGGCTGCAGTCGCCCGGTCAACGCGTAGAATCGAGCGTTGACCGATGCAAATCCCGTTTCGATGCCTCCGACTTTGAGGCGTGTTCCAATTCTTTGTGCACCGGTTGCAATCACCACATCGGCCCAGAGATCGCTTCTCGCCCAGTCGATGCTGAAGTCCAGGGCCCAGCGGGGCGCAAGTCGGTACCCCCCGCTGAAGCCGACGCCTAAGAAGCTGGTGGGGGAGTAGCCTGTGGGAACCGTGCCCGCGAAGCCAGGATTGGACAGAATGACCCGCGCTGCCTCGGCGGCGGCCTGATCGAGCTGCTTCATCCACGCGTAATTGGCCGAGCCCAAATTGATTCCAAGGCTGAAGTAGGGGCCGGGCCGAGCGTAGTCCTGAGGGGAGTGGGCGCTGGCGCTGCCGACCCCTGTCCAAACGATCAGGGCGAGGCTTGAAAAGAGGGCCCAGCGAATGCGTCCTGTGGCTCGGTGCCTGATCATGGGAGCCGCTGATCATACACCTTTGGTCGACCTCTGCATCGGGGTGAATCGGCTAGCATGGAGATCGACGCGACCCGGGGAGCTGGTCGGATCTCTGGGCCGAACAACTGTGGAGAAGCGCGACATGGAGACTCAAGACCAAGTTCACGTCCATGGCCCGGGAGACGTTCGCATCGACCAAGTGCCGGTGCCGCAGGCGGGCGCCCAGGATGTGGTGGTGCGCGTGGCGTCCTGTGGGATCTGTGGCAGTGATGTCGGGTACGTCAAAGCGGGCGGGTTGATGGGACCCGCCTCCGAGCCGATGCCCCTGGGTCACGAACTTTCCGGGATCTTGGAGAGTGTTGGGGCGGACGTCGAAGGCTGGCGAGTGGGCGATCGGGTGGTGGTTGACCCCATGGGGTCAAACAACATGATTGGCAATGGAGGAGGCGAGGGGGGCTTCACGCCTCGTCTGCTGGTCCGTGGTGTGGCCAAAGGTGAAGGCCTGATTCGAGTGCCCGAGGGTCTCTCCCTCTCCATGGCCGCGCTGGCCGAACCGCTGGGGGTCGGCATGCGGGCCGTCGATCGATCTCGCGCAGCAGCCGGGGAAAAAGTGGTGGTGATGGGCGCGGGTCCGATCGGTTTGGCCGCCGTGGCCTGCCTCGTCGATCGGGGTGTCGAGGACGTCGTGGCCGTGGACTTCTCCGATACGCGGCTAGAGCTCGCCGTCCGGCTCGGCGCTCGGGCAGGCCTGAATGCGGGTTCGGCGGAACTCTGGTCCGAGTTAAAGGTCCTTCATGGCACAACTTCGATGATGGGGATGCCGGTGGTGGCCACCGATATCTTTATCGAGGCCACCGGGGCGGGGCCTGCCTTCTGCCAGTTGGTCTCTCAAGCTCGGGGCGAAGCTCGGATTGTCGTGGTCGGTCTTCATAAGGCGCCGGTCGAAGTCAATCTGGTGGACGTCATGATGAAGGAGCTTGATTTACTGGGTTCAATCGCCCAGCCCGCCGATTGGAACCGAATGCTCGATTTGCTGGCCCGACGTGACCTGAGTGCGATGGTGACCCATCAGTTTCCGCTGGCGGAGTTTCAAAGCGGCTTTTCAGTGGCGAAGGATCCCTCGGCGGGTGGGAAAGTCATGATCGAGGTGGATTCGGACCTCGATTGATTTTGTCATGAGAGGCGCTGGATCTGCGCGATCAGCCGATCCTCGAATCCGAAGTCAAATTCCAAGCTCTGATCCCGGCCACTTCGCAGCATCCACTCCCAAGTGCGCTCGGCCGCCGCTTGGAAAGTAAATTCAGGTCGCCAACCGGTGTCCTCTTTGAGTCGCTCAATGCTGAAAAGAACACTCCGATCCCAGAAGTGAATATTGGGCGCTAGGCGCTGGATAATGCAGTTGACCTGAAAGAGCGACTGCTTGCGGGTGTCCTGCCGCGTGCGGGTATCTGCATGAACCGTCATCGCTACCTCACCCAGGGCGATCTCTCCTGAATAAATTCCGTCCATGATCTGCGCAGGGATCGACATTCGATCGACGTTCTGGGCGCCAACCCCCATCACGTCGGCCAGGGTGTCGACATAACCCCGATCACTAAAATAGTCACCGCCGGTCAGGTTGTATCGTTTTCCAAATGTCGCAGGCCTTTGCATCATCATGCGGAGAGCGCGGGCTTGGTCCTCCACATAACCGACTTGGCCCAACGTCGAGCCGCTGCCGGGGATGAGCACTTTTCTGCCTTTTTGAAGCCGGATAAACATCCTCTGCTCGCGGTCGGGCACAATATTGTTGGGTCCGAACACCATGGAGAGCGCGGCAATAGAGGCGGGAAACCTCCTCTGTCGCCATGCATTGATCAGAAGGTCCTCGCAGAGCAATTTGTTGAGTCCGTACTCATTTTGAATTTGGCCTCGCTCCACCGCATGTCCTTCGGTGATCGGCAGGTTTTGGGCGGCCGCATAGATCACCGTCGAGCTCGCAAAGATGTAGTGCCCCGTTCGTCCTGCAAGGATCTCGATCATGAGCGCGACATCTTCCGGTCGATAGCCGCTGATGTCGTAGACAGCATCCCAGTCTCTGCCACTAAGGGCCGCGCGAAGAGACTCAGGTTGGGTTCGATCGGCATACAGCCGTTCCACGCCGTGGGGGAGGGGGGCCTGAGTTTGACCTCGATTGATGACGGTGACCCGGTGCCCGGTCCGGGCTAACTCGTGAACCAGGGCCAGTCCATTGAATTGAGTTCCCCCGACAACCAGAACGTTCATATCGCGCCTCTCCCGATGTAATTTTCTCAGCCCCTCGACGTCAATTTTTCTCGGGCAACTCGGTGAGCCAGCTGCCATCCTCAAACCATCGGGCTTCCAGCGCTGCCATCAGTCCGGTTCCTTCGAGCATGTTCATGTAGTTTTGGACCAGATTGACGAAGAGCGGATCTTTGGCTGGAATTGCAGCGCCAATCGGTTCGAAGGTAAAGGGAGACGCAATCGTCAAGAGGTCGGCGTCGGGGAACCGCAGGACGGAAATCACGCAGATTGGAAAATCCGCCACCATGGCATCGGCCTCGCCATTGATGACGAGTTGGACCGCTTGGTCATAGTCCATGGCGCCCTTGAAGCGGGCGCTGGGGACGGCTTTCTTCACGAATTCCTCGCTGGTCGAGCCCGAGAGGGCCGTCAGGGTGATGCCCGCTCGATTGATGTCATCCGCTTCGTCGGCTGTCGCCAGACTCGATGATTTCGTCAGGATGGCTTTCCCCGAAATGAAATAGGGGCCCGCGAACGCGACCCGGGTGTTGCGCTCGGGCGTCATGGTCATTTGCGACATCACGATGTCGACTTCGCCCGCTTCGAGTGCGGCAAGCAATTCGCCAAAGGGCCGGACGACGAACTCGGCCCGTGCACCAATAGTCTCCGCGAGAGCGTTGGCCAGATCGGGTTCGATTCCGATGATCTTGCCCGCCCGGGTCTTCATATTGAAGGGCGGCTGGTTGCCCGAGAGCCCAACGCGCAAGACGCCCGATTTTTGGATTCTTTCCAGGACGGGGGTCGTGGGCGCCTTGACTTTATCTTTTTGCAAAGTGCTGCAACCGGCGGACGCAAATAGCGAAAAGCCGATCAAGATGGCGACGATCAAGCGCTGCATGGGAAGTCCTCTCTTTGGAGAATGGTGGTCGTATTTCGGGCGCGTGGGCCCAAGGAAAGCGGTTCAGTCTTGGTGGAACCAAAGGTCGCCGCCCGATTTGATTCGAGTGGCCGGAGGCGCCGGAGCAAAGTCGTCTCGGCTTTTGGAGAGCGCGCGAAGTGGCCCGGGCCCCGTTCTGCTCGCGGAGCTGGATCTCAGGCTACTCGCCAAAGCCGTTGCGAATGCGCTCAATGGCGTCCTCAACATTCTCTTGGGAATTAAAGGCGCTGATTCGAAAGTAGCCCTCGCCGGATGGGCCAAAGCCCGAGCCGGGCGTACCGACGACGTGAGCGCGCTCAAGAAGCTGATCGAAAAAGTCCCAACTCGAGAGATCGTTAGGTGTCCTCATCCAGATATAGGGGGCGTGCTCGCCGCCAAAGACGGAGAATCCTGCGGCCCCCAATCCTTCTCGAATGAGTTTGGCGTTCTGCATGTAATCCGCGACTTGGGCGGCGGTCTGAGCCGCCCCATCCGGCGAGAAGACCGCGGCGGCCGCCTTTTGGATCACGTAAGGGACGGAATTGAATTTGGTCGCATGGCGTCGGCCCCAAAGAGCATTCAAAGAAACCCGTTCGCCGTCCGCGGCCCTTCCGGACACTTCTTTTGGAATCACGGTGTAGGCGCAGCGGGTGCCTGTGAATCCAGCGCGCTTCGAGAAGCTTCGCATCTCGATTGCGCATTCCCGGGCCCCATCGATTTCGAAAATCGAACGAGGGAGATCCGGATTTTGGATAAACGCATCGTACGCGGCGTCAAAGATCAGGATGGCGTCGTTGGAACGGGCCCACTTCACCCATTGGCGAAGGTTCTCCCGGGTTGCGACTGCCCCAGTGGGGTTGTTGGGTGAGCAGAGGTAGGCCATGTCCACGCGCTGATCCGGGGGGTTGGGCATGAACCCGTTTTCTTCGGAAGCGGGCAAGTAGACGATGCCCTCGTAGCGACCCTCTTCATCGGCGTCTCCCGTGCGGCCCGCCATCACGTTGGTATCGACGTAGACCGGATAGGACGGGTCGGTCACGGAGACTTGACAGCCGGTGCCGAAGATTTCTTGGATGTTGCCGCTGTCCTGCTTGCTGCCGTCCGAAACGAAAATTTCGTCGGGGGCAATTTCGACGCCACGGGCTTTGTAATCGTGCTCCCGAATCGCATCGGTGAGAAATGCGTATCCGTTTTCGGGGCCATAGCCGTGGGCTTCGGCGCCCATCTCATCGACGGCTTGATGCATCGCTTCGACGATGGCCGGCGCGAGCGGCTTGGTGACGTCGCCGATGCCGAGCTTAATGATCGGTGCGTCGGGGTGTTTTGCTTGGAACGCCGCGACTCTCCGACCGATTTCCGGGAAGAGGTATCCGGCTTGTAATTTGAGGAAGTTCTGATTGATGTCGGCCATATGGCGGGCGAGGATAGGCGATCAGAGCGTCCTCGAAAGGGCTCCCGATGATTCCAGGCCCCGATGGATCTCAATTCGCCGGGGCCAGCCTTTCGAGCAGGGCGCGATCAGGGCCCGCGCCTCCATCGGGTCGAAATGCCTGGATGCAGACGTGGTCGGCCCCGGCCTGATGGTGGGCTTTGATTCGTTCTCGAATTTGCGCGTCATCTCCCCAGGCTACGATTTCGTCGACGAGTCGGTCGCTGCCGCGGTCCGCGAAGTCTGCGTCGGTGAAGCCGAACTGTTTGAGGTTGTTCTGGTAGTTAGGGAGGCGGATATAGTCCCGTAGATTGTTGCGCCCGATTTCACGCGCCCGATCGGGGTCGGTTTCGGCGAGAACCATCTGTTCAGGGCAGAGCCAGGGGCCCGGTCCCATGACCTGGCGGGCCCGAGCCGTGTGCTCGGCGGTCGTGAGGTAGGGGTGAGCGCCCCGGGCTTTTGTCGCCGAGAGCCCGAGCATTTTGTCGCGAAGGGCGGCCAGGACGATGGGGGCCTCTTCCTCGGGTTCTCGCCCCATGTACAGGGCCTTCTCAAGGCTCTCCAAGTAGCTCTTCATTTTGGACAAGGGTTTCGCGTACTCATGACCACGGACCCGGTCCACGAGATGGTGGTGCGACACTCCCAGACCGAGCACGAAACGATTGGGGGCAATCTCGGCCAGGGTTTTTTGGATGGCCCGCATGGTCATCGGGTCGCGCGCGTAAATATTTGCGATTCCGGTACAGAAGACCAGTGACTTCGTTTGGGCCGCGAGGAAGCCAATCAGGGCGAAGGGATCGCGACCCACCGCTTCAGGAATCCACAGGGCCGAATAGCCCCACGCTTCGAGTTGCTGAGCAAATTCCGCAGCCTCCTCAGCCGACATGCCATCCAGCCAGGCCCAAACGCCAAGATGTCCGATTTCCGTGCTCATTCCGACTCCATTCGGTGAGTTGAGAAGCGAGTCCATTGAGAAACTTCGAGCGGCAGGGTACCAGAGCAGGGGAGCTTTCGGAGCCGACCCAAACCCCTTGGAGAGGCCGCTCGTTATGGGCCCCGGGGATCAGGTGATGGCCCCAGGGGTTCAGCCGTGTCGAATAAACACGCCTTCTCGCAGGCGCCGCATGTAGACGTCGAGGTCGCCTTTGAGGCCTCGGCTCATCATGATGACCCCCAAGATGTTGGGAAGAGCCATGCCGAGAATCATGAGGTCACCGAATTCCACGACGCTTTCGGCATTGAAAACAGCGCCCGCCCAAGTGAAGGCCAAAAACAGGATTTTGTAGGTCAGGTTCTGACCCGGTCCGAAAAGGTGTTCCCAGCAGCGTTCTCCGTAGTAGCTCCAGGAAATCATGGTGCTAAAGGCGAAGAGCAGCGCGGTGAGCGAGAGAACAGCCGGATACCAGGGGAAGACCGTTCCGAAGGCCCAGGCCGTCATGGCGATATTTTCACCGGCCTCCGGATTGTTCCATGCGCCCGATACGACAATCACAAGCCCTGTTGTCGTGCACACCACCAGGGTGTCGATGAAGGGCCCGAGCAGAGCCACCATGCCTTCTCGAACCGGTTGGTCGTTTCGAGCAGCCGAATGGGCGATGGCGGCTGAGCCCACACCGGCCTCGTTGCTGAACGCGGCCCGGCGAAAGCCCTGAATCAAGACGCCTACAAAACCGCCGAACCCAGCTTTCCAGCTGAACGCCGAGCTCACGATGACCGCGAGGGCGTCGGGGACGCGTTCGGCATTGACGAGCAAAATCGACAGACCTGCGAGGACGTAGAGCAGGCACATCGACGGAACCAAGATGCCGGCCACCTCGCCAATGCGACGAATTCCACCGATAATCACCACACCGACCAGGGCCGCCATGATTAAGCCGAAGGCGGATCCGCCGACCCATGGATGGGCGGACAAGCCTGGAACTTGAGCCGAGACGATCGCGTAGGCTTGGTTGGACTGAAACATGTTGCCCCCCCCGAAGCTGCCTCCGATACACATCACCGAGAACAGTACAGAGAGGCCGGCCCCTAATCGGGGCCAACCCAACTCTTGAAGGCCATCTCGGAGGTAGACCATGGGGCCGCCTCGGACGTGTCCATTGGGGTCAATCTGTCGATACTTCTGAGCGAGTGAGCACTCGGCGAACTTGGAACTCATCCCGAGAAAACCAGCGACAATCATCCAGAACACCGCACCGGGCCCACCTAGGCCGACGGCGACCGCGACGCCGGCAATGTTGCCCAGTCCGACCGTTGCCGAGAGGGCCGCCGAGAGGGCCTGGAAATGAGAGATCTCACCGGCTTCATCCGCGGCGGTGTAGCGCCCCCGCACGCAATCGATGGCGTGAAGGAAGCCTCGGAAATTGATGAATTGAAATCGCAGCGTAAAAAACAGAGCGCCGAGCACCAACCAAACCACCACCAAAGGCAATTCGACGGTGTTGCTCCAAAAGGCCAGGTCAAAAAACAGCACCGCTGCGATAGGCGCCACGACATATTCGGCAAACAAGCGGTCGAGTGTTTGCAGTGTAAATTGGAGTTGGTCCATCGCGGATTCCCTTCCGATTCTGGGTCAGCGGGGTGCAAGTCGCGGTCCGGAGCGTTTTTTCGGCCCCAGATGCCCAAGGGCATCCGCAGTATGGGTTTCCAAACGTATCAGCCTCGGCGCGGTCCGCATCGTGCCCCCCGCACGGGGTTTGAGTATGCTGCAGCGCCATGACGAATCATCCCGCTCGACAGACTCTTTCCGAAGCTCAATCCAAAGAACTCTTGCGGCCGTACGGAGTCACCTTCGCCGAGGAAGCCGTCGTCGCCGATGTGGACGCGGCTATCCGGGCCGCCGAAGCGATCGATGGGGCTGTCGCGGTGAAGTTGGGTGGAGACGGCATTGCCCACAAGACTGAAAGGGGACTTGTTCGTCTTGGGGTTCGGGGGGCCGCGGGCGTGCGCGCAGCCGCCGAGGAATTGTTGGCTCTGGCGCGCGCTGACGACGGAGCGGTCCACCTTTTGGTGGCGGAGATGATTCAAGGGCAGCGAGAGCTGATCGCCGGGCTGATCCGCGATCCGCAGTTCGGCCCATGTGTCGTCTTGGGCTTGGGCGGAGTGCTCGCTGAGGCGCTCGAGGATGTGACGTTCGCCGCTTTGCCCATCGACCGCTCGGAAGCCGATCGAATGATCGACCGACTCGAACAGGGTCGAGTTTTTACGGAGTCCTTTCGGGGAGAAGTCGCCATTGATCGCTCTGCCTTGGTCGACTTGCTCATGGGTCTGGGGCGCCTCGCGGAAGAGCGCCCTGATATCGCGAGTGTTGATCTCAACCCTGTGATCGTGCGCGCCGGCTGTCCGATTGCGGTCGATGCGCTGGTGGAATTGGGTCCTGATGCCGTGTCGGCGGAAACCCAGCCATCTGAATCAGATGACGTCATCCGCGCCCGATTTGGTCCGCTCTTTCACCCAAGAGGGATTGTCGTGGCGGGCGTTTCGTCTCACCCCGGAAAATTTGGATTCGTCACCCTGCACAACCTGATGCGATTCGGTTTTGAGGGGTCCATTTTTCCCGTCAAGCCTGATGGGGCAGAGGTGCTGGGATGCGAAACCTTGACGGGTGTCGATGCAGTCCCGGATGGCGCGGCCGACATGGTGTTTGTCTGTACGCCGAATCGAGCCAATGTCGCCTTGCTGCGGGCCTGCGCGAAAAAAGGTGTGCGCGCTGCATTCATTGCCAGCGCGGGATATGGAGAGGCCGGGGAAGAAGGGCGGGCGTTACAGGAAGAGTTGGTGGCGGTCGCCGACGACTTGGGGATGGTAATGATTGGTCCCAACGGACAAGGCGTGGTGTCCACTCCTGCTCACATGTGCGCCCAGATCGTTGCACCGTATCCGCCGTCCGGAAGCATTGGGATTGCTTCGCAGAGCGGAAACTTGGTTTCATCTTTCATGAATTACTCGGTCAGCACAGGGGTGGGCGTCAGCAAGGCGGTCTCCCTTGGAAATTCTGCTCAAGTTGGCTTGGCCGAAATGCTTGAATATTTTGCGGTGGACCCTGACACCCACGTCGCGCTCACCTATGTAGAGAGCGTTGGGGACGGGGCGCGGTTTCGGCAGGCGGCCTCGCGGCTCACCC
>NHEP01000134.1 GCA_002171515.1 bacterium TMED88 | reverse complement strand
CGAACGTCATTTGGAATATTTAACATTTCGAATAAATCGTAAATGGTCTCGTATTTTCCATCTATTTGCAATCGAAATTTGTCTATGTCTAGCAGTTGCACCGTCGTAAAGTGCTTGGATTCCGGCGTCTCGTAAGTTGCATAGGACCAGCTTGCATCTCGTTTACTTGGAACAGTCATATTACTGTTTGGATTATCTGGCTCTTTCATAGGTGCTTGGTTGCTATCTGAATTGTAGGACCTGAAAGCAACGACTACGTGAATGCGATCTCCATTAATTTTTCTAACAATGGAATTGCCTTTCACTTGTGTAGGAGAGTCTTCTTCCCACTCCACATTGTTCTTAGGCCCGTAACCGATTCTTACAAACCAATCGTAAGTGTGTACAGCATCCCATGAGATAACAACTTCGTCCTTGTTCTTTCGCCGGATTGTGATGTCGCTAGGTCTTGGAATCGACGTGTCGAAGCGATGCACTGGCTTTGGTAGCTTGCCGGAAAAATCCACTTTGGTAAGGGAGTCGTAGAGCAGTTTTTTGATTGAATCTAAAATTCCTTGTTTTTTTCCTTGCTCCACTCGCTTATATTCATTGATTAATCCAACAAATTGGTAAAACGGTTTCAAGATACTATAGAACCGACGCTCGTAGACCATAGCAGAATATGGGACCTTTTGATGGAATCGTCTAGCATCACTTCCGCCCCAAAATCCATTTGGATACGTTGGATCATGTATGTCGATCCACGCCTCATTATTATCTACATCTATATCTGCTGTGCCATTAAAACGCTTTCTGACCAAGCTGCCATCTGCCATGACTTGTTCTATGCTACTCGCTTTAAATTTAAAACCTGATGGATTTGGTCCATTTAGGATTTGTCCATGGAATATTTTGTTGCGGTAGCTAAACATGTGAAATTTACCAATTGCTAGTGTTAACCTTATTCCTTTTGGTAGTACTGGGAACGGTGCTTGCACGTCGTAGTCTTGGACTTTTTCAAAGTATTTATCTACGGTTATTCGAACTGCTTTAAGTGGATTAGCATCATCAACCAAACCAACGAGCTCTTGTAAGCGATCTTGAATCTCCTCATCATTACTTCCAGGTCGTAAAATATTAGGATTCATTGTTGTCTTTATATTATTACTTTTCACGCGATCCTATATACTACTTCTTCAATCTTTATTAAATATGAAGTCTTGTAAAGGAAAATGTTGCGCGCGTAAAGATATCGTGACCAACCTGCTAAAATCCGACATGTTTGGCAGCACGAAAATAAAGGTAAAAGATTTGAAGCTAAAGACCTGCCTGGCTAGTCTCGGGGTCTTGTTTATGGTCCTGACTGCTCTGTACTTTCTGTTTTACGGGCATGCCTACGAATTAGAATTTCGATTTCCAGATGAATCGCATCTGAAGGAAGCCCCGAGACTGCGATCGGAAGATGGTCGAATTTTAGATCCGGTCCTGCGCGATGCGGTGGTCCCGTTCTTGAAGGAGCAGTGCGACACAATGGAGGATGCGGATATACTATTTTGCTTCCAGCTGAGCGTGGATGCCAGGCCACTCTACAGTCCTTGTTTCATGGATTGCAAAGAGAAAGAATTTTATTATGATTTAACTACGATGGAAACAGATGAGCCTGGTCGCATCACTTGCATCGAGTCCTACAGTACACTAGAAATAAAGAAGATTCGGCCTGCAAGGGTTGCCATCAAAGGTTTTAAAGGTATCGATCTCGACGAGTTTGTCGTTGTACCGGACTCTATTTTTAAAAATTGTCTTTTGCAACATGCCGATGAAGTTTCGCGCGGAAAATGGTTAAAATAAATAAAGTATAAGATCGAACTTCTACCTAGTAAATGGACACGAAGGAGATCGACAAGCACCGTACGTGGGTGGCAAAAGACCAAAACTCCGCCATCCTCTATCGTGACTACCAGTACATGAAAATGCTTCTTCATATTAAAGGTGGTGTCTATGACAAGTACGAGAATCAAATTGAACTGGACATTCCTCGTAGTTATCCGGGGTCGATTTGGTTGAAGCATCCAGCATCGATTGCCTTGGTTCGACTGCAATTGAAGTTATGGTGTGTCTACAGCACCATCGGCTACTTCCAAGGCATGCTGTTTTTGCTCGTGCCGTTGTGCCACCGTTACCAAGGTCTCGACCACATTAGCTTTTTTGCTTTTGCGACACTAATCAAACGTTTGCATTTTGTAAACAAAGATGTGATCAATTACAATGCAGAACGCAGGGAGAAGCAAGAGGTACTACACGTCATGCGTGTCTTGTCGCACTGCGAGCCAAGTATTCGTAAAATGGAGCAAGGGGCCTTGCAGCGAATGGCATTACAGATAGAATATGGGATCATGTTTACGTTAGGATTAAACAGGTGTGGTGCCAATTTAAGAAACACAGATTTAATTTTAGATTATTTTTTAAAAGTTTTACATCATCCAAAGGAATTCAAGCACCGTTTGAAAACATTTTCCTTTGGTTTCCTTCTTTGTTTATTGAAAGCTAATATAAGTACGGACCATTTGTCGAGTTTGGAACTGAACCGGCCAGCGCTGCATGCGATTATTCATTGCGCTACATCGGCTGGCACCTTGTTCAAGGCATTTTCATAAGGTCGATTGACGGCAAATTCCCCACGACCATGGTATGCTTTGACGAATGGTCGCCAAGTAGATACACGACCGTAATTTTTTTTGAAATGCCATAAGAGCTGCTCGAAGTTGGCCCATGGCGCGCCACGAGATCCATCTGCACGTTTCGAACGAAAGGTATCTACCAAAGTAAGGAAGGATGACCAGAAACCAGCATTGAACTTGAATTTCCAAACACGTAGTCGCTCTTTTTGGTTAAGGTGGTTCCATACAACAAAGTAAGCATCCTGCAAACCGTAGGCATGGCATTCCATATGCAATTGCATCAAGTAGTAGGCAGGGATGTTGCTGTACATCTTTTGCGGGCACTTGATTTCCAAGATAGAGTGCTTTGCAGCTTTTGCTTTGCTTGCGTAGTATCTGCACTGCGTCCAGCCCGATGGCGTTTCCATGACATCGATTTTAGCGACTTGTTTTTCTTCTTTCTGGTCCAAGCTAGCAGCCAAGGCTGCGCGCAAGCAGGCATTGCCTTCGATCACTAGTGTCCTGGACTCGCCATCGGTATCGATGTACTGCATCAAATGATCTTTCTCGTTCTCGTATTTCACGGAGCTGCGAGAGCCGAGGATGATACCGGCAAAAAACTCCGTGACCAAACCGTCTGGACTAGCACCCAAATACTTGTGTTTGGTATTGCGTTGGAATCCGGTTTCATAGATATACATATCGGAACATAATTTCGAGACCCCCCACTCCAAGAAAGTGATCAAGGCGTGATTTTCGAATTTCGTGCCATAATTCATACGAGCTAAGGCCTCTTTGTCAAACTTTTGCTTTTTGCCTTCATGCACATACCCCAAGTGATTTTTGTATGCTTCCGGATTCGTGATATCGAACCACCAACCTGCAGGCCTGGATCCGCTCACGGTAGATGGGATTCGCTTGCGCTCTCGAAACCATTCCGTGGTGCGCTGCGTTGGGTAGCTGATACCTTCGGAGCGTTGTGTATCTAGAGTGATAAAACGACTTTCAATCTTTAGCTTATATAAATATTCTAATACTTGTCTTTTAGTATACTCTTTCGCAATGACTTCCTGCACAATGCTATCTACGTTCTCTTGCTCGTGACGAGGAAAGAACTCCTTAAAAAAAGATCGTACGGTGCTTTCGATGTTTCTATTGTTCATATTTCTTCCGAATCTGTTAATGCACTGGAGTGAAAGGATTGACTATCTTCTGTTTCGCGACTGCTGAATGATTTCTCAGAGACCGAAGCGCCGTCTTCATCTTCTGTATCTTCGTTTTCTACTACAAAATCCCTTAAACTGCCTGATGACCGAGAATCAACAGATCGCTCCTCTACTGGTACTTCATCCGAGCCAACCTCGGATGCAGAGATATCATCCTTCAGAGCGGTCAAGTCCGGCTTGTATCGCTTCGGACTGTTTACTATACGATGCGATATTTTCCGTTTATTATGCTCTTTTAGATTGTCTTCGGTCAGTTCAATGACAACCGGCTCTGCATCCAAGGGACACTTCACCGTATCATTTGACGCACTGGAGATAGATTTTGTTACTAGTTTGCTCATCCTGTTTTTTGTTAGTTGCGTTGCTCCTTTTATAGGTCTTTCTTTTAATAAGTACCTCTCCGTACGCAGCCAAGTACGCCGAAACGCACGCCTGCTCACAGGATCCAAGTGCGGGATCACGGTGTGCATGATTCGCTGCAGGTAGCGCCGATTTTTCGTGCACAAGTAATAGACAAAAATAGAAAGCATTTCCTCGGACACAGTGTACTTTCTGAGGTTGTTTTTGTGCAACCCTTGTTTCAAAAGCAGTTGAAATCGATCGAGTAAAAAATTTTTCATCAGCATGGTGCTGTTGTAGTGCTTTTGTACAAAATACCAGTAGCCCTCGTGCTCCTTACTTAGCTTCACTTTATGCCATTCCATATGCCGCTTGACACAGGCATAGAAACCCTTAGAAACGCGTAGTAGTCTGATCTTTTCGATACTTTCTAACATCGGCATCAAACAACAGCTAAGAACCTCAAACTCAAATCGAATTGGGTTCGTTGAAAAAGTAGTTTGAAAATACGTTGTTTTTGTTTTTTTCTTCTTGAAAAGTTTGTTGTAGCTCAATTCGGTTTTGTTCATCGCACTGGAGACGCTGATTTGCTTCATAACCAAAATGCGGGTTTAATAAATAGGCATCATCCTTTGTTTTCTGTTTGTGACAATACGGATGCAAGGCTTGGAGGTTGTGCTTGGAATCGTCTGCCGTGATACAGAATTGCACCACATGGTCCACTTCAAAGTTGGCATCTAATTTTTCTTTGCATCGAGCACACATCCAGCCCTGTGACGCCGCCACCTCACACTTGTCGGTCTTGCTAAGGCTTCTTTTGATATTTTTTCTAGCACTAAACATTTTCCACTCGTGGATCATTCGCTTTTGGCCCCACTTTAATAGAACGCGGTCAAAGGCATCTGTCTCGATATACGTTTGCCGCGGGTGCTTGACCAGCATATAAGGGAAATAGCAGTAGTCCAACCACTTCATAAAATCAGGCACTGCTATCCGAAGCTGTTCGCATATGATCTCTAGATGCACTAGCGTAACACCATAGGCTTTGACCAACATTTTCTTATATTTTTAACCTATATATTAGGGTGATATACTTCATAATTAGACATGCCACCAAAAGGAAAACCGAAACGAAAACCGAGAAGAGAAGAACGCTTGGATGAGACGGAAACGATAGAAAAGGAAAATGATGCTATCAATGCTACCTTGAAAGCGATAGGATACAAAACCAAGCGAGACGATCGAGAAATTCGTGACATAGTTGATAAGGCAATGGGTAGTCGAAAGGGCATACAAGGATTTAGAAGGACTTTAACATCTATGCCAGAGTACGAGAAACTAAAACAAATAAAACAAAAAGCAATCAAGATACAAGCAAAATTTCGCGGAAATCAAGAGAGAAAACGTGTCCAGAAACTTTTAAACTACTGTGGAAATGCTTTAGACACTGTAAGAAAGGACTTAAATTCTTTAAATGCAATGGGCGTTTTTAAACAATTAGAAAATATTCGAGAGAAGATAAGTCAAATTCGAAGCGATTGCAAGGAATTTAATAAAAAACAGTTAGAAAAACAATTACTACCACTTGAGGAGAAATTGTGGGAAATGAAAGGGTATTATGAAACCTGTGAAAAGGAGCTAAATCAATTGCAATCGAAATTCAACGAAATTCAAAACTTTTATTCATCGAACCCAGGAACAGAAAAACAAGCGAAAGAAAAATTGAAGAGTCTTCAAGATGCATTACTTGATCTTCGGACTCGTTGTCCAGAATTTCAACAACTCGTTCAAAAAGGTTTAAAAGAAGTACAAGACCAGTTACAAAAAATTAATCGAGTGCTTAAAAACGAACGAAGACAGGAAAAGACAAAAAAGAAAAGAAATATTATGATCAGAAAGCAGAAGTGTATACAATTGTTTCAAAAGCAAGATATGACTAGGTTTAGTAATATAAATCAATTTAGAAAATATGAAAAATACCTTCGAAAAGCGAAACGGGGGTGTAAAGACAAAACTTTAAAACAGGAAATAGATATGGAATTGAGAAAGTGGAACAAAGCATTAAAAGCGTTTAATAATTTAATTAATTCCATGTGTGAAAAAGTCGGTAATGAAATAGATGCAGAAATCATGAAGTTTAGCCAACTTTCTGAAATTGAACAAATAAGTCAAGCGGGTACTTTATTATTAAAAATTAAATCATTAATGAAAGGATGTAAAGATCTAAAGAAAGTCAAGGTGTTTCAAGATATAGAAAAGGAGTTGAAGAATCAACGAGAAAACGCGTGTAATACTGTAGGTCGCGAGCTAGAAATTAAGCTGAAAAACCTAAAGTACGAAAAAGGTAATAAAGATAAACAAATTTTGATTAAAATGCAACAATTGAAGAAGTTGCGTGAGGAAGCGAAACTCTATGCAGAAGCTTGTGGTGAGGCCCCTGGTACCTACAACTTTAATATGCTAGTGAATGAAATTGGTGCCGCTATTAAAATTCTTGATAAAAAGTTTGCAACTTTAGCGGAAAGTAAAAGAATTGAAGTGCGTGATGATCCGAAGGTTGATAAGTCTACATGGTCTTACGGTCCCTATGCAAAACGAATGAAAAATGATGTTGCTAAGGAGGCAGTTGGGGAGGCAAATAGGCGTAAAAAAGAAAAAGAAAAATTGGAGGCTCTTATGCGAAAACGGCAGATGGAGGCGGAAAGGAAACGTATAACCGAGGAGAAAGCTCAAAAAGAAGCCGAGAAGAAACGCAAAGAGGAGGAGGAAAGGCAACTTCAGGCCATGATAGCAGCTGAAAAGAAACGCAAAGAGGAGGAGGAAAGCCGCAAAGCTGAGGTGGAACGTGTGGCCAAAATAGCAGCTGAAAAGAAACGCAAAGAGGAGGAGGAAAGACGCAAAGCTGACGCGGAACGTGTGGCCAAAATAGCAGCTGAGCGGGAGGCCAAGGAGGCGCAGAGAAAACGTATGGAAGAGGAAGCAGCCAAGGAGGAACAAAAACGCAAGGAGGAGGAAAGGCAACGCGTAGCTACAATTAATGAAGACACAGCTCTAAATTTTCTCCCTGTCGAAGATAACGAAGAAGTAGCTAGAAAAATTGCTGAAGTAGCAAAGGATTACCCCCTCTGTGTATTTTTTGACGGAGATAAACGCGATGTAACAAATACAAATGTATACAAAGACACATTGAAGGCATTGCAATTAGGCGGAAATTTCTTGTTTCATGATGGGCCAGAAGGAATTATTTTGATTGAGGAAAATATGAGCGTTGCGAAGTTTTTTGATAAGGGTAAAGATGAAGAGTACATCGATAATAAAAGAGAATTTTTAAAAGGATTTAGGGATACGAGAAGCAAAAGAAAAACAATGATGTATACAGAAGAATCCAACGTTACTTGCTTGCATTGGGTTATAAAGAAGAAAAAATACGGCAAGTCTTCGTATTTATACGAGCGTCTACTGAAACACATTGGGGAGACTACTTACCTTTTTTACCAACTTGGCTGCGACGTCGATGCAAATAAGGATTTTTACGAAAATAAAGGTGCAAATATTTTAATGTTGTATTACCAGAAAGGTAAGACACCTGACCCAAATCTTTTTAGATTTGCTTACCAGAGAGGTGATTCGAACGGAAGTTTTGTAGAGTTTATGAAAGAATTAAATACCGAGAATGCGGGTTCAGGTAGTGATAATAATAATAATAGACCTAAACGTAAATTGAAGAATGCAATAAAATTAACCAGTGGGATGAAGAAAGCAGCAAAAGACAGAAAAATGATAAGGAAAAAAGATGATGCAGTATATGCAATAGGCCCCGAAAATGCAATTCGTAATGCTATCAAAAAATTAGCGAAAAAGAAAGACCCTAAATGGCAAACTATTAAAAGTGTATTGGATATGCTTGTTAGGAACGATAACACAGCACGACAGTATGTTGCAGAAAAATACAAGAAGAAATTAAAATTCTATACAAACAAGGCAGGCGATTTGTCTGTGGAGAAGAAAGATGAAGCGATGTGGAAGAAAACAAACAATGATGGTAAAAGCCCAACAGAACAATGGTGGGACATTTTAAATGATGTACTAGATAAATTGAACACTTTACCGAGTTCGGCAGACTGGTTTGGCTTAGGTTACAGGCTTCCGGAATTTCCGAAGAAATTATTTGAAGAGTTGAGCTTAGATTTAGAGCATATTTGGGACTATGCAGAGGATACGTCTGTGCCGGAGCCTATGACGTTTGGCTTGGCTGCACGCAAAGCGAAGCAGTTTAACGTGTTTGAGTAAAAGATATATAAGCGTAGATTTAATATAATGATCCTCCCCCAAGGATCCTTTTTTTAATAACATGATTTACTAACTTTTTTTTTTTTATGTTTACTTAGGCGGCGTTCATGGACACCAAAGTTTTCTATGAAGTGATAGTCCCGCTTCTGGAGGTCGAAGCCACGGCGCTGATCTGCATCAGCACGCCGCAAGATGATATGAATTTTTATTCTGCGATGTTCGACATGCATCTTCCTGATGGTTCGCCTCTGTTTGTGACCCTCGAGGTGTCGCTAGTATGCGATGCATGCAAAGAGTCGGACCACCCGGAGCGTTGCCCACACATGACCGATGAGATACCGTAAGTACTAGCCCCTACTCTATATTTAAGCGGTAACTAACATGCATATAGTCCATGGAAGAGTATCGCCAAATTCGATATGGTCAAGCAGATATATGGCGACCAAGTTGATCTCCTTCAGCGGGAATCGATGGGTGTCATCACGCAGGACCTTCAAAGCGTTTTCAAGCAAAAGTATGTCGATAAAATGTTTTCAATGGACAAGTATGAGCTGCAAAAAACACCAGCCTTTGTCTTTGTTGCCTGCGACCCAAACGGCGGCGGCTCATCACAGATGGGCCTTGTGTCCTTGGTCATCGAATTCAACAAGATCATCGTGGTTGGTATCGATTCGGTGACCACAAAGGGCCACGAGCAGATTCAGCGATTACTCACGGCACACATCGATGCACTTCGAGCGCAAGAGGAGCTAAAAGATGCTTGGTTTATTTTCGTTCCCGAATCAAATTTGGGACACGAAAGTGACCATATGCGCTACATGCTGCGGAACTATCGCAAAGTGTGGACGATTACCGAGAAAGGCAGGACGGGAGTTGTCACCACGGCAACGAGAAAAGAATTATACACGATGGAGACGCAAAAGTATATTTGCCAAGAGTCCCTGCAGCTCTGGAAGCATTTGGTCGTGTCGAATCCGACTGGCATCGGCGATGTCAAAGCCAGGGCAATTAGTGATTTCAAAAAGCAACTCTTGGCCTTCAAGCGAATTATCCAGCAGCCGCAGCGTGGCTTTGCACTGCCTCGTGTCGTCTACACTGGAAAATTCAAAGGAGGGAATGATGATGTTTGCATTTGC
This sequence comes from bacterium TMED88, assembly GCA_002171515.1. Classification (GTDB taxonomy): domain Bacteria; phylum Myxococcota_A; class UBA9160; order UBA9160; family UBA4427; genus TMED88. The sequence continues at coordinate 20,791 of NHEP01000134.1, read as the reverse complement.
TTGACGATGGGCGTCTATTGGGGAATCGAGTTTATTACACACCGAGTAAAGGATGCACCTTACGAAATGTTTGAATAGTTTAAAATTTTAATTTATTACTTAATGTTTTTATTAGATCACTATCATCATCGGAAGGCGGAGCAAATATATCTATAACTGATCGCATATTTCTAGCTCTTTTTTCTTGTTCTTTTTTGGCTTTTTCAGCCTTTTTTACGTCCGGTTCGCTAGCATTTTTTGGTGTAACACCATACTCTAAATAATCTTTTACTTTTTCTGCTCGTTCCAATAAATCTTTCTCATACTTCTCGGCTGCAATAGCAGCTTTGACCGTCTCTGCCCCGTTTGATCCAATTTTATAAATGTAAGTATCAATTAATTTTTTGTAAGAAACATATCGCCGCAAAGACCCAACTTTTACTCTTATGTTTTCGTCCGAGTACTGTTTTAAAACTTTCGCTAGATCGGCAGGTGTTTCAAAAATTCGTTTACCTTTTTTTGTCCGGTCGAAACGACCTAAACTAAGTCCTGTGAAAGTGTTTAATTGTTCCTCTTTTATAACAGTCGGAAAAAAATCAGGAGCAAGAATCTCGATAAAAGAAACATAAAGAGCAAATTTATCCTGCTCCTTTTGTGACATGCGTTTTCCAAAAGTGTAACCTGACGTTTGACCCGCTTTTTTATACTCCGATTCATCCACTCTGGCACTATCTAAATCAGCTAATACGAAACGTTTCATAATTCCACATTCAAAAAATAAATTATCCGGTTTTATGTCTAATGTATCTAATCCTAACTTGTGTATTTCATCAACCGTTTGGTCAAGCATATCAAAATTTTCCTTAACTCTGTTTATTGCTTTTGATTTCAACCTTCTACCACTTTCAGTTTTCAAATATCCTCCTTTCCATGCCGCAACGATTGACTCACCAGGTCTTTTCTCCTCGTTACCATCGGCTTTGCAATTTATCATTTTAGCATAGCAGGTACCATTATACGTTTTCTTTCTTGTTTTTGTTTCCTCACACGACAGTTTATCGTATATCAAAACATAGTTTCTAAATGGTTCTTTTAATTCTTTTAGTTTCTCCCACACCTTTGGCGCATCGGTTTGAAAAGCATTAAAACTTTTATAAATCGTTTTGTTGTTGCTACCAGGCCTACGTAGTGATTCCACGGACAAGATTGTTGAATTTTTTGTCTTTGAAACAACTGTAATTTTGCGTTCATTTGAAACGTCTACCCACGTATCGCCTTTACCTTCATTTTCAGCTGTTAGAAAGTATTTTACTATTTCGTTGTCTGTCGGTTCTATTATTTTCCTGACTCGACCTCCGTTTGCACCGCTCATGTTTAAAAGGAGTTCTAGGTTACTTTTATACCACATTGTCGCAATTCATCGCATAATAATTTCCAAGTGTATGGAACCTCGATTTCTTGCAGTGCCATCGATTTGCAAGCTATGCACTCCAAAGCGTCCACGGCGTTGTAAGTGCCACACTCACAGTATTTCCATTCTGATTTGTCGGATTGTCGCCAAATGCTTTTGTGCACCAACGCAGCTCCATTCGCAGCAATGGCTGTGCTTTCCATTTCCCCTACACGATGACCGCCCCCATTGCCACGCCCGGCCACTGGCTGTTTACTCAAGATAGATCGGCTTCCTCCAGGGCAGCGTGTATGAATTTTATCACCAACCATGTGCCTCAGACGCTGATAGTAAACTGGCCCCATATAAATATTTGATCCAGTCATCATCTCACCGGTCCGGCCATCGATTAGGCATTCATCGCCATAAGGGTGGAATCCGTAAGACTTCATCTCTTCTGCCATGGCATGAATGTCATTATTTGCAAACGCAGTAGCAACCGGAGCTAGTTTACCATTGTAACAGGCCAGTTTCGACGCAAAGCATTCCAGTAAATGTCCGATTGTCATGCGCGTAGGAATTGCATGAGGGCTCATGATGATATCCGGCCGCATCCCCTTGTTGGGCCCGGCTGCGATGAAAGGTAAGTCCTCTTCTGGAAAAATCATAGAAATTACACCTTTTTGTGCATGTCGTGACTAATGTTTGGTTAGAAAAAGGTATTTGGAAAGTGTTAAAAAAAATTATACGTACTGCAAACTTATCTCCTATTTCAGGCACCCGCATTTCGTAGGTCATAATATTAATCTTGGCCGACTCCTCGCCTTCGCCTTTTCTGCGCCTCCTGCCGTGCCCAACGATGACCCGTTCGACTATCCCATGTTTGTCTTTTGCTTTGACCGATGTATCATGCAAGACCGCATCTTCATCCTCTTCGTACTTGCTGAGGATAATATCATCTTTATGCAAATAGTTCCCCGGTGTAGGCAGGCCATCATCATCTATATTTTTAAATTTCGTCGTTTCACTGCGTTTCCAAGGCTCCTTGGCTGGTCGCTTCGATATTTGCTCGGATCCAGAGTAGCTGAAGGTCTTGACGTCCAAGGTACGATAGCCACCTCGGTCCAAGAAAGCTTGGTTCACGACAATGCTATCTTCTTGGTTGTAGCCGAGAAATGGCATGATGGCTACGATGGCATTGAGACCCGACGCTGCTGGCATGCCCGGCACGGAGCCAAGCTTGGTCGAAGCCAGTGGTTTTTGCCCATAATAGATGTAGTGCGAGCGTGTGTAGAGCAGATCCCTGTAGTTTTGAGGGATCTCGGATTGACTTTGCTTTGCCATGGCATTTTGGTACGTTACTCTTGGACCTTGGTTATGATTGCAAAACGGTGCTTGTGTATTCGTGTTCATCGACAGCGAAAGCGTCTTGTGCAGCTCAGCATGCGTGCATTCGTAGAGATGCGGGACTTGAAAGTCGGGAGCCACGAGCAGGGAATCCTCTTCTCTTGCATCGATATATTCAATAATTCCTTGTTGAAGCAAATCTTCAAATACTAAACTGGGTTTTCTAGACCGTACCTCTGCGTATAAGTTCTCGAGCACAAATAAGGGTCTTAAAATCCTACCACTATCCGTGCGAATATTGATCGATTTCCGCTGGAGGAGTATGGAAACACCTTTATCGATGATACCAACACGCCTGTACTGCCGTAGTTCCTTCGCAATGAAAACCAAATGTTCTGCGTCTTTGGCTTGTGCTCGAACACAACCATTTACAATGATTAAGTATGGTTCACCAATGGTGATATTATAGGTATTGATGTTTTTGTCTTCTAAATATTTCTCTATGACATTATCGTCAAATTCAATGGATACGGTAGTCAGGGTCGCGAAGTGCTTGTTGATGCCACATGACTTCCCCTCAGCTGTATCATAAGGTGCTAGATAACCAAAATGTTCGCCACGGACTTCACGCTGATCGATGATACTTCGTTTCTCATCGCCAGTGTGTATGCGTCTGGCCTGGCTGAGTATCGAGCTGAAGTTGTAGTTGGATCTGGATTGCGCGACACCGGTTCGTATTTTGGAGTTGCGACCGCGGCTGGGCCAGTTGCCTGTCGATAAGCTGTAGAAAAAAGCTTCGGTGCATACACGCGAGTCTAATGCCCTGGTGACCCCTTTGATCATTTTTTTCCCAGGATTTCTGTTGATGTAGTTGATAATGCGTTTTTTGAAGCTTTGAACCACGCGGTTCAATGATTTTTGCAGGACTGCAATTAGAAGTTCCGATACATTTTCGACGCGTTTAAACCCAATATGATCCCTGCAAAAGTTATTTTTTTTCATGCTGAGACAATAGGTCATGTAGAGCAATTGTTTGACGGAGCAGTTGTTAAAAAAGTGTTTGATAGAGATATCCTCCTTCTCTGGAAATATACTTTTGTAGTAGTGCAGGCGCTCCTGTGGACTTCGTTCTTTCCATAATATGGTTTGTGTTTTGGTGAGTACTGGGAATATTTCTTTTTCTTGTACCCCCAAAGCGGCAAAGACGACAGCGACATCGCAAGTCCCGTGCTTCGTGACAATTTCTATCATGTTCTTCGAAGTACTGGTATCCTTTTTCAACTCCAAATGCCAAGTGTACTCAAACAATGGATCTTTAAAAACGCATTTGTTACCAGTTACAAGCACTTCTCTATCAATCTTGCGCTCCTGTGCAATAATGCACTTCTCATTACCACCAAGAATAAAATAACCGTCATCACAAATATTATATTTGGTGTGTTTGTTGTTCATGATACTTCCAACCATCACCGGTACGTAGCAGAGTAGCATGTTCTGGATCTCTTCTTTTTCCACTTTATCGGCATTGTGCATTTCAAAAGAAAGCGTAAGGTACACCGGGCTAACCAAGCTACTGCGCAGTATCCTGGCATTGCTTGCATTCGGTTCTATATTATCTGGTGTAATTGTTTCTATATCATTGTTCAGCAGAATGCACTTCTTGACTACTACGTTTTTGCACGAAACCTTAAATGTACTCGACAGATCCAAGCCAACTTTGTTCTCAAATGCAAATAATTGATAGATAACATTGTGTAATTCCCTAGTGATAAATGCATTATAGCTTACTTTTTGCTGATGTGTCGCGCCTTGTTGGATCAACATCGTTTCGCATATTTCCCAGCACTCCTCTTCGGTAGGCCAATTTACGAGGTCCATAAAAACACTTATATTACTTAGCTGTGAGTCCTTCAAATGATGTTATTTCTCTTTTGGCTGCTTTTGGTGTCGGCATCAGGGTCTCCTGTTTTTTTGACGGATACCGACTACACCTTCAAGCACCCTACTAACTACCAAATCGTCTATGCAGAATTTTCAGAGGAAAATACACGAAACAGGCAATTTTTTGCTGCCAATTTTCTGAAAGGCGAGGAGATACTGTTAGAGGTTTTTTTGCCAGTGGCAACGAAAGATGAAGCGATAGTCTTGCAAATGACCTCGCATGAGAGGGAGTTCCCGATTCAGGAGCCATATACGCATGACCCGATTAATGTGTTGGCACTGAAAAAAATTTATAAAGTGCAGCAAGTGGCTACTGTGAACACTACCATTGTTATCGAAGTGGTCGGTCGAATCAAAGGTGCGCATTATGCGGTGGCCATCGGCCGTGATTCCTCTGTCAATATATTTGATTATACCATATCTTTAGCATACATCATACAACGCATACGCATGTGGACTAGAACGTTTTATATTCCGTTCTTTTTCCTTGCGTTTTCTATCATATTCCTGTTGCTTTGGCCACTCAGCCGTGCCAGGACGTGGGAAATATTACCAAAATTAGCTTCGTTTGCATACCTTAGTTGGCTCATCGACGTTTTATTGCAATACTTCGTCATCATCCAGTTTACGAACCACAAGAACGTCATAACATTCTTACTACATATTTTACCAAATATTATCATTATTTATTTTATTTCGTTTTCTGCAGTTGGTAAATCAAACAAACAAAAAGAGGTTTTTTTGGGTATTGGATTAGGAAGTCTTGTGGTGGGCGGAGCAGGGGGATACGTAGGATCTTTGTTATTGTTGATTAGCGCGGCGAAGAAAATTACACAGTACATGGATACAAAGGGGTCAAAAGAAAAGCTTTTTTGTAAAGTATAAAAAACTACTATATATTTCCAAGATTTCTATAATAAAAGACTATTAAAATGCCATTTAAAGGAAAAACCAATATCAGCACAAAAAAATCTGGAATCACCAGTTTATCAAAAAAAGGCACGCAAAGGCCGCAAAGTATCCCAAAACCACAAACTTACAAAGGAGGTAGATGAGTGATATTTTTTTTTAATCTAAAACTATATTTGCATCTAAATGAATATATTTTTCTAACTTTTTTTCTTTCAAAACATATTCATAATATTCAATTTTGCTTTCTAAATGTTGAACAAGCTTGAATGTTTCTGTTTCCCAAACTTTTTTTCTTTCTCTATGCATTTTTGAAGATATTCTGTTGTTTCCTTTTCGCTTCATTTCCCTTTCCTCTTTTGACAATTCAAGCCTTCGTTTCTTTGGTAACGATTCAAAACACTCCAAGGAATCTCCATCCTCCATCATCATCTTCCTCTTCTGTGCTTCTTCTATTTCTGTTTGCTTACTTCTCCAATCGGGCCAAGAAATACCTTTTTTAAATACAGAAATTTCTGTCACTTTCGGTGCATTAGCTAAAACTGGTGCATTCTTCATTTCTTGTAGGTCGTCAAGTATAGATGGATCAAAACTATCAGGCACCAAAGCAGTATCATCTCCCCAGAAGTCGTACTCATCTAAATTTGCGTTTAAATCAATTTCATTTGTATTTGTTTTTTCTTTACTATAATTTTCCATTTTGTTGAATATTCAAGTTACTTCGAATGTTTCTTGTCGTTTTCTGTAATTATATGTTTGTTTTTATGTCTTTTTCTTCAATATTTTTATCTATGTATTTTTCTATCTTAGTCCCCCTTCTTTTTTGTATTTTTGCTTATTCCTTTTCACTGATGTCCACATCAAAATTTTACAAAGTTAACCGCCAAAATACACAATGCTGTGTCCATGCTAAAACCAGTATTTAATTTGAATCTGTATTTTACGCGGCCTACGCTATTCCTGTGCTACATAAATCGAGGAAATAACTATATATCATTTTTTAAATTTTATTTAGAAAAGGGGATATGTTACAATTTATTATGGGATTTACTACAGGCATATATGTCGCACAAAACTACAACATACCAAAAATAATTGATGTGGCAAATTATATTAAAGATAAGATTACAGAGTATGAAATAAATAAAAATGGACCACCTTAAACTATATACATCTGTAATGAGTGTTTTGGAAGCATACGAGGTGATGGTGTCAACAAATGAAGAGATGCTTATTTTATATGATGTGTGGTTTCCCTTTATCAAACCACGTGTTTCCTTCCTACACATGAGCAATAGTGATTTGGAGATGCGGCAACAGGTACTTTCGAACAAGGAAATTTGCTTAGCATATAATTTGTTGGAAATAGAAAACAATTTTATAGTGGCGCAACGTATCTACGAAGAGCATTTAAAATATTTAACAAACAAAAAATTAAAAATACATTTTTTTTAAAACTCCTCATCCATTTTAAATTGTTGATCCTCTTGATCCACACCAACGCCGGAGACGGCATACTCGGAGACGCGTTTTTCAAAAAAATTTGTCTTTCCTTGTAATGAAATCATAGTCATCCATTCGAAAGGGTTTGTTGCATTGAAAACTTTAGATACCCCTAAGCTTTGCAACAAACGATCCGCGCAAAATTCAACATACTGTGCCATTAAATTGGAATTCATACCAATCAGTTCAACAGGCAAAGCTTCTTTTACAAACTTTTTTTCGATGTTTACAGCATCTTTGATAATTTTTTGAACTCGCCTTTCAGGTAGTTTGTTTACCAAGTACCTTTTGTAGAGCAAGCATGCAAAGTCGCAGTGGAGTCCTTCATCTCGAGAGATGAACTCGTTGGAAGAGCAGAGACCTGGCATTAAACCGCGTTTTTTCAACCAAAAGATGCTACAGAATGAACCACTGAAAAAAATTCCTTCACAAGCTGAGAAAGCAACAAGTCGCTCCGCAAAGGAAGCTAATTCTCGATGCGTCCATTGCAAACACCAATCCGCCTTTTGTTTGATAGCTTCAAAATTTTCAATGGCAGAAAACAATTTTATTTTTTCTTCCTTGTTCCTGACGTAGCTATCAATTAAGTTGGCATACATTTCGGAGTGAATATTTTCCATAAATATTTGGTTACCATAGAAGCAACGCACGTCAGCATATTGGCATTCGCTAGCGAAGTTATCTAATAAGTTCTCATTAACGATGCCATCTGATGCGGCAAAGAAGGCCAATACATGTTTTATGAAATATTTTTCATTTCCCGAAAGTTTTAACCAATCCCTCCTATCATGCGAGAGATCGATTTCTTCGACAGTCCAAAATGAAGCTTCGGCCTTCTTGTACATTTGCCAAATATCTTTATGCCTATCACTAGGATCCAGAACCCAACGTTTCGCATTCTCTTTTAACAGCGGTTCTTCTCCCAGCATACCCCTTTCCTCCTTTACCTTAAAGGCAGTTTTTTGAATTGGGGAATACCTCCTTTTTTTTGATGTAAAGGTAACATCAAGTTGATCAAAATAATCTCGCATCTTTTCTGTTTCCAACGACATGACTTATTACCCGATTTAAAATTATTTTATAGCTTCTAAATTTAAATAATAAAATAAAAATCCAAAACGTCTTTGCACTATATAGTATGTAGTTTGTATTAACAAATGAATATCGATTTAAGAAACTACGTGGAGCTCGATAGTAGTGCACCAATAGCATTAAACGACTACGACAGTGGAATTTGCTGCATCAGCGCCACGTGTCCGGATTCATTACGACTGGCACAGCAGCTAGCACAGCACAGCATCGACATTATATACGTAGATGATGGTCGGCAGCACGTGTTGGAGGGTGCCGGATTTAGGGACATTCATAAACAACTAAACGTAAAAGAACCAGATACATTTGACTACGTACCTGTTTTATATTTAAAGAAGAAGAATAAATACTACGGTACTTGGACAACACACCACGGCAATTTAGTAACACTTCAATCTGTGTACAATATAAACGGAACAAAATTAAAATTATGAAAGCCGGAGACATCGAGATGCAAAGAGTGGATATAAATTTTCCTCCACGAGTTGGTGCTCATGCTTACTACGATAAACGTTTTATGCTTCATGAGTCACATGTTGTTGATTTAAACAAATACAAAACTGCTATCATAACCACGGACAAACATACAAGAGTTGGTTGTCACTATTCAATGCCTTACATTAACAAACCAAGCGACAAGAATAGTATTTACTTAGGCAAGATTAAAGAAATTCACAAAATTACCATGAATGGCCTTACCTTCAGTTACAAGACGTATACCTATCATAAAGCAGATGAATTGAATAGGCAAAAAGACAAAACTAATCTCGAGAACAAAACATTACTAACGGAAAGGCAACAATCATGGGAAACCCTAGGCCTGAATATAGATGATGAATCGAAACGTTAGGCACATAATTTTTCGTAAATATGTGTGCGATAAAAACAACTTTTGAAACACGTTGAAACTTTTGATGAAGCGTCTGTGATTGGCAGGCCACAATCCGTCCTGAATTGATCGACAATCCATGATGGTCTATAAAGTAATTTTTCGTACCATGCCATTTTATCTTCACAAACCTTTAGAATCTCATCCGAGTCTATTTGTTTGTCTTTGTTTCTATCGAATTTCATGATGCAATTGATAGCGTCTTTTTTTGTGTAGTCACATCCTTGTACAGTAATTAGCAATAAAAATAAAGAGAGGAATATTAATTTCATATTTTTTTTTTCTTAGTATAATTTATTCTGTTCTTTTATAGTTCTTTTGTCGTCCACGGAGGCATAAAGTGATATCCTTTTTTCGTTTCACCGAGTTTAATACCAGATACTATCCAACATGAGTCAAAGCTGCATTTACCTGGCGCTTTGCCATTCTTTAGAAATTGTATACGTGAATAGGGTACTAAAATATCTATCTCTATATCTCCACGTCTATCTATGATATCGTGAAAATACCTGGTAAATAGCACACAAACTGGTAGTAAAAGTGCAAATTTTGGCCATTTCAAAACATTGATAATCTGTTCTAGAACTTGTTTCTTGATGGAAAACGGCGGGTTGGTAATAAGCACCGTGTCTCGGTCCGGAGCCGTGCATTCAAAGAAGTTTATATCTTCCGCATGTACTTCCGAGAACCCTATTTTCTTGATTTTCTCGACGGATCCGCCGTCTCCTAAGAAGGGTTCCCATATTTTTGTTTTTTTATCGATATTAACATATTCAAAGAGACCATTTAGCGCATAATATGGTGTCATATATTCATCATCTAATTTATATTTCAACGAGTGTTTTGGAAACTTATACATTCACTTAATTTAGGATAAATTATCGAAACTACGTTTGCGACTTTGTAGCATATCGATAGATATGACACTGTGTTCTCTTTTGTAGCCGGGTGTACAATACAACATTGGTTCCAATCGAAAAGCAAGGTCCAAGTCAACATAAATGACTTCGGTGCTAGTACCGCCAATTTCCAATTCGATATACCTAGCTTTATTATCCGTTGTATATTTTTTGATTGCTTGGCCCAATATTTTTTTAAGTTGTTCGATCGTTTTCACCTTTTTTTTGTTTACTTTTTTTAACACTGTTAACTTTCTTATCATATAACCTTGTTGTAAGATGGAGCTTGGCAACCGAAAAGCTGTAATGACAACAGCGGATTCTGAACCTTTGCTTTCTGATAAAAATTGCACGATGCCTGGGTCAAGTGTGTCATCTTCAATATCTTCAATGTGATTGTTGAAAAATTGACAAAAGACAACACCGCCAAATATTGCACAGGGTATTGGTTCCAATACAGGCATGCAATTTCGCAATATTCCGGATTGCACACTAAGTGTAAATGCAAGTGTCTTTGTGCGGCGGCCATCGTAGATACGAATAAATGTTGACTCTGGATCCAATAATAACAAGACATTCAATGATTGAAATGGCACTTTGTCAAGTTGATGCTTCAAATTTACCAAACCATTTCGGTCGATGTCGAACTCGTTGCAACAGTCGCCGATGCTCGTGATAACGTACCCTTTTTTCAAACCTAGGTCAGATAGTTGCGAAGTCGGGAATACCTTGGAGACAAGTGCTCCCTTGACATTACTCTCTCTCCAACCCCTGACTGCTACATGAGCATCGATCAATTTCTTGGTCGCGACGCCAAGCGATGGGCACTGTATTGCCAATGCCTTCTTGTCCCAATAGTATTTCAATACCTTATCAATATCATGCCATGGAATGGCCAAGGTGATACCCTCGCTTTCATCGAAGGAAGCAGCACAGACCCCGATCAAATTACCTTTGTTATCAAACAATGGACCACCAGAGTTCCCACCATTAATCGATGCATTGATTTGGAGGTAATGCGAATGTCTACCGGAAATTTTACCACTTGAGATATGACAATCTTCTGAAGCTAATGGGAACCCTATCCCGGTTGCTTCCAAGCTAACTTCTTCCGTCGTATCGACGATTTTTTTCCTTGGCTTGACTGCCGGGATCGATCTCACGATATTGGCAAAGGTTCTACCAACCTCTTTTTCTAAATGTTCATTGTATATCGCATCCACTTCCAAGATGGCAAAATCCAAGGGTTGGCATGCCAAGATCACCTTGGCCCACATCTTACACTTTCCAAGTTCCGGAAAGGTTAGTGCTATCGTTTTCGTCGGGCAGCAATCAATGACGTGGGCGTTGGTTACTAAGTAACGTTTCGATCCATTATTTTTGGATAAGTATAAATATTGAGCAGGGACGAAGAAAGCACTACCGCAAACTTCATCATCGGTGCTACCACTAGTTACATAAGGTTGATTCACATCTATTTCAATAGCAGAACAAGTAATTTTCGCGACACCTCTTTTAAAACGCTGGCAAATGGATTTCAATGCAAATTCGGACATGTTGAAGGCTAAATTGGGCCAAGAAGATAGTAGACCACCTGTCTTTACAGAAGAGGATCGTGCCAAGATACGGCAAACTCTTACCAAATTTTCGAGCAGGCAAACTAAGAAAGTGAAGAAAATCGAACAATCAGACAATCCAATTCCTCACATTAATAATCAAAAGTATCATGTCGCTTTTTCTTGGAAGGATTGGCCAAAAGAACTTGATGAAGTACCACATTTATTTCTATTTCGTCTGCATATTTGGCCGCTCTTACGTTATAAAAATCCGATAAGTTTGGATGAGTTACAGGCCCTGTGCGTTGTCAGTGGAGTGTCTGGTATTGCTACCGATAACAAAGCAAGTGGATATTACATGTCTGGGTTATTTGAGAATGGGGGTGTCATCGATAAAGTATTTTTCACATTAACACCAACAGAGGAGGATAAGGAGGTTGTAATTATTGATAATTGTACTTTCAAAACTCTGATAGAATAATCGGATATAAATATCTATATTATATATTACAAACATGGAGACCGAAAAATTACTGAAAGAACACATTGTCGATATACGGTTCGAGTGTCCTATCTGTTACGATTTCAAACAGTTGCACTATAAATGCAAAGCATGTAAATGGGAGAGCTGCATAGAATGTTCCGATACTTGGCGTAAAATTTCAAATACATGCCCACAGTGTCGGACGGAGTTAGAGGATTTGGAGGAGGAAGAAAAGGAAGAATGCCCTATGATGCGTTTCATAGTGAAGGTGGCGGCTATCATTTTTTGTTTGTACATATGTTTTGCATTTGCCGTAATAAATGCAGTTTTTAATTGCGCCGCTGATAATGCCTGGTGCATACTAAGCAGTTTGATAATATACCTGACTATAATATATTTTGCTGTAAATATGGTTAAAAAAATTTTAGAGAGATAAATCAGATACACGTTTTTCCAATAGTATTTTGCTGCGTAAACTTCGAATATAGTGGTAATGACTGGCACAAAATGACTCCAAGTGTATATTACGAATGATATATTCACAGCGTTTTATTTCCAAATAAATTGCATCCCTTTTTTTCTCTAATGCACATATACTTTCTAGTTTATTAAAAATTATATGTTCCCTGGATCTTAATGAATATAACAATGAATCCGCATAAGAAGAAATTTGTGCACTTTTTTTTATTTCAAATTTTGGCTTTGGTTCTGTCCAACGGTCACTACGCTCGATAACACGATGTAAATCAAAATCGATGAACTCCCATGTTTTGGACCAAATGGCCTTTTCGAATTTTAACAAAATGATAAAATAGTGTATTTGTTGTATGCAACGATAGATTGCATTTTCTGGCCTGTATGCCTGTAAGGTGCAAAAAAAATGACGTATGTCACCTTTCTTAATGTTAGGGACAAGCTTACTGAAAGATATACGTTGTGCATTTACTAGTGCAATTTTTTCCTTTGCAGTCATACCTTGTAATAATAGCATATTTATGTGCTGTAACGTTTTAAGAAAAGATTCTTTTTTTTCGTGATATTCATGATCATATAAACCGTCAAATTCGAAAAATAGTTTCCACTCACTAAGCACCTCGTCAAAGTTCATCTATATATTAACTTATTCAATTTGTTAAAAAAATGGGTTGTGTCCAATTTTCGAATAGAACACCAATACCCGAAGTAGCAACAGATAGGCCTCGACGACGACGGAGATTACAATTATCGTTCTATGATACAGGCTATTTACCTAGCTCGGATAGCGATGCAAGTACACCACCAACGAAAGAAGAAAAAAATATATTCGATACAATGGAAGAAGTATATCCTGAAAAACGTAACGCTATAGAGTGTTACTTCTGTTTTGAAAATACAGGCCTCTTATTAACTATGCCACGATGTAGGTGTCGTCAATTCGCACACAAGAAATGTTTGATGAAGTATGTAAGTCAAAAAAATCTGAGTTGTTCAATATGCAAGGAGCTTTATTGTGATATAATCTCTGAAGAAAATAAGATAGAAATGGTTCAAAGGATTCTTACAGTAATTAAAGATAGAGAATTACTATTTCAGCATAAAACATTTATTAACTCAATTATTAGCGTTACTTAGTTTGTTACTTAGTTTTAACTCTTCTATTTGAATTGGATTTGCACCGAAATTGATAAGTAAAGCGTCTAATGCTAGGTCCCTGCTATATGCCATCGCCTGCTCGCGATGCGTTTGTGTCAAGGTTTTTACGTATTTGATTTCGATGAGCCACGTGGCAGTGACGATATCAATGAATGTCGTGCCTACGCAGTGCTGTTTGTAGTATACCGGGTGTGGTACTTCGACTGAAGCCGTGATACCATTGTAATTTAATTCATAACATAAAGCATTTTGGTATACTTTTTCTCTACGACCGTAACCCAACTGTTTAATTATGGCCTTTGCCATCGTTTCAACATTCTCTATAGAAACACTCATTCGTCTGTGCAACTTTCTTCCAGTAGTTCTTTATCTGCTTTTCTGAAATTTGGATTGTCCCAAGAGGATCCCGGCTTCACATATATAGGCATACCTTGCTCCGTTTTGTCTATCTTTATCCAATTTTGCTCCAACCACTTTACATTTTCATCGGTCCAATTGTATTTATGTGTCAAGCAATGCACGCTAGCCATCGTGGCATTCGGGAATCCTGGCAGAGCCTTTAGGACTGAATTTTTGTTTGGTGGGTATTGCATCGGTTTTCTTTGTTCAAATACTGTCTTCATAAATTAACTTAATACTATATTTATAATTCTATATAGTCGGTAATTTTGTATATAAGCAATAATAGATTGAAGCATAGAACCATGCAAATATTTATAAAAACATTAACTGGAAAGACAATAACCCTTGATGTGGAACCAAGCGACACGATTGAAAATGTAAAACAAAAGATACAAGACAAAGAAGGTATCCCACCGGATCAGCAGCGTCTTATCTTTGCTGGGAAGCAGTTGGAGGATGGGCGGACCTTGAGCGACTACAATATTCAAAAAGAAGCAACGCTACATTTGGTGCTTAGACTACGCGGTGGTATATAATTATGTAGTTTTATTTATATATTTTTTATGCAATTTTTCTACTTGTCTAGCTCTTCTCATTAAAATAGCATTCCATTTATTCCTTTTCCTCTTCTGTTCCGCTGGTAGCCCACAGCCTCTGACATAAGGAGCCCGATAATGTTCCATTTGGTAGGCCCCTACTCTTTTCCTATAGGCAACTAGTTCTTCATACTCTTTGTCCGGGGCTAAGACATTATCAATGCGATATTTTTGTACAATGGTTTCACGGCGAACGTAGTGCCGTGGATAGGTTTCTACTTTTAATACACTAGATTTCGTCATTTACAGATTAATTCTGCGTACTTTGGGTAGAACTTTGTAAAATTTTTATCACTGCATGCTACCGGTATTATGTCTTTGTACAGTTGATATCCTTCTTGTATTTGCGGCATAATAATTTTCATTTCATCAATAATTACCTTGGTTTCATCCAATGTGTTTTGTACATTCGATACAGTAACAGCTGTCAATATTGTCACGATGAAAATTAGTAGCAGGGTAAAGAACACAGTAGCTATATGTGCGTAGTGTATCTGACAATTTCGTTTCGGAGGAAGAACTCCTGGTATGAGAAAGTATGGATTATCTTCACTCATTTACTTGATTTGTTTAATTAATTGGCTGATTATATAATTTATTTTTTAATTAATTTTTACGGCACCCACCACAAACTGCATTTATTTTGTTTTGTGATAAATCTACGGTGATCCTCTGCACCATAAATCGAGTTGCCGTATTTTCCTCGATAAAGATCCTTTCCCCACAAGTCTTTTTTTTGTTTTTTTCTTATTTCCTTTTGTTGCGTTCTATAGATTTTTGGTAAACGTCTTATGCCATAATGCCTAATCGTGAAAGAGAACATATTTTTCATGAGACTTCTTTTTATTATTATATATATTGTTTTTAGTATCTTGGTTGATCGACCCCAGCAATTTCTCTCTCCTCTGTATCTTTAAACTTTAAATAATTATGATTTACGACCGGCTCGGCTGGTTCCTTGACCCAACAATAATAAACCGTAATGATAACAATAACAGTCAGTATTAGTGCCAACACAACCCCAGCAAAAGTAAATGCAATGGTAAAAATTAAGTTTATGTAATAATCATTCAAGTCACTATTTAATTTACTAATATCTTCCATTGTGTGATACCTCCGTATATATCTATTATACACTGATTTTGCGTTTCTTTTTTGGGCAAACTACAAGGTGCGTTTGCACACCGATGCTTCTGTATTTCTTTTTGTTTAATTTACAAGTCGTTCTTGTATGACCTGTTTTTTTACAAACACTGCATTTCTTCACAATTATCTTATCGCGAATATCATACACCCTATCATCAGCTGAGTCATCTGTGTAACTTGCAATAATACGTGCTTTCCGGAATGCAATTTCCCACTCTGTATCTTCTTCTACAGCCGTCACAATAAATTCTTCTGTAATACCACAAGATGAACATGCATTAAACCCTGTTGCGTAACTGATGCCACGATTTGTTAAGGCTTCGCGTAATCGTCTACTACAAGCTTCAGGATCATCCTTTCTATATACACCGTCTTCATAATCGTATTTTGCTACCATAAAAATTGCTTTCGTCATATTATTTTCTTGGACTATTTTTATTTTTTTACTTTTTACTTTTCACTTTATAATATTTATATTGTAAATGTAGTGAACAGTTAAAATATTCCAAGTGTTCATTCCCTTTCTATTTTTTTCACCACGTGGCATATTTTACTATGGTATAGCATGTAACATATCAATAGCATTAGAAGAATTCTGTTGGATGTGCCTGCCGAAAAAAAAGTAGAGTTGATATTTTTTATTTTTTTTAAATAGAGTTGCATGATAGGGTACATTTTTTCTTCAAAATAAAAATAAAAAAAGTGAGGCTGATACAACAGAATTCTTTTAATGCTATTTATATGTTAACACTATATTTTTACCTTAAGATACAAAAAACGATTTTTTTCCGTTAGTATGAAGTAGCATGTAGCATAGACAGAGCACGCTTTAAAAAAAGTGAGGCTGATACAACAGAATTCTTTTAGCGAAAGCGCCATTTTTTTTTACATGTTTTACACTCCGCAAAAATTGTCTCTGATTCATCTGCACGGCATGTCTGCACGGAGCGCCAATCGACATTATCACTGCCGCATGCTATACATTTAACAATACTCTTACTGGTAAATTCGCGTTGCAGTGCATCAAATTGGTCGAAAGTTAACTGTGAAATAATAATTTCTGGATCTCCGTTATTCAATTCATATCGTTTGCAATATTCTTCCCAACAATCTTTTTTTGTTAGTTTACTTGGCCTTCCATCTTTCCACAGGGTATCCAATTCTTGCATAAAATTATTCATTGAACTTAAATGGTATATTAAAGTAATCCTACTTTTATAAATGATGGATAAAACG
This sequence comes from bacterium TMED88, assembly GCA_002171515.1. Classification (GTDB taxonomy): domain Bacteria; phylum Myxococcota_A; class UBA9160; order UBA9160; family UBA4427; genus TMED88. Next base: position 3,790 of record NHEP01000134.1, on the reverse strand, counting down.
ATTAAAATTGCTTTCAATTTGAGAAAATGCAAAAAACATATATGTGCGTGTGTAACAGAAATTTCCAAAAAACTAAACACAGGGGAAAAGATTGATGTTGAAGTAGAAAAAAGGTACAAAAAATGTTTTCAAGATAACTGGGAGTATCACCAACGTAAATTAGATCAGGGAGATTGTCTCGAAATGTTGTTTAAATCATAAAATATATATAAATATCATTCTTTATAACCAAATGCATGCATGTACTACAATCTTAAACAGCAGCAATTATACGATACATAGTTGCTCTCAATGCAATCTTAACTGTATTGTTTTGTTCGAACACAGTAACTTTTGCATCCATGAATGCCACAAAGAAGTAAACCAAGTCGCCACTACCACCGAAAACTTCCAAACGACAACAAACGTTTTAACAACGAATGTATTACAAACCACCACGATAAATACATTAAAAACCACAACAGGTTATACAACACCACCTGTTCAGACTACTACCAACGTATTAGAAACATTGGCATTAATAAACGAAACACCGACCACAACATTTACAGAATCTCCTACACTAGGCGCTGTTGCTGTACCGGTCACATCAAGTCCAAACCTAACGTTCTTTAATGTTTCGAATGCATCAAATTATAGCGAGAAGTATCATGTAACCGTAAAGCCAATGCATTCCTACCATGCAGACGAAACGAAGGACGTGCAAGCTATTGTCATAGTCATTATTTTTGCGTTGTTTGTATGTCTAATATTATTATATGCTTGCATACCGAAGCATCAAAAGAAGCGCCGTCGCAGCGTCCTGCCAGAGCGCCAATTTCACCGTATTGATATTGAAGATGAGAATGACGACCCAGATAGAAAAATACGTGAACATATTATTAAGAAATGGCTCTATGAACTAATTAAAAAGGTAGATAAACCACCACCAGTCATGCAAGCAGCCGAGCAGCTCTTCCAGCTACGACAAGCAAAGCATCGCTTGTTAAGAAATAGAAATAGGAAAGAAAAACAACACAAGCAACTAAGACATTTGGTATTAAAAAACATGCGAAACAATAAAGTCAATACCGTTCGCAATCCCTTGCATCAACCATTAAAAAAACAAATGCGAATCAAAGAAATTTTTAACGAAGCCGTGAAACTAGATATTAAAGGACGTCCTAAATCACCATTTAAAGAAGTTTAGTCGATCTATATAATGCCAAATGTTGTACCGTTTATACTTGCATTTATCTATGTATTAGGTTCGCTGGTCTTCCTTTTTTATTTTTGTGTATGTCTTTGCAGAGTATATGTGTGTCTCTGTATAGATTGTATTGACGTTTTCGAAGTCATTGCAACAGATTTAACTGACCGTGCAAAAAAAAGAAGGCGAGTGCACTGCATTGTTATCGAGTACACACCGGAGGCGAAGGAGGTTGAAAGCACAGAAAGTGTGCCCTTCACCATAGCCGTGCCGGATGCATTGGAAATAGAAGAAGATTAGCGCAATGAACTACTTTACGCTTTTACCAGAAGAAATTGTTGATTATATTATCGATTTTAAAGTTGGCACTCTATTGTATCGAAAAGATAAAAAAAAGTGGAAAACACTAGTGCTCATGGTGCACTATGAGCTAGACCGTTGGTATAAGAGTAAATGTTCTATACCGTTTTTGAAATCGAATTATTGTCAAAAGAAAAGAGCAGGGGCATTCAAAAAGAGTCTCCGAACAGGACCTCCTTTAATGACGTGTCATGTAGGCTTATTTCACAGCCCAGAAGAAATACGCAGTCATATAGAATGGTACTTATCAAGAAACATCGTTGAATACACTGTTCCCGTTCGTCGTGAAGTTTCCAGACTGTCGCTTCTCCCAAATGACAACCACTTTTAAATATTTCTATGTTAGCGTTAGGGTATAAAAAAATAAATAGGTTTACTCGAAATTACCCTTTTTAAAATGCTGATAGTTGACATTAGGTTTATTAAATAAGTATATACAACTAAGAATATAACAAGCGAAAGCAAAGATAATGTACGAGACAAAAAAATAAAAAAAGAAATCCAAAATGACGACAACAAATGCAGCATTTAAAGTTTCAAAATGGATCGATTGGGAAAGAATCAAACACATTGACAATGCTATCTACAAAACTCCATATGATTTTATGAAGGATGATCCAGATGATTACATGTATTTTCATGGTGGCAAAGTATCGTTAACTATCAGGGAAGTCGGAAAGGATTATGAAGATGAAAACAAAACGAATCTAAGCAAGGATTGGTATCGACAATTTATCAAAAGTTCAGACAAAGGATCAGATTCGTACTGGGCGACTTTCTTTGCAGAGGTTTACCACGTCGCGGAGCCTGGTTCGTTTGTCTATTATTTTCAAATAGAATTTGGCACAAGGAAATTGTTTTGTTGGGTGCTGACGAATAAAGGGCTTACATACATGGATGAAAATATGTTGCAGTATTTGGATACTACCAGATTCAAACAATTTGATTTCACATCGGCCATGTTTACTAATGTCGGTGGGAGCTTTTCATTGGCTATAGAAGACTCTGTATTAGCCATAGAAAATGGAGATGCTACAGAGGATAAATTATAATATTTTAAGTTTTACTTTTTTTACTCGATGAACCGCCTTCACTGTAAATTTTTCTCTTTTTGAACTGCTTCTCTTCTCTCCCTACCAAAAGACACCACTTGTATCTGTTCTCTGGCTTATCTTTTAGTGATTGATATGCGTGCTCTGACGTTGGGTATACATAAGTAACATCTGTATCTTCTATAATGACTTCTGCATAGTGGAAATTACTCAATAATCTGGCCCCCGGTACATTGGATCCAAATGCAAAGCCATCGTGTTCTTTGATGTAAGCTTCTTGCTCTGCCGCTGTATTTGGAACATCCGGTAAAGTTTTAATGTATTCTTTTCGTAATCTCATTAAGAATCTCCCCATAAGATTGTCACCAAATATCTTTGGAGACTGGTCTTTATGATTTCTTTCTGATTTTTTAAACGTTTTCATTGCAAAGCCTTCACTGGAACCTTTTTTCGCTGCCGCCGACCAATCATTGCAACCAGTATCATCAAAAATCTGACAATCCCATAGGCCGGGTTTCGTTCTCGCCATTCGGCCAACTTCATAAAGAAGTTTTTTACCGGTGCTAAGCAGCAACTCTTGTGCCTCGAAATTTTGTCCAAACTTTGCACGGAGTATCGGTCCCCATGTTTCATAGGATTTCAATCGAGACCAGTCGTCATCTGTCAAATGCGTAGAGTCGATAATATTACTCATCAACTTTGCCAAGTGACCATGGCAATGAATTTTAAGCCATCTGTCCATTTTCTTTTCTTGTGCATCTAACATTAATTTTGGATACTTTGTAGCATACACCTTGTGCCAATTAGTGTAGGCACCAACATTTGTTTCTGCTTCGATTCTACTTCTAGCTAGCATTAAGCACCGCCCAAGTTTGTTTTGACCTTGCCACTTGAATTGCATCCGTGCCTCAGATCTAGTAACACCAATTCCCCAAATTTTATCTTTTAAACAAGCTTTTACTATAATTGGATTTGTACGTAGTAAGTATTTCTTCATTTCTTCATTTTGTGAAAACTTAAGATAACAACCATTCGTCACAATTTTCATATTCTCTTGATTCCATTCTAAATTACTAAGATAGATTAAGTTATCAAGCCTTATAAATTTTCTAGGATCATTTTCCTTCATGATGTCACAAGCTAGTGCATCATTTTTCACTAATATTGCTTTGTGGTACATCATGTATTG
>NHEP01000133.1 GCA_002171515.1 bacterium TMED88 | reverse complement strand
CGGATATTCGCGACTGGTGCATCAGTCGTCAGCTGTGGTGGGGCCATCGCATCCCCGCCTGGTTTGTGATTAGTGAAACCGGCGGCAAATACACCGACACCACGCCTTACGTGGTGGCCCGCAACGAAGCCGAAGCTTTAGAGAAGGCCAAGGCGGATTACGGCGCTGCGGCAGAGATCGAGCAGGACGAAGACGTGCTCGATACCTGGTTCTCCAGTGGTCTTTGGCCATTTTCAACCCTGGGATGGCCCGATGCCAATGCGGCTGACCTGCAGCGTTGGTATCCCACCAGCACTTTGATCACGGGCTTCGACATCATCTTTTTCTGGGTGGCCCGGATGACGATGATGGCTGGTGCCTTTACCGGTGAGATGCCGTTTAAGGACGTTTATATCCATGGGCTGGTGCGGGACGAGCAGAACCGCAAGATGAGCAAGAGCGCCGGCAACGGGATTGATCCGCTCCTGTTGATTGAGCGCTATGGCACCGATGCCCTGCGTTTCGCTCTGGTGCGCGAGGTGGCCGGAGCTGGCCAGGACATCCGCCTGGATTACGACCGAAAGAAGGACACGTCCGCCACGGTTGAGGCCTCTCGTAATTTCGCGAACAAGCTTTGGAATGCGACCCGTTTCGCTCTGATGAATCTGGGGGGGGCTACACCTGCTCAGCTGGGTGAGCCGGATCCTTCAGCGTTGCAGCTTGCCGACCGCTGGATTTTGTCGCGCTTAGCGCGCGTGAACCGGGAAACGGCAGAGCGCTATAGCGGTTATGCCCTTGGTGAAGCGGCTAAGGGTTTGTATGAGTTCGCTTGGAACGATGTTTGCGATTGGTACTTGGAGTTGAGCAAGCGGAGGCTGAATCCTGGCGAGGAGCCCAGCGCCGAAGCCCTCGCGGATCAGCTCACCGCCAAACAAGTGCTGGCCAAGGTGATCAGCCAAATGCACCTGATGCTGCACCCGTTGATGCCCCACCTCACAGAGGAGCTGTGGCACAGCGTCACTGCGGAAAGCGAAACCACCTTTTTGGCGCTGCAAAAATGGCCTGCTGTGGACGAGGTGGCTTTGGATGATCGATTGGAGGCCTCCTTTGCCGAGCTGATCTCTGCCATTCGAGTGGTCAGAAATTTGCGTGCTACTGCGGGTCTAAAGCCCTCCCAATCGGTGCCTGTGCGTTTCGTGACCGGTCGCCCCGCGTTGATGGCCGTGTTTGAGCAAGGTACGGCTGATATCACCGCGCTCACTCGAGCGGAATCCGTGGAGTTGATGACGGAGGCGCAGGCCGAGGCGGACCCTGTTGCGAAGGCACTCGCTGGGGTGAGTGGCGAGCTGCAGGTGCTTCTGCCCATCGAAGGCCTGGTTGACCTGGACGCTCTTCAGGGCCGTCTTCAAAAAGACATCGCCAAAGCTGAGAAGGAGATCAAGGGATTGGCGGGACGCTTAAGTAATCCCAACTTTGCGGATAAGGCACCAGCCGCGGTCGTTGCTGAATGCAGGGCAAAGCTTGCCGAAGCGGAGGCCCAGGCTGCCCTAGCGCGCAAACGATTGGTGGAGCTCTCTTAATTAAAAGCCGCTTGTATCGACTACTTGGGGATCGGAAGGATTTTTATATCGAGGTTGTGTAAGACAATCTGGCCTGGGCAGTGTGACCTTTGTGGCTTGGGGGAAGTGACGGCAATTCGTGTCTCGATGCTTCTGCTGATCGTTGAGATTGGCATCGTTGAGGAGGGATTGTTGAAGAGGGGTGACATTAGAGGTGTGTTTGGTTTTTGACTGCTTCGGTTATGGTTCGCCCTTTCGTTAGAGCAGCGTTTTTGAACGCCATATGATTGTTTACGTCTTGCAAATGATTTTCCCACAATTTTTCGTAATTTAATACTGTCAAGTTAGGATTGATTTCAAGAGGAATGTTTTATTTGGCTAGCTCGAGAAGAAGATTGGTCGCTTAGAGGGGCGCTTCGCTATTCGCAACTTTTTGTCTAGCCCCCACTTGAAATAGTAAAAAGTGTGATTTCACTGGGGAAATGGAGCTTTGAGTCGCACTCAAATACATATGATTAGAAATGTTGTATTAAGCAAATCCTCCCAAAAGAGCTAAGAGGCTTCAATTGCTTCTTTTAGATGTTCTTGGATCGCATCCATGGCTATCCAAATGGACACAGAACCACCTTGACATCGAAAAGGTCCCCAACCATCTTTATTCGTGATGACGGGCTCATTGCAGTGATGGGTGATATCAATATATTTTTCATTTGGCTTAGCCACATTCATCCATTTTTGATCTTGAGCTCCATCACTCATTAAAACGGCAAGGCCATGAGGGTGAAGTTTAGTTCCTAATCGTGTCCAGCCAACGGTATTCTTATCGTCAAAATAATCAAGCTGCTCCCCGTAAGCGAAGTATTTTCTCGCCAGTAGCATCCGGTCAATTAAATATCTATGGCTAATCATTGTGACCTCTTGGCTTTCACCATTAGTGCCAAAATCTGTATAATCTGAGCCGTAATAATCAGGATGAAAAATGCATGGATAGCCTTGCGCCCTGAGGAGTATCAATGCATAAGCCAGTGGTTTAAACCAGTCATCAACTGGAGACTCAAGAGATTGGAGGGGTTGCGTATCGTGGTTTTCTACAAGAGTCACAGCGAGTAGTGGGACCTCCTGCATGAGAGTACCTTGAAGAATGGTTCTCATATCAAAATGCCCCCCTGACGTACTGGCGCGATGAAAGTTGAGGTGAAGAGGCGCATCAAATAGAGACATCTGGCCATTTGTCTTGGTGATATACGTGCAAAGAGTGTTGATGTCATAACTCCAGAACTCTCCAACGGTAAAAATGTCTTTACCAGCATATTCTTCGATATGTCTAATCCATTCCACGAAGAAATTGCTGTTAATATGTTTAAGTGCATCGAGTCTGAAACCTGTTGCTCCGGTATTATCTAGTGTCCATTCTCCCCAGTATTTAAGCTCATTTCTAACTTCGGGATTATCAAGATCTAGGTCACATCCCATTAGAAAATCGTAGTTTCCACGCTCTCCGTCTACCCCAGCCTCAAGTGGTTTGTCTTTGACTTGCCAGACTGCAGGATAACTATCATTTAAGGTGTTGCAGTCTACGGAATCAAAGTGATTCCAATTCCATTTCATTTTTGAGTACGTTTCGCCCCTTCCTGGAAAGTTAAAGCCAGTCCAAGATCGGATGTTTCGTGCTGGGCCTAGCGCATGGTGGCGATTATATTCATCGAGAGGTACAGCTTCAAACTCTTCTTCATAATCACCACCCATTTTGTGGTTAAAAACAGCGTCTGCATAAACCTCAATTCCGTTGGCACGGCATGCTTGTATAGCGCTTAAGTATTCGGCTTTTGTTCCATATTTTGTTCGAATACTTCCTTTTTGATCAAATTCTCCTAAATCAAAAAGATCATAAGTTGCATAGCCAGTATCACTACTACCATTCATTCCTTTGTATGCTGGTGGAAGCCATACAGCTGTAATTCCAACACGAGCAAGATTGGCTGCCTCGCTGGCGAGGCGGACCCAATGTTTACCATCATTGTGGCTATACCAATGGAACCATTGCATCATTGTTCCATTGAACTCACCAATATTTTTTTGAGAAAGTAAGCCAGAAGAATTATTTTCTAGCCAGGTCTGAACTGTCTTGAGTATATCCTGATTTCCATTAATAGTAGAGCTTGATATTAAATCTCGGCTATCTATTGTAGATTGATTGATCGACGTTTCATGTGTCATGAGCTGTAGGTAAGTCAAATGAGCGCCTTGCTTAGCCTACTCGGTCTCTTGCATGTGAAGCGTCATTTGACTTGTCGTGGAAATCAATCAGGGGAATTCAATTACTTCTCAAATGCTTCCTTTAACCATTGCATAATTCTTTGAATTACTTTTCTCGTACCCTATCGATATAGAGCTCATAAAATATAAGTTTAATGGTGTTTGTTGCAAAGCCATTTGTTGGCTCTTGTTTGTGTTTTTGGCTTCTCGTAGCCAATGCTCGCAGTTGATGTGATTTATGAATGGCCAATGGAACTAAGTGCTAAGGAGGTGGTTCTAGGATTTCAATAAAATCATGACGAAGATATTTGTGAGCTTGAAGATTTAAGCTTCTCTTTCCTTTTTTCTACATGAATTTGCCTAGTATCTAGATTAGGCATTGATTCCATTTGCATGTTCCATCGCAGTATCGCGATACATTCGATGTCCATGGGAAAAACCCTTTGTTTTGGTGTGTACCGATGAAGAGCTAAAAAGTCTTTCCTTTTCTAATGCTTTTTGCTCAACACCTAAATTTACTGTTTAATTCAAATTTCATTTTTTTCTCATGTCAAGCACCAACAAAATTCTGGTTTTGATCGAAGAGCATTTCGATGAAACTGAGTTCAACGTCTTTAATGAATTCTTTCCAGCGAATGGCTTTGAGGTTCATTACTCTTCCTTCCTATGGGGTAACGAGTCATTGAGCTTCGAAGGAAATGATAAAACAGCAAAAGTGAAGGTTGATCTTTGTATTAGTCAGGTCAATCTGGATGACTATAAGGGAATGATTTTAATTGGAGGTTATGCTATGGATAGATTAAGGTATGAACCTAAGCTTTCAGTTACAAGAAATCAATCACCTGCCGTTGAATTGTTAAGGAAGGCGGTCGTTAAAATGGACGCCGGTGAATTCTGTGTGGGAACAATTTGTCACTCCCTTTGGCTTTTTTGTGCCGACCCTGATTTGTTACGTGGTCGTTCAGTGACATGCGCACATAACATTTACTGTGATGTTGTTAATGCTGGGGGAATTGTAGTTCAGGAGAATGGAGAAACTGTTGAGGTGCATCAAGATGGGTTATTAATTACGGGTCGGCATCCTGGAGCTGTTCATGAATTCGATAAGCTATTTCTTTCACAGCTTGAAAAAATCTAATCAGTTTTTGTTAACTAATACGTATTTGAATTGATGACTAATTCTCTCGACTTCACCGTTTCTGATCTCATTTCTGGCTATGTAACTTGTTATGATTCAGCAGACAGGCGAATTGATCTAAAAACATCGGATGGTAGAGATTACTCACTTACTCTTAATGACAATTCGTATGCAAAGCTTACTCAGAACTTAGGAGAATCTTGGCAAGACCGTACAGGTTTGTTAGAGGAACGTCTTAAGCCAGGGCAAATGATATTTGCTTATGGAACCTTTTTCCCTGAGGAGGAAATTAAGTTTGAAGTAAATTGCATCACCTTCCCGGGCGACAGTACAGATTCTTTTTTGCATAGAGACAAAGGTTGGTGGGTCCAGCAAGTAGATCAGATCGCTAATCGTTATCTTACTTGGCAGTTTAATTGGCCTAATAGTGATATTGACTATCGCAACTATAGGACTCTGGTGAATATAACAGGCATGAAAGATGAGTCTGATTATTTACAGGAAACTGATACGATATCGCGCATGGTTTATGGCATGGCTTCTGCCTATATGTTGACAGGTAAGGATGAATACTTAGAAGCAGCTGAAAAAGGTACTGAATACTTGCGGGAGAAGATGCGCTTTGTTGATACCGATACTGGTTTGATTTATTGGTATCATGGCTTAAAAGTTCAAAATAATAATCAAGAACAAAAACTATTGGTCTCAGAATTTGGTGATGATTACGATTGTATTCCCGCTTACGAGCAGATTTATGCTCTTGCTGGCCCAATTCAAACTTATAGGTTAACTGGTGATCCAAAAATTCTAGATGATACTGAACGTACGATCCAGCTTTTTGATCAACATTATAAAGATCCGAATAATGGTGGTTATTATTCACATATTCATGCCGTTACGCTCAGTCCTCATGAAGAGAGTTTAGGACGAAACAAGGCCAGAAAAAATTGGAATTCTGTTGGAGATCATGCACCTGCGTACTTAATCAATCTTTGGCTTGCCACTGAAGATGATAGGTATAAGGCCATGCTTGAGGATACCTTTGACACGATCGAAAAGTACTTCCAAGATTACGATAATAGTCCATTTGTTCAAGAAAAGTTTTATGATTCATGGGAAAAAGATCAATCTTGGGGGTGGCAACAAAATCGTGCAGTTGTTGGCCATAACTTGAAAATTGCTTGGAATTTAATGAGATATTATTCAATTGACCCTAAACAGCAATATAAAAAACTAGCAGAAAAAATAGCTGATTTAATGCCTAAGTTTGGCTACGACAAGCAGCGTTTTGGTTGGTACGACGTTGTGGATCGTGTTGTCAAAGCGGGACAGAAATTTCACCGATATGCATGGCATGACCGCAAAGCATGGTGGCAGCAAGAGCAGGGTATTTTGGCATATTTTATCCTTCAAGGTCTTTTTCCCGAAAACACAGACTACGCAAAGTATGCAGATGAATCTGCAGCCTTTTATAATTCATTCTTTTTAGATAATAGTGATGGTGGAGTCTATTTTAATGTTCTAGCTAATGGAATGCCCTACCTTCTTGGAACTGAGAGATTTAAGGGGAGTCATTCTATGAGCGCTTATCATTCAACCGAGCTTTGCTTTCTCTCAACTGTCTATATCGATTTGATGACGAATAAAAGACCTCTTGACCTGTACTTTGCGCCAATTTCTGGTGGCTTTACTGATAACATTTTACGTGTTTCTCCTGATATCTTGCCTAAGGGCAGTGTTAAGTTGACGGGTTGTGAAATTGATGGTCAGACCTATTCAGACTACGATTCCGATTTGTTGCTTGTTAATTTGCCTCATTCTAAGAGTCGTCTCAAGGTAAAGGTTACTCTCACTCCTGTTTAAGCTGTTACTGCAATCCTATGTCAAGCCTATCTTTTTTAGAAAAAACCTATTTGAATTGGTCTGTTCTTTCCGTTGATGGTCAGATTGATTCTAAAACAGTCGGAGAATTTAAGGAGGCTTTAGATCAAAAACTCCTTACTTCAAAATGTCTAGCGATAGATCTTACTTTAGTTCGATTCATGTCTAGTGCTGGTTTGCGTGCCCTTTTGGTATTGCATCATCAAACCTCTAGTCAAGGGCTCTCCCTTGTTTTTGTGGGCATTAATGAGGACATTCAAGATGTGATGAGAGTCACTGGATTCCACCAGCATTTCACTCTTGTCTCGTCACTAGATGAGTTACAACCTGCAGTCCAATGACTCAATCTTCTAATCGAGTTGATCTGAATCCTACCTCAACAATTTCGGGGTTTGAAGTCCGTCCTGGAAGACCTTTGCCATTCGGGGTTACGGCTGTAGCTAATGGGCTTAATTTCTCTATTTTTACATCGAGTGGGACATCTTGTACGCTTGTATTGTTTCGACTAGGTGAAAAAATACCATATGCAGAAATCTCAATTCCTGAGTCGTTTCGAGTTGGTAATGTTTATTCGATTATTGTTTTTGGTTTAGATATAGAGACATTAGAGTACGGTTATAGAATTGATGGACCAAATAGTTTTTCGTCTGGCCATTCCTTTGATCATTCAAAGATATTAATGGACCCATATGCTCGTCTGATTTCAGGACGTGATTTTTGGGCAAGTGATCCAGATTGGAGTGATATCTATCCCTACCGTTCACGAGTCCCACTGGATGACTTTGATTGGGGAAATGATAAGCAGCTAGAGATTCCACCAGAGGACTTAATTATTTACGAACTGCATATTCGTGGATATACGGTATCTACGACTTCCGAGTCTAAGTATCCAGGTACCTACGCAGGTTTGGTTGAGAAAATTCCTTATCTAAAGGCACTTGGCATCAATGCTGTTGAGTTAATGCCTATATTTGAGTTTGATGAATATGAAAATTCGCGTGACCACCCCGAGACTGGAGAAAAATTATACAATTTTTGGGGGTACAGTACCCTCGGTTTTTTTGCTCCCAAGGCTGCTTTTGCTTCTACTGGAACAATTGGGATGCAAGTTGACGAATTTAAACAGCTAGTCAAGTCTTTTCATTCTGCTGGTATTGAGGTCATCCTTGATGTTGTTTTCAACCATACTGCTGAGGGAAATGAGCAAGGCCCAGTTTTATCATTTAAGGGTTTAGATAATAAAGTTTATTATATGCTTACACCCGAAGGGTATTATTTTAACTTCAGCGGCACTGGCAATACATTAAATTGCAACAACCCAATCGTTCGGAATCTTGTCCTAGATTGCTTGCGCTATTGGGTAGCTGAATATCATATTGATGGATTTAGATTTGACCTAGCAGCCATTCTGGGTCGTGACCCGTTGGGTTATCCATTGTCTAATCCACCGCTGCTTGAGTCTTTAGCCTTCGACCCTATCCTTTCCAAGGCTAAATTAATTGCAGAAGCTTGGGATGCTGGTGGGCTCTATCAAGTGGGAACATTCCCCGCTTTTGGACGTTGGGGAGAATGGAATGGCAAGTATAGAGATTGTGTTCGACGCTTTTTAAAAGGTGACGAGGGAATGGTGGGCGAGTTGGCTCAGCGAGTTCAAGGTTCCCCTGATTTGTATGAAGCATCAGGTCGCTCACCAGCTACTTCAGTGAATTTTATTACTTGCCATGATGGCTTCACTCTTAATGACTTAGTTTCATATAATGACAAGCATAATGATGCTAATGGTGAGTTTAATCGTGACGGAGGCAATGACAATTACAGCTGGAATTGTGGAGTAGAAGGCGTGTCTGGCAATCCAGACATACTTCAATTTAGAATTCGGCAAATGCAGAATGCATTATCCATTCTGATGATGTCACGTGGCGTCCCAATGTTGCTCATGGGAGATGAATTCGCGCGAACTCAGGGTGGTAATAATAATGCCTATTGTTTAGATTCTCCTATTAGTTGGGTCGACTGGTCACTCATACAATCTAATCAGGAATTGTGGAGTTTTACGCAGGCATTGATATCACTTCGAAATCTTCATCCTGCCTTGCGTGTGAATTCGTTTTCAGACTCTGGATCTAAGTTACTGGGTCTTGCGTCATCAAGTTTTCATGGTTCTATTCCCTATCAACCAGATTGGTCAAACTCCTCTAAGCAATTAGCCTGGCTTTTCTCTTGTGACATAGACATAGATCAATCTTGTGAATCTGACGCAGTTTATGTGATTACTAATATGTCCCAATTTGCAAGCTGGTTCGATCTCCCTCAACTACCTGAGTCCAAAACTTGGTCCATAGCTATTAATACTGGAGATCGTGCATCTCCATTTGCTAAAAACTCAGGTTCTCCATTTACCAATAGTGGATTACTTGCAGGTGAACATTCCGTTATTATTTTAACTACCTAAACCTTACAGGGTTTTCAATTCACTCTCCTTATTCATCATCAGTATGTCTCTTCAAATCACTTCTTCACAGTCTGACGCAGGTGTGATGATCAAACTCACTGGTACCGTGGATACAAAAACAGCACCTGATTTACTTCTCAAGCTAACGGAGCTTGATTTACCTTCATTAAGTGAGCTTAAAGTTGATATGCATGAGATGACATTTATGAGTAGCGCTGGATTGCGTGCCCTTCTTTTTGCTAAACAGAAGATGGATCAAAATTCAACTCTTATCGTCTACGGTGCTTGTGATGGTGTTGTTGATACGATTAAGAAGACCGGATTAACCCAAGCCATTGTCATATCAGAGGAATAGGCAATGCCAAATAGCTCTATACACCATGATGCTTCAATGAAGCATTGGGATGATTTTATGGGCTTCATTGATAAGCTGTCCGAGAATAAAAGGTTTTCCAGCAAGAAATCTTATCGATTTAAGCTGGCAGCAGAAGAATTGGTTTCTAATATTATTCGATCGTCCGAGTCTTCGTTTGGCTCAACTCAGATTATGCCTACATTGCAGATTGCGGCTAAGGAAGTATCTCTATTGAATTATGACTATCTTGAGGTTGTCTTTATCGATGATGCACCACGCTTCGACCCTAACTTTGATCAACTTGAGTCTCCAAATCATATAGAAGCTCCTGTTGCATTAAGACCAATCGGTGGCCTGGGATTATTTCTTGTCAAGGATTCTGTTGATTCTATCTCTTACAAGTACTGCAGGGGACAAAATACCTATACCATCGAAATGGAATTGGAATCAGCTTCTTAAAAGCATTTCTTTTCAGAGTTGTTTTAGTCCTTCGATTTATCTTGTTTTTTCGATTATTGTCGGCTACCTTGTGTTCAGATTGATTTTATTATGTTGTACGCGAGTCGTCGTTCAAGATTTTCTAGGAAGAAATCGATACTTTATGCAGTTCTCTTAGCTGTTTTGGGCCTTTTTCTTAATGCGAAATGTACGTTTACATTGTTTTTAGAATTTGACATTGTTCTGGGTCTTTCTGCCGCATGGCTAGCTCTCTTCTTTATGAGGGGGTGGTGGTCGGTTTTCGTTTCTATTCCTGCAGCCATAGCGACCGTTCCCTTATACGGCCAGCCTGTTGCGGCTCTGTTGTTTGTGATGGAAGTTTTTGTTGTGACTTGGATATATCGAAATTTAATGGCGGATGATGCTGTGGAGAGAGGTCATGTTGTGTTCTTGGTGATTTTATATGCACTATTTGCAATAGGCCCATTGTATTTCTTTGGACATCATTATCTTCTAGGTATATCTTTTGATATTTCACACTTGCTTGCCTACAAGGCAATGGTTAATTCAACTCTATGTGTGCTTCTTGCTTATTTTGTTTATGTTGTTTATAAGCTTAGGTCAGCAGGAAGAAATGAGTATAAGGAATCTGGAATTTCTGTCAGTGGGCTGATCTTTCTTTCCTCTTATGGCTTAATCACATTCGTCACGCTGATCTCCGCCATAGTTTTTTTTAGATTTTATAGGGCCCAGGCTTTGGAGATGTATTACGATGGTATGAGTATTCAAGCAAACAGTATATGGCATCAGTATTCCTATATTAATAAGAAACCATCTAACGCTGCTGATATTCAGGACTCACTTCAGGAGGGAATGTTCTTTCAGATCCTAGAGAATGGTAAGCAGGTTATGACTTCCAGCGCGGAACTCTTTAATATCCTGGATACTCAATATAGTACTCCACAGCTTGCTAACGAACATGTTCAGAAGTTCACAAATCTGCAGCTGTTCCTGCCTGACTTGATTACGGTTAAGTTGAACCGTCTCTCTAATAGTTATTATGTGCTGTCTACAGATTTCAACTCTGATCAATTAGAAGGAAATACTGTTATTAAATTAGCTCAGATCAATTCTTTGGCTATTGGGAATGAGTTGGAGGATGTATCAACCAGCATGTTTAGATTTATTGCCTTTAGCTTGACCATTGCAAGTTTATATAGTTTTGCAATTTCCTCTAGAGCGGAGAAAGAGATTAATATTTTGTTTTCCGCTACTCAGCCTTCATCCAGCAATGATCTCGTTGACGAAGTCTCCACCGACTCTTTGTCTGACGTTACATCTATTGATGCTATTCTCAAGTACTCTCCTATTCGGGAGATCGCTAGAGGTGTTGATATTATTAATCGAAGTTTTGCTGAACTGCGAAAAAGTCGAGACTCTATTCGCGTCCTTAATGCTATTGCTCAAAAGCAGCTCTCAAGTGCAGGGACTATTCAGCAATCTTTTCTGGTCAAGTCGCCTCCAGTGTTGGATTCAATTGATTTAAGTTTATTTATGAAGCCAGCTTATAATGCTGGTGGTGATTGGTACGATACATTTTCTGTTGGAAATAAACTATTCCTTGTTATCGCTGATGTATGCGATAAGGGTGTTCCAGCCGCTTTGTTCATGTCGGTATTTCGTAGCTTGATTCGCTATGACGCTGTTAGTCGCGATACATGGGATTTAAGTGATGTCGAAATACGTGAGCAAATGGTTGATGTTATTACCCACGTTAATGAATACATGAGTAAAAATCATGGTGAGTCGGTGATGTTTGCAACGGTTCTATTTATTGCTTTAGATCAAAACTCTGGAAATTTATCTTATATTTCGGCTGGCCATGAGTCTCCTCTGATTTTTACACCTTCTCTGGAGTGTATTCAGCTAGACACAACTGGGCCTGCCGTTGGTATCTTTCCTAACTCTGTTTATGTCGCTAACTCACTCAATATACCGAGGGGTTCTCATTTTATTGGCTTTACGGATGGTGTCATTGATGCGCGTAATCAGTCTGATGAGTCTTTTGGTGTTGACTATCTTATAAGGCTTTGCTTTCGCTTGTTATCAGAGAGTCCTGATATGAAATCCGAGGAGCTAATGGAAACGATTACCAGTGAGCTTCTGGCCCATATTGGTGACGCATCTCAGTTCGACGATATTACGTTGGCTACGTTCTTTTATCATTGAAGTCAATACTTTCTATACCTCTTTTCTCCTTGCTGAGGTAATCGTGAAGAACGAGTGGGAGCGACGAGTCATCATGGTCTTAATCTATTTTAAAGGATTCATTCTCTCTTTAAGCGTTGTTATGGCTATGTTGGGGCCAGTGAATACTTGATGATGCGACGCTCAATTAATTATTATTCTGAGTTATCAGCAGATTATTCCAGGCCTGGTCTTGTTAGCAAGGAATTTGCTGATGGGTTAATGAAAAGTGCCCAGTCCTGGATCGATATGAAGGAGGATTCTCTTCCCTCGATTAATGCTGACTATTCTCAGGAGGATATTGAACGTGAAAATCGGGAATGGTGGCCCAGTCACTGTGAGGCATTGCGTCGCGGTAGGGCTGATCTTCTCGGGGCGGAATATTTCAAAGACCTTGTGTATTTCTGCCAAGATGGCCCTTTTAAAGGTTTGACAGAACAGGGTAATCGTGAAAAGCACTGGTGGGCATTGATCTCCCAGCCTGGCGTTACGATGTGCTGGCCTATCGTCATGTTTTGGAGCGAATTTGTTCACTTTGAATGGCTTTGTCTTGATGATGTGAGCGGAGAATGCATCGCTAAAGGCACTGTCTGCTGGGTTCGCCGTGGTCATCGTGGTGGTTGTTATTTCAAAAGTGAGCAGCTTACTTTCTTCCGTGATGTTTTCGCTTCACCTGAATTGCTTGATTCATAAGAACAATCCATATGCAACCTTGGTGAATCTTGGCTGTTTGGATATTGCTGGTTGGCAATATAGTCTCTGCCCTTTGTGAAGCTTTATAAGGCTCCCTTCCTTGGGAGCTTTTTTGTGTGTCTTTTGTTCTTGATGTGTGAATGTTTTTGATTGGATCAATTCAAGAATGCTCTTGTGGCTGATCCATGGCTGTCTTGTTATGGCCTAGACGCTCGACTTTATTTTTTCTCTTTTCTGTTCGCATGGCCTTGTAATGGGCTTTGCTTGATTTAGATTTTTATGCTTGCTTTGTCTTGTTGGCAAGATGCTTACTCTGCAGGGGTTTGTTGCTATGAGATTCCCTCCGCTCCCCTGGTGGTTCTTTATTAAGCCTTCTTCTTCTAGGCGGCTAGTTGGTGTTTAAATTTTTGGATTGTTTTGAGGTGAGGGCCTGTTGAGCTGTATAACTGCGTTGTTTGTTTTGGTTTGGCTGCGATATTTAGTATTCTTTGTTGTGCTCTTTGCCGTTGTTCGATGATGGTTCGATGTCTTGGCATCCGCCAATGTGTTATTGCTTGCCTGACCGGGTTCCGTCAACTTGTTATTGATCTTGTTTCGTGAATTTTGCGGTCTTGCAAGTATTGTGTTGCTCGGCTATCTTCGGGTATTCATTCTAGACCTCTGGGTAGGATTCCCTCTGGTTTTAAATTGGGTGCTGGATAGAGTGTGGTGCAGTCGAAAGCGAAGTCGGCGTTATTGGCCTTCACGATTTTTGCAATCTCCAGAAAAACTTCCTGCTGAATGTCTAGGTAATCCTGCCAGTTTGTGGTTTTAGTGAAGCAGTAAACCTGAAGATTGAGTGACGAGCTTTCCCATGCATTGAAGTGCACTAAAATGATTTGGTCATGATCAATGGCGTTGTGATTTTTTAGGAGTTCGCGCACTTGTTTTGTAATGGTATCCATGGCAGGGATGTCTTCGTATCTCAAACCTATATTCGCCAGGATCCTGCGGTTATACATTTGTCCAGGATTGACGATGCTATTGGTGGCAAAAACTGCGTTGGGGATATACATCGGTCGTCGCTCAAATGTTCGTAGCCGTGTGTGGTACCAGCCGATATTTTCAACCGTTCCTTCCATCCCATTCGTGCTGATCCAGTCCCCCTCCTTAAAAGGACGGTTGAAAAACAGCATGAAACCGGAGAAGAAGTTTTGGGAGATGTTTTGAGTCCCGAAGG
>NHEP01000132.1 GCA_002171515.1 bacterium TMED88 | reverse complement strand
CCCACCGAAAGGTCCAAAGCGTCGGGCCTTCCGGTTCAATTTCTCGACCCGAATCCGCGTCCTGGGCCAGCGAATCCGACATGTGCTGGGGCTCCCTGAAAATCCCGCCCCGGGGTCACCGGAGGCAGAGGGTGAAACGGCCGAAGCCGGCCCCTTAAAATAGCAGCCTCGCCCGCTCATCGAGCCCATTCTAAGGGCAAAACGGACGGTTCATCCCAGCGGACTTGGAAGGGAGAAAAGCCAGGAGAGGCGGGCGGGCGGAATGAGGCTACTCGGCTAGAGGGGAGGCTTCTAACAGCGCTTCGAAACGGGCCTTTTCGGTCGCCTTCATATAGCCCTCGCGCGCAGAGACTTTGCCCTCCTCGACATACTGATAGAGCACGTCGTCCATCGCCTGCATGCCGATCTGTTTCCCCGACTGAATCAGAGAAGACAGCATCTGCATGTTCCCCTCGCGAATAACATTGGCCAGTCCCGAGACTCGCAGAAGAACCTCATGCGCCGCAATTCGGCCCTGTCCGTCTGCCGTGGGCAGCAGGAGCTGCGAGACCACAGCGGCCAGCGACTCCGAAAGCGAGAGGCGAACCATGTTTTGCTCTTCGGCCGGAAAGGCGTCGATGATGCGGTCGATTGTTTTGGCCGCACTATTGGTATGAAGGGTTCCGAAGACCAGCATGCCCATCTCGGCGGCGGTAATCGCAAGCGAAATAGTTTCTCGCTCACGCATCTCCCCCACCAAGATGACGTCAGCATCCTGGCGAATCGCCGATCGCAAGGCGGGACCAAATCCCTCTGTGTGCAACCCGACTTCTCGGTGAGAGAAGAGGCTCTTTCGATTCTGGTGGACGAATTCGACAGGATCTTCAATCGTGACGACGTGGCGTGCGTAGCGCTTATTCAGGCGATCGATGATGGCCGCCAGTGTGGTCGACTTCCCTGAGCCCGTAGGGCCGGTGACCAAGACCAAACCCTCGGTGAGGTCTGCTAGATCCGTAACCGACGAGGGCATCCCAAGGTCTTCAGCCGCCACAATTTCTTCGGGAATGATTCGGAAGACCGCGGCCGCGCCCTGATTCTGAACGAAATAGTTGGCCCGAAACCGAGCCACGCCCTCAATCCCGTAAGCAAAATCTAAATCGTTCGTTTCGACGAACTCGTCCCATGCGCGCGGAGGGGCGATTTCCTGCATCCAAAGCCGCAGCCTGGCGTCTTCGAGAACCGGCTCACCCTCGATGGGCCGCACCCGCCCTTTCTGGCGGACTCTCGGCTCAAGACCCGCCGCAAGATGTAAGTCCGAGCCTCCGGCTTCGCTGAGGTGCCTCAAAAGTTGATCGAGTTCCGGCATTCTGATCCTTTTGCTGTTGCACAAGATTGAGCAGCAGCGGAAATGAGTTGCCTACAGCCCGGCCGTGATGAGCTTTTTTTCCTCAGCCAATTGGAGCGCAGAGTCACGACTGATTTGACCCGACTCGACGCATTCGTTGAGCGACTGCTCAAGGAGATACATCCCGTGATTCCGCCCAGTTTGCATGGCCGAGCGAATCTGAATGGTCTTCTCATCTCGAATGAGATTCCCAATCGCTTTATTGATCCGGAGCACCTCAAGAACAGGCAAGCGACCCGAGCCATCGACTCGGGGAACAAGCCTCTGAGAAACCACAGCCCGCAACGAAACCGAAAGCATCGCTCGCACCTGGGCCTGTTCACCGGAGGGAAAAGCGCCGATGAGGCGATTGATGGTCCGGACTGCATTGTTTGTATGAAGCGTCGCGAGCACAAAGTGCCCCGTCTCCGCAGCCGTCATGGCCAAAGAAATGGTTTCCAAGTCTCGCAGTTCACCGATCACGATTACGTCGGGATCTTCACGGAGAGCACCCCTCAAGGCGCGTCCAAAACTCTGGGTATGACGGCCTGCATGTCGTTGATTGACCAAGCAACCTTTCGAGGGATGAACCACCTCAATGGGGTCTTCGACGCTGAGAATGTGCTCCTCGCGATTTTCGTTAATCAGATTGACGAGGGCCGCCAAGGTCGCTGACTTCCCGCAACCCGCTGGGCCCGTCAGCAACACCATCCCTTGATGGAAATCTGTCAGGCGCTCCAACTCTGCGGGTAATCCCAGCTCTTCCAGCGTAGGCGGCACCGCAGGGATCGAGCGAAGGACCAAATCGAATCCTCGCTGCTGGCGATATGCGTTCGCTCTAAAACGGCCAACATTTTCTCGCTCTAGGCAGAAATCAAGTTCTCCAAAGCGGCGAAGCTCTTGGCACTGCTTTTCGCTTAAGGCCGATCCGACCAAACGCTCTGCCGCTTCTGCATCGAGATGGCGGTGATCCTCGGCGATCAGCTTACCGCCGATCCGGAAAGCCAAGCGGCCCTCTGAGTGAATATGAATATCACTGGCACCGGATTCGACCGCTTGACGGAGAATTTCGTCGAGCGAATCGCATGTTGCCGATGAGGCGGATTGAAATGACAGGCCGAGTCCAAGCGATTCGGGATCAAGCTCGGTCGGCGCCTCGATATGACTTTCTGCCGGCGCCGTGACCGGCGTGCGGACCTCGGTGAGCGGAGGAGCCGACTCTGGGGCCTTTGTGGATTCGACCGCCTCACCGCCGAAGCTTTCTGTCGCGACCGGACTGACCTCTTCGGCACTCTGAGCCGCCACAGCATGGATGACATCTGGCTGACTGGACTTCTTCGGCTCAGGGTCCAGAGTCTGAGCCGAAGATTCCCGATCGGCTTCGGCCTTTTGGCTCGCTCGCCGATCTCGATGTTTGGCGAGAAGTTCGAGCTTGAGAGACTCAAGACGCTGCCTCTGTCGGTCATCGACGAACCCCTCGGCCACCAGCAAATCGCCAATCGGCTGCTGGGGGTCAATTTTGTCCGCCACAGACGCAAGTTGCTCTGACGTCATCCATTTGAGTTTGAGGGCGAGGCGCGCAACGAGAGGAATTTTTTTCTCATCCATACTGCCGTGGGGTATCGGCCAAACGGTCCCTCGCGTTGAGCGCTGAGCCCCCGGGGCGGTTACCCTTGCCGGCCTTGGGGCGGCGGTTCAGACTCGCCGTCCTCGGTCAGCCGATGGCCGTTGAGGGAGAAAATGCCATGCCGCCGGATTCACCCGCCCTGACTGGACAGCAACGCAAGTGGTTACGCGGTCAGGCTCATCCACTTAAACCCATCGTCCAGGTCGGCGAGGCCGGACTGAGCCCGTCGGTGATCTCGGCGGTCCAGGCAGCGCTCGACCGCCATGAGCTGATCAAGGTGAGACTCCAGCAGCCCTCCGATAAACGCGGAACGGCTCAGGAAATCGCAGATCAAAGCAGCGCAGTCCTATGCGGCCTCGTTGGACATACGGTCATTCTCTACCGAGCCCATCCAGAAACTCCTAAGCTCGACATCCCTGGGGAATAAACTCTCGGAGCGACTCCCTCCCCACGCTACCAACCCCGAAGATCGATCGGCCACTCTTCGAGGACATCGTCTCCGTCCACCACATGGAGGCGGTCGTGATACGCCAAGGTGGGATCCACATGGGCCGGCAGCACCCGGATTCGATCCCCTGGTTTGAGTGCCTGATTCGGAGCCAGAGTCAGGTGCTCGTCGGAGCAGAACCACACTTTCGCGTCCGGCACGTCCGGGTTCCCATGGTCCATCCCCAGGGCCTTTAAACCGCAATCCGCGACCACATAGCGATCGGCTACGGAGATCACCGTGGACAATACGCAAAATGCTTGTTCAAAGGGCAGCCCGATTTTCCCGTAAGCGGTGTCCATCAGGGCATAACTGCCCGCCTGAATTTCCGTGGCGACTTCATTGCAATCGAAAGTACCCGTCCCGCCAGCCGAGATGACCTCACCCCCCACATCGGCGTGAGCCGCCTTGAGCAACAACATGCTGGCTTCGCAACCTTGCCTACGTTGCCCTGCTTCGAGAAGTCCAACGACGTGACCTTCGTAACCCATGACACCCCGAACCGACAAACCAGCGGATCGCGCTTGATCAGCGAGGCGACCGGCCTCTTCCGGAGCGCAGCCACATCGCGGAAGCCCGACATTCACATCAATTAGGCACTCTCGGACTCCTCCTCGCACAGCCGCAGCGACGGTCTCGGGCGAATCCACTGCGACGGTGACGCGGGCATCCAGCACACCCAAACGTCGAGCATCCAGCACCTCGTTGGCGAGCAGGAGGTCCTCGCCGAGGCCCGCTGCGGCCATTCCTTCGACCTCACGAATCGTGGCGCAACAAAAATGGGAATGGCCGTAGTCCTTTTGTCGAGCCGCCAAGGCCGTGCACTTATGGGCTTTCACATGCGGGCGCAGCCGGGGGCCGGGCAGCACTTCGGCCATTCGGCTCAAATTTCGATCCAAGGCCGCAGTATCGAGCACAAGGGAGGGCGTCGGTAAATCGGAAACTCTCAATCGCACCCCCCCGCCCCCCGCTAGACCGGCCAAGCCTTAAAACAATCCGTCGCCCGTTCGAAGGCCCGCGCAACCTGCAGGACGAGGTCATCCCGGTGCCGCGGGCCAACAATCTGCAATCCAATCGGAAGCCCCGCCTTGGACAAACCCGCCCGAACCGTGGCGGCAGGATGCCAGGATAGGTTGAAGGGCATCGTAAAGCTTCCAAAGTTCGCCGTGGGTTGGCGGTGTCCTTCAATTTCATTCAGGAATGGCCCCCCTGCCGCCGGGGGGTCGTAGGGAACCGTCGGTGTCAAAAGAATGTCGAAGCGATCGAAAACGCCCGCGGCCCATGCATTCAGCTCCGCTCGACGCTGTCTCATCTGCCGCCAATGTTCGGGTGTCATGCGTGCAGCCGCTTGAATGCCTCGGATGAAAGATCGGCCGAACTCCTCTTCATGTTCGGGCAACAACGGCTGGAGCTGCGAGAGCAGCTCCCAAGCCCCTGCGAAACCCCAATCTCCACCGGGCTCCGGCGGCCCCGCGTCGAGCGCCTCGACCGCGATCCCGCAATCTGGAAATAAACCCACAGCGTGCTCGACGGCCTCGGCCACGTCGGATTGCACGCGCGCGTAGCCTAGGTCCGGAGAGAAGGCGGCCCGCAAGCCGGAGGGAAGGTCTTCGAGAATTTCCTGGAAGGAAAAACTGACCTGGGGCAAGGAGTTCGGATCAAGCGGATGCACGCCGGACGCCACGTCCAGGTGAAGGGCGGCGTCCGCAACCGAACGCGTTAAGGGTCCCCAAACCCCGGTATCGTCCATCGTCCACAAAGACTTCGGACCATTGGGGATCCGCCCCCAGGATGTCTTCAAGCCAAAACAGCCTGTCACCGAAGCGGGGATACGGATCGATCCTCCCCCATCACTGGCCGTTACCATCGGGATCACCCCTCCCGCAATCGCTGCCGAAGATCCTCCGCTTGAGCCACCGGGCGTGCGGTCAAGGCCCCAGGGATTTCGCGATGTGCCAAAGAGCAGATTTTTAGTCAGGGCCGTGTAGCCAAATTCTGGGGTGTTCGTCTTACCAACGACAATTGCGCCGGCTGCCCGCAGACGCTCCACCTGGATTGAGTCTCGATCCGCCAAGGCGTCTTTGAAAGGTACGGATCCCTGGCTGGTCACGAGGCCTGCGACATCTTCGAGATCCTTTACGCCCAGTGGGATCCCCTCCAGCGGCCTGGAATCACCCCGGCGGCGGCGAACATCGGCAGCCTCTGCTTCTTCGAGAAGCGCAGAATCGCTTCTCACCGCCGTGAAGGCATTGAGGGTGTCTCGGGTTTCATCGATTCGGCCCAGGGTGGCCTGCATCAACTCGACCGCAGAAAACTCCGAAGCGTTGAATCCCGAAAGGATTTCAACGAGATCCCGCGTCAACCACTCCTGCATTCTTCGTCTCCCGGATAAAGAGTATCCTTTCGGACCGAACGGCCGAGATGCTCCGCCTAGAGGGGCGTCAGCCAGTCGTTGTGCGTCGCATTTTGTCCGGTCACCGCCTCAAAATATGCCGCCTGCAACGCCTCAGCCACCGGGCCTCGGTGGCCGGCGCCGATCTGCCGATGGTCCACCTCGCGAATCGGCGTGACCTCCGCCGCCGTCCCGGTCAAAAAGATTTCATCTGCGACATAAAGATCATCGCGGGTGATCGGCGCTTCGACGACGGTGTACCCGTGATCGCGCGCCAACTGCATCAGCGTATCCCGGGTGATCCCATCGAGAACCGTCGCCAAAGGCGGGGTGCGAATCAGGCCGTTGCGGACCACGAAGATGTTCTCCCCCGTACACTCCGAAACTAAGCCCTGGGTGTCCAGCATGATGGCTTCATCGTAACCATCCAGCAGAGCCTCTCTTTTTGCGAGGATCGAGTTCACGTAGTCCCCGCAGGTTTTGCCATTGGTCATCTTTGCATTCACGTGATGGCGCGCGAAGGTGGAAACCTTGGCTCGAATCCCTCTCGCCATACCTTCTTCGCCCAAATATTTCCCCCAGGCCCAGGAGATAATGGCCACACGAATGGGGTTATCTCCGGGGTTCAGCCCCATGGCCCCGTCGCCCAGAAAAACCAGGGGCCTCACATAGCCTTCCGAGAGATCGTTGCGACGCAGGCTCTCCAAAATGGCTTCTTGAATGACAGCGCGCTCATAGGGCACTTCGAGCAAGTTAATGTGAGCGGATTCATAGAGTCGACGCACGTGTTCTGGCAGACGGAATACCGCCGAACCTCCGCCTTGAAGCCGGTAGCACCGAATCCCTTCAAAAACCCCTAACCCATAGTGGAGGCTGTGCGTCAAGATATGAACGTTGGCCTCATCCCAGGGGATGAAGTCCCCGTCTAGCCAAATCGCCTTCCCCGTCACGCCTTTGCTTGCGTCGTCGCCCATTCCAACCGCCTCTCTCTCTGCCCCGGTTGATGCGGCAGCGGGCCGCAACGAACCGGAGGTCAGAGAGTCTCGCGGTTGAGGCCCCCGACTGCAATCGGGCCTTGGCGTTTGGGGAAGATCACTTCCGCTTGAAGGCCCGGCGCAGCCACCCCTGCCCCTTCTGGCGACGCTTGGCCAGCAGCCGCAGCTCCCGCCGCGCCTCCACCGAATCGGGCGACAATTCCACCGCACGCGCCATGATTCTTCGAGCCGCAACCCAGCGCTCCTGGACCATGTAGAGACGGGCCAGGAAAATCAGGGGCTTCGGATGATCCTGATCGAGTCGAGCACCCTCTCGGACGTGCTCGATAGCCTCCTCGGTCATCATCATTTCATGAGGGTGACAGAGATGAAGGGTCCACCCGTAGAAGGCCCGGTAAAGACCCCGATCGGGCGCCGCTTCGAGAGCCCGGCCAAAGGATTCGAGCCCTGAGAGATAAGCTCTCTGCTTCAAGAATTGCTCCCCCTCTCGAAAATCGCGCTCAGCCCTCTGAGATCGGGCCCACTGCATTTTATCCTCTTCCGATTCGAGATCTTTCCTGAGTGCCGCCGAGTATTCCGCTCGCGAGGGGGCATCTCTCAACTTGGAATAGGCCGTCGTCAAAAGACGGAAAATCTCGTCGGCTAATTGACGGAGAGCCGGCGAGCGACCTCGGAATCGCTCTGGCCGAACAGAATTCACAAGCGTGCTGTAGGCCGCTTGAACAGTGTGATCATCCAAAGAATTCGTAAGGCCGAGGATCGAATATGCATTTTGGCCTCTCAACTTCCGAGCCCACTCCAAAAGCTCAGCACGCTGCTCTGACTGCTCCTGATTCGTCAAAGGTTCGGCCTTCGGCTCCCGAGAAGGAGCGGGCTCAGAAACGGAGGGGCACCGCCATTCCGGATCCTCATAGGATCCCATCATGGCGGCAGCGTAAAGTGCACGACGAATCGATTTCGGGGCTTGAAGGTATTCACCCAGGCAGCAACTCTGATCGAGATCTTTCTCGAGTTGGACCCAATCATCTTGCCCACACTCACTTCCTTCACGCCACCCCCCCTCGACACCAAAATACCAATTGCTCTTTTCATGCCGGGTGAGAAAGAGATCGATTTCTTTCTGAGAGATCAGCTGGTGAGCCGCCCGGCGAATCAGGCGACTCGGCGGTTTAGGGTTCAGCCGGCTCGCGCGAGATCCAAGTTTTTTACCCACCTCGAAACGATAGTGACCCCTTCGCCATTCAAAGATCGTCAGCATTTTGGCTTCTGCTTGAAGATCGAGCTCCCTCGCAAGGTCTGACGGCTCGATCACGCCCATTTCAATCAGGATTTTCCCCTGCGGGCCTTGACCTTTTCGGAGTCGACGCACGGACTCCTCCCAGTCCTCCCGAGATAAATGACCAGACTCCATCAAGCGATGCCCCAAGCATTCACTCAAAAGGTTGGACTGCACCGCCACGGGACAGCCATCACGAAATTCGACCGCCTTTTTCTTCTTTCCCGAGTCAAAAAAAGCCACACCTTGCGCCCTCAGGCGGAAACACTCCGCCAATATGCGGCCGAACGGCCTCTCACGAAGATCCCCCGAGCCTGGACTCGCCTTCCCGCCCGCCCTCACTTCACCGCCTTCCGCAACCGCTGTAAGCGCGTCACTAATTTTCCTAACAACTTGTTCTGAGGGAAGTGAAGCACCGACCACGATCACACCAATTTGCTCAAGAAATGAACTCGATTGAAGGTTCTCCGATTCACTGACCTGACAGCAGACTATCGGGACCGAACGGTCCATGCCCATCAACGCCTTTTCCAACTCTGCAATTCGACCCGACTGACTGTATTCGGCAGACACAAGAAGAGCATCGGCTGATTCTGCCTCGACCGCGATCACGCCTCGCCCAAGATCATCCAACGAAATGAGGTGCAAGCCGGTCGCCTTCAAGGCACGCCATAAGTCCAAGGGGAATCCCAATGAACCATGGACACACACGAGCTTCTGGGGCATTCGGGCTCCTTTTCTCGGAGTCGTCCAATGCCTCGACCGCTCAGAAATCAGCGGTGCGGTGTAATGCAGAAATGGGACGAGGGGCGGACTCGATTCAAATCCAGATCGGACAACCGGCGGACCAGCCTTTAGCGAATCCTCAAATAAACCATCCCGCGGAGCCCAAGCCCGGTTTCAGGGTGTGACCTGCGGCACAGATCACACAAAATCACCCATCAGCCCAGAAGTAAAGGAACGTTGAGCCTCGCTTACTGAGAGAAGGCTCGATCGATCGCAGAACCATAGGGGGATCTAAGCACACCTTTCTCGGTGATGATTCCCGTCACAAATTTTGCCGGCGTTACGTCAAACGCTGGTTGCTCGACTTCGACCCCTTCCGGCAGAACCACTCGATCCCCGATTCGCGCCACCTCCTCACGATCTCGGATTTCAATCGGGATATCAGCCCCGGTCGCGATGGATCGATCGATCGTCGAAAGTGGGGCCGCTACATAGAAAGGGATTTCATGGGCTTTGGCCAAAACGGCGACCGCATAGGTTCCAATCTTGTTGGCGACATCTCCGTTGGCTGCAATTCGGTCTGCCCCCACCACAACCAGATCAAGTTTTCCAGCCTGCATCATTGCGCCCGCCATGTTGTCGGTACAGACTCGAACCGGGATTTGATCCCGTTGAAGTTCCCAGGCCGTCAGCCTTGCACCTTGCAGAAGCGGGCGGGTCTCGTCGGCGAGAACCGTCACCTTTCGGCCCGCCTCACTTGCCGCACGGACAACGCCAAGCGCTGTGCCATACCCGCCGGTCGCGAGAGCGCCCGCGTTGCAGTGAGTGAGAATCCGGGCCCCAGTCTCCACCACCTCGAGCCCAGCGACGCCAATTTGGCGACAGGTTCGAATATCTTCAGCGAGGATTCCTTGCGCTTCTTCCAGCAAGTTGGCCCGCAGCGCCTCCGCGGTGAACCCCTCCGAATCAGTCCCCGCGTGCAATCGGCGCTGCATCCGGTCGAGCGCCCAGAAAAGGTTGACCGCCGTTGGTCGGGTCGCTCGGAGTCGAGGGATGACTTCTTCATCCAGCTCTCTACGCAAGTCGTCGACTCGATCGGCCTCAGAATTAAAGGCGCCCAGCGCGACGCCGAGTGCCGCAGCCACACCGATCGCCGGCGCCCCCCGAACCGAAAGGCGCTCAATCGCACAGGCTAAGTCCTCTACTTGATCCAGCCTCAAATAATGCTCTTTTTCAGGGAGAAGAGTCTGATCCAGCAACTCCACTGCACCATCGTTCCACCTCAAAGTGAACCAGTTTGAATCCGTCATACGCATTCACTCCTTCTCATCAAGGCTCTCGTTTTTCCGATTCGGGCGGCTTCGCAGGCTCACTATCTGAGTCCTCCGAGGTGTTCGATTTTTTTCCTCCCAGGAGCGCATCAAGGCCGCTTCCCAGCAGAGTGCCGGCCCCGGGCAAAACCTTATCCGTTCCGCCGAGAACCGTTTTGATCGCCACATTGTTGGAGACCATCTGCGAGGTAAGCGAAAGAACCGCTGACTCGGACACATCAACTTTAGGATCGTCGAGCGTTCCGCGGATATGCGCCACAGGGACAACCATTTCTCCATCTTTCGCGTGGGCGCCGAGGGCCGCTGCAGCAGCCTGCCCGAGCTCAACCTTGCCTCGAAGATCAAGAGACAAATCGGCCAACCGGATATCCCCAACGAGATTGGCCGCATAACTCGACTCTACGATACGGGCCCTCTCAATCACGCAAACTCCATCCTGTACTTTTGAAATCACCCGAGCTTTCTCGAAAGAATCATCGCTCATGCCGCTCAGATCAAGAGATTTGCCTCCAAGGAGTAAACGCGTCACACGGGTGAGCTGACTGTATTTTCCCAGGGCATCAAACAATGAGGAAAGAAGCGAGAAGCCGACAATCCGGCCCCCCTCCTCCATGCCTGGAATGGCTTTTCCCATTTCGAGCTTAAAATCGCCATTCAGAGAATCTAAGAAATCCGCCTCAACGCCAAGGCTCGATCCACTTCCTGAAAGATTTGCAGTCAGAGTCACTGGGCCATAAACGACGTCGGAGAGATTCGCCGAGAGACCCGTCAAAAATGCATCGGCTCGAATAGGCTGGGGGGTTTCAATCTTGAGATCAAAAGGAAGGTTTCCATCCAGTTCGGTGACTTTTCCTGAAACTGAAAAATGTTGGTCGCCCGCTGAGAAATCTCCTTTCTCAATCGCCACAGCATCGCCTTGCCCTGTCAAATCGACCGAGAGGCTCATTGCGCCTCCGTTTTCAAACACAACGTGAAGATCCTCCGCGCTGACTGTCCCTTGAAGGGAGGGCGGCTGCGCCTGATAGATCAAGTTCTTGATTTGAAGCTGGCCGTGAGCCCCGGAATCGGACAACTCGGGGACGAGAAGAGCCACGGCTGTCACCGGAAAAGCCTCGCTATCCAATTGCAAACTGAAGGATGGTTCCCAACCCAGCCGGCCCGTGCCTTTGATCGTGGCAATTTCAATTGTCTCGAGGCTCACTCCCCAACCGGCGCTTGCATCCCCACCCCAACTCGAAACAAGATAGAAGGGGGTTCCAACCGGCTTGGCGATCACCTCGCCAATCAGCACAGCCGCCTCTTTCGCGTCGAGGCTCATCTTTCCCTTAGGCGTGGGTCCTAAGGCCTTAAACTGCCCCTTCAAATCAACCTGGCCCTTGAGCGAGTCGGATTCCCACTGCAATCGATCCGCTGCCAGCCGAAGATCGAAGTTCAGCTCTTCGGGATCGGTGATCGGTCCTTTCACATCGACTTGCCCCGAAAGGCCGACTTCAGTGAGAAATTCCGGGGCGAGGTACGACCCGAGCCCTGCGAAATTCAAATCGTTTAGATCGACTCGAAGCGCGACATTCCCGCTTACGCTCGAAGTCCCGGACGCGCGAAGCTCACCTCCGCCGATGGACTTTGCGCTCAAACCCACCTTCATGGAGGAAGCGTCGCCGTCGCTCTTGGCGGTCAAGCTCACGGATTCGAATCCGTAAGTCACAGGCGAGCCTCGGGTCTGATCGATCAAAGCGAGGCGCGTGTCGTGCACCTGGACCCGGCGAAAGCCGATTCGCCATGACGAAATTTCGCTCTGCCCTGAGCTGGGCGAGGCGTCTTCTGAGTCCGACGATGAAGCGGAATCTATCCACGGAATATCGAAACCCGAAGAATTTCGAATCATTTTAAGATCGAGACCTTTAATCTCGAGCGATTCAAAAAGGACCTCCCTGCGGATCAGAGCTCCAATCGAAATCTGCAAGTCAAGACGACTCACGGTCAAGAGTTTTGGCCCGCTCGGGTCAGAGCCCGGCAGACTTGCCGATTGGATCACAAGGCGGGGTGGCCATATCCCGATCCGAAGTGATTCATAGGAGAGAGATCGCCCGAGCCAAGACGCCGAGATCTTCTCCACCTGCGCCCTCATTTCCGGCGTCTGGCTGTAACGCTCCAAGGCCACAGTGCCCGCAGCCAGAAGCACAAGCAGGGTGAAAATCGTAAACAACAATATAAAGGTGATGCGACGCAAGCGGTTAACTCTCTCGGACAGAGCAGTGTCTTTCGCTTACCCCTGTGTCCGTGAAGGGATCAGCGTCTCGCGGCCGATCAAACAAGACGATCACACGGGGCGCAAAGTCTGACTGGCGGGCGCCAGAGTTTACACCGCCTGATTGGATTGTGCGCAGGGACGCCGACGCTGATTAATGACTGCCCTAAAGAGAGCATGCAGAGTGACACCGGCCAGGAGAAAAGTGACCCAAAGCATGGGGGTCCGATAGCGAACCGAAAACTGGAGAAAAAAATAGGGCGTTGGCAAAAGGAGCATCCAAGCCAAAAGGAGAGGAGCCACTGGGACCTGCCGGATGAAAGTTAGGGCGAGCCCCACGAATGACAAAAGAGTAGCCAGGTACACCACCCAAGATTGAAGCCGCAGTGGGCCGGCAGTCAGCTCGTAAATGGGGTCACCGGTTGCAGAGGGCCACCAGAACAAGAGGGTTCGGCGCAGGACCAAGTTTGCGGAATGACGGGGCTGCTCCGCAATAAAGTCGAGCGCCTGGCCCATTTGTCCAGCGTTGTACTCAACCTCGCCTTGTTCGACCAGAAGGCTGGCCTGCTCGGAGGAACGATTGGGGTGCCATTCACGAAAACAACCGCTGAGCATATTCTCGAAAAGTGAAACGCCCGCACACGGATTGAAGCTGACCGCCATTTCGATTCCAAGATTATCCCGCACGAAAACCGGCTCCCCAAACAAATAGGCGTTGCGAACAATCCATGGAGTCAAAACCGAAACAGATATCGCCATGACGACGGCAGTCCGGGCCCAAGCGTGGGAACGACGAGCCACCCAAATATCCCAGCACAAGAATGCCATCCAAACGATCACTGCAATCGGATAGGACAAAATCAATAAGCCGAAGAGCAGACCGATCAGAACTTCTCTGCCCCAACGAACTGAACCCCCATGGGATGTACGAGTCGCGACCAACCAAGTCAGAATTATCATGAGCAGCGCAACATACTCGCCCTCCCACTGGGGCACGGGGCGCCGATTGGCGAGCAGTGCAAGAAGACTCGCCCAAAGCCCAGCCCACCAACCTACACCCAAGGCCCGCGCTAAATAAGGCAAAAGCGCCACCTGAACCGCAAGCGCCATCGCCGCAGTCCAGTACAGCACTGGGTGGGCCCCTTGAACTGAACCAAACCACTCAATGACCAGCGAAGCCATCGCGGGAAAGACCGGAGCAACATGCGCGGTGGGCCCCGTCTTGGCAATGAAAAAGGGATCGGCAAATTCACCGGATCTTGCCAATGACTGCGCCACGCGGGTGGTCTCAACCAAAGAAATGCTGGGCCGCTCATGCTGGGCAGAAAAAATTATGCTCGTGCTGAATAGAAGGCCAAAAACAACGAGAGCCGGCCAGTTGGGCTGAAGCCGCTCATGAACTTTCATCGCTTAGGCCCCACGCGATTGAGAACAATCGCTCTACTCGCCTCTAATCTTCTCAATCAATCTCGTGCGCACTTCCCCAGGGCTGGCCTTCCCCTGTGTCGCCTGCATGACTTTGCCCATCAAGAAATTAAGCGGCTTGTCGTCCCCTCCCTTGACGCTCTCGACGGCGGCCTCATTGGACGCGATGACTTCATCGACAAAGCCCTCAATCAATGACGAATCGGAAACAGCTTCTAGCCCCCTCTCCGCCATCAGAGCCTCGGGGTCGCCGCCTCCACTGACAAGATCGGTTAGCAAGTCACGTGCATTGCGCGCCGTCAGCCGGCCAGACTCGACGAGCCCGATCAAAGCCGCCAGATCTTCCGGCTTGCATAAACTCGCTTCAACTTCGATTGACTGCTCGTTCAATTCCTTGGTGAGATCGCGCGCAATCCAATTGAATGCCGTCTTCGACGAAGCGCAATTCTGCGCGGTCGCTTCAAAGAAGTCGGCCACTCCCCCCTGGGCCACCAACAATCCGGCATCTTTAGAAGACAGTGCGTATTGTGACTCGAAACGAGCTCTCTTTTCGTCAGGCAGCTCGGGCATTTCCGAGCGAATGACCTCGATCCTATCCTTCGAAATCAGAAGCGGAATCAGGTCCGGATCATCAAAATACCGGTAATCGTCGGCGTTTTCCTTGAGTCGCATCACGCTCGTCCGCCCTCGATCTGCATCAAAATGCATCGTCGCCTGGACGACTTCAATCCCATCGTCGAGCAATTCGGATTGGCGAATAATCTCAGCGCGGATCGCGCCTTCAACGTTCGCGAAGGAATTCAGATTCTTGATCTCAGTCCTGACGCCAAATTCAGTCTGGCCTCGCTTCCGCAGAGAAACATTGGCGTCACAGCGAAACTGCCCCTTTTCCATATCGGCATCGGAAACTTCGATCGACCTCAAGAGCTGCCTCAAAGTCTTCAGATAAGCGGAGGCCGCCTCTGCCGATCGAAGGTCGGGTTCGGAAACAATTTCCAGCAGAGGCACGCCGGCTCGATTCAGATCGATACGGGTATCATCGCTCCCGGCAACGGCTGAGTCGTGAACGGATTTGCCCGCGTCTTCTTCAAGGTGCGCACGCGTAATGCCAACTCGCTGGCGCGCCCGCGCACCCTCGGCATCGGCGGATGTCGCCCCCCCTGAGTGATCGATCTCCAGCCAGCCATCACTGACGATGGGTTCCTCGTATTGGGAGATCTGATAGCCCTTCGGGAGATCTGGATAAAAATAGTTTTTGCGGGAAAAAACAGAACGGAGATTGACTGTACTGTGGGTCGCCAAGCCTAGACGAATCGCAAGATCAACGACCCGCTCGTTGAGGACCGGCAAAACGCCAGGCAAACCGATGTCGATCGGATGGACGTCATGATTCGGGTCTCGGCCGTACTCCACTGGTGCCGGGCTGAAGAGTTTCGAAGCAGTCTTCAGATGAGTATGCACCTCAAGACCGATCACGGGCTCGTAGCGCTGAAGTATCCGCTCGAACATGGCTGACTGCTCACTCTGACTCACCGACGCCTCCTGGTCGACGAAGATGATGATCGGTTCTGCCCTGAAAGCCGCTGGCGACATTGAGCAGCGTCTTTTCATCAAGGGCCGGAGCCATCAATTGCAAACCAACCGGCAACCCTGACGCTTCTCCGCAGGGAAGCGAGATACCGGGCAGGCCGGCGAGGTTCGCAGAGACGGTATAAACGTCTCCCAGGTAAAGGCGCATTGGATCGTCCACTTTTTCGCCGATTGGAAAAGCGACTTGGGGGTAAGTCGGGCCCGCAACCACATCACAACGCTCAAATGCCCGATCGAAATCTTGTCGCACAAGGGTCCGAACCTGCTGAGCTTTCTTGTAGTAGGCATCGTAATACCCAGCGGACAGAACGTAGGTCCCCAGCAGAATTCTCCGCTTCACCTCTGGGCCAAAACCCTCGGATCGCGAACGCCGATACATTTCGTCAACGTTGTCGACACCCGCCGCCCGCCGCCCGAATCGGGCGCCGTCATAGCGCGCTAAATTGCTTGAGGCCTCCGCCGTGGCAATCAGGTAGTAAGTCGAAACGACGTGCTCGGTGTGAGGTAGGTCGATCTCAACCAGTTCCGCACCCGCCGATTCTAGGTCCGCCAGACTTTCGTGAACTGGCTCGGATACATCAGCCGATAGTCCCTCTCCTTGGAAATACTCCCTCGGCACGCCAATTCTAATCCCCGAAATGCTCTCATCGAGTTCGGCCCCGCCGGACCAAGCCGGTTCAGGGAGAGAGGTTGAATCCCGAGGATCATGCCCTGAAAGCGCCTCAAGCACCCAAGCACATTCGCGAGCGCTTCGGGTAAAGGGTCCGATTTGATCCAAAGAAGATGCGAATGCCACGAGTCCAAAGCGTGAAATTCGGCCATAGGTCGGCTTCATCCCAACAACCCCACAAAAGGACCCCGGCTGACGGACTGAGCCACCCGTGTCACTGCCGAGGGCGTAGCCGGTCACACCCGCCGAGACCGCCGCGGCTGAGCCGCCCGATGAGCCACCACACGACCTGGACCGGTCCCACGGATTGCGGGAGGGACCAAAGACCGAGTGCTCGGTGGAAGAACCCATTGCAAATTCGTCCATATTGGTCCGGCCAACCACGATGGCTCCCGCCTCACGCAGTCGCTCGACGGCGGTCGCATCGTAGGGCGAGTGATACCCGTCAAGAATCTTTGAGGCACAGGTCGTCGGCTCTCCCTCCATCACGATGTTGTCTTTGAGTAAAACCGGCGTGCCGTCCAAGGGCGAAAGCACGGATCCTTCTCTTCGACGGGCATCGGAGGCCTCCGCTTCGACCAAGGCGGCCTCCGCCCTGACACCGACCACCGCATTGAGCTCGGCACCGATTCCTTCCGCGCGGCCCAAGGCTCTTTCGACCAGCTCCCGCGCGGAGACTTCACCGAGATCGAGTCCCGCGCGCTGCTCCTCGAGGGTGTCCATCATCAGCCCTCCTCCCCATCGAGGACCTTGGGCACAACGAAAGCCGAACCCTCATGAAGCGGGGCGTTGCGGAGCGCTCGCTCCGGATCCATGGGTGGAGCAGGCTCGTCGGGCCGGGTTGGCGTAGGCAGGGGAAGAGCATGGGCGGTGGGCTCAATGCCTTCAGTCTCCAACGCGGCGAGTTGCTGAGCATGTTCCAAAATTTGGTCGAGGTCGCGGGTGAGACCCTCGACCTCATCTTCAGACAGATCGATGCGGGCCAGCGCAGCGGTGCGCTCAACATCTTGACGACTGATTCTTCCCATCCGATCAGGCTAGCAGAGCAGAGAGCCTCTCCCGCGGGACAAGGAAGTAACTGGCATTGCCAAGCTGGCCCCCTGCCGATAGCCTGCCACCCCTATATGACTGAACTTTCTGAACTTTTTTCCCAGCTTTCCGAAGATGTTCAAACCGCCCTCAACGATCTCGGCTGGAATGCCCCCACGCCGGTCCAGGAGAAGGCCATCCCCCTGATGCAGGGCGGCGGCGATCTCATCGTCCAAGCCCAGACCGGAAGCGGCAAGACAGGCGCTTTCGGGATCCCGCTGGTTGAAGCCGTCGATACAACACGCGACGTCATCCAGGCTCTGGTGATGCTTCCCACCCGGGAACTTGCGAATCAGGTCGCCGTCGAAGTCACGACCCTCGGAAAACATCGCGGCGTTCGCGTGCTGCCAGTGTATGGCGGGGTCGGCTACAACGAGCAAGTCGAAAGCCTTGAAAGAGGTGTCCACATCATCGTCGGCACTCCAGGCCGAATCCTCGACCACCTTAGCAATGGCCGGATGTCCCTTGATGACACCCGCGTGTTGGTTCTGGACGAGGCTGACGAAATGCTCTCATTGGGCTTCTGGCCCGACATGCGAGAAGTCGCGACTTATCTCCCGAAGGAACGTCAATCCCATCTCTTCTCAGCCACAATCCCCGAAAAAGTTCGCTCCCTTTCTCGCTTCTTTCTCAACGAACCAGAGTTTGTTGCGATCGACGACGGCTTGAGCGCTCCTCAGCAGATCGAGCACTATTACTACGTATGCACAGCAACCGAGAAAGACCCGCTTCTCGCACGCCTCCTTGAACACGAAGATCCCGAGAGCGCAATCATCTTTTGCAACACCAAGGCAGATGTCCGGTATGTGACTGGCTACTTGAAGAAACGTGGATTCAATGCGGATCAAATCTCGGGAGATCTGCCCCAAGCCGCTCGCGAACGTGCCATTCAAAAGATCAAGGCGGGCGACCTCAAATACCTCGTTGCGACCGATGTCGCTGCACGCGGGATCGATATCAGCGACTTGTCCCATGTCGTCAGCTATGCGGCAACCGATCAACCCGAAGTCTATCTGCACCGAACAGGCCGAACAGGCCGAGCGGGCCGGTCGGGCGTAGCCATTTCACTCGTGTCCGGCTTGGACATCGGCAATTTTAAGCACATGCAGAACGTCAACAAAATCCAAATCGCAGAGCGCAAGCCGCCCACCGAAAAAGACATGCTCGGGCGAGTTCGAGAACGGCTGCAAGTCAAAGTTGAGCAGGACATGCGCCGTCGACCACCCGAAGAAATGCGATACGCCGTTGAAAGGCTGATCCCGGTGATTGAGGAAATGGCCAAAAGCCATGAGGGGCGCAAAGATCTCGCCGGGATCTGCGCTGCCTATCTCGCCGAAGATCAGCCCGAGACGACCATCACGACAGAGGCTGAAACCCCGGCTTCTTCTTCCCAGGGCCCCAAAAGCCCTGATGAAGAAAACCGCGGGCGCCCCCGCGGAAAGAGACGACGCGGAGCCGGTGGAGGCAACCGAGGCGGTCGCAACTCCGGCGGAGGCCGCAATCGGAATCGGTGAACCCAACCGCGTTGCGATCGACGCCTCAACGCGGAAGCATCTTGACGATCTGCACGGAGTTAAGCCAGCCTTGAGCTTCTCCTTGGAGGCGGGAAAGCCCTGGGAACGCTGGGCGGTCCGGCTAAGCGAGCCGGGGCCTTGGGTCTTCCTTGCTCTCGCGGTCGGGGCCCTCCCCCGCGTCTTCTGGATCCTCTTTTCTGAGGGCACAGCCGATGCAATCGTCTGGGAGGCGCTTGTGCAAGATGTGCGGGAACGGGGAATGATCGCGGCCTATCGCGGGGGCGACCACATCCTGAACCACCCCCCGATGGCTGTTTGGTTTGCTAGCCAACTGGATTTTGCCGGCCAGCGACTTGGAATTCCGTTTTCGGTGAGCTTTAGAGCCCCTCTGCTGGCCGTCGATCTCGCGACTTTTGCCGCGATCCTTTGGCTCTTCAAGGCAGCAAGCAATGAAGTTTGGCAACGGGCGCGTTGGGCGATTGCCTGCTTCTGGTGGCTTTCCCCGTTGGCCATGATTTTCTCCTCCTTTCACGGCAACACGGACTCGATGGTCGCCCTCGGATTGGTACTGTCCGCCGGCGCTGTAGCCCATCAACGCTACATCCTGGCTGGATTGATGGTAGGCCTCGGCCTGTGGATCAAGATTCCGGGAGTCCTCGCCGCCCCTCTTCTTTGGATGGCCATCCCTCACTCCACGGGTCGGCTCAAGATGGCCCTTTCAGCAACAATCACCGCACTCCTCGGCTACCTCCCTTGGCTTGCCGTGGATGCACGGGCAGTGATTGAGTCTGTTTTCTTCTATCCCGGACTGCGGATCCAAACCACGCAGGGAATGCCTATCTGGGGGCTTGAGCGCTTTGTTCCAGATTGGCGTCAAATCCCAGTCGAATGGCGACCCGAGTACCGTGCATGGATGATCGGCTGGCTGCGGAACAACCGGCTGATCTGCCTCATCCCAATCGGCCTGCTCGCTTTAGTCCGAAGAGGGCAAGATGATGCGCTTAAGCTCGCCTCAGGGATCGCGGCCACTTATGCGATTCTCTACGGTTTTTCAAACCTATGGGGTTTTCAGTACTTGGCCTGGTCCGCGCCCTTCTGGTTGGCTTTGGGCGCTCGGTGGGGTGTCATCGCCACCCTTTTAACCACGGCCTACGTGTACGGGCTGTATGCTTGGCTGTGCGACAGTTGGCTTCTTATCGGTCCGTGGAATTTTGCAACGCAACCCGATTGGCCTCTTAGCCTCCGGGCTGCCCGGGATGCCTGCATCTTATTCTTCGCGGGGACAGCCTTCTGGCAAATCGGAATCGCCTTGAACGAAGAGCGGAGACGGTGGAAGAGCAGCCCGGCCTCAAAGTAATCTCATCGAGCGGCCAGCTTCTGAAAACAGGATCGTTTTGAAATCATGTTGTTCAGCTCAACTCTATTTCTCTTCGCCTTCCTCCCCGTTATTCTCACTGCCTCTTTTCTGATTCGCGGCACAAAAAAGCAAAACGCTTTACTCCTGGGCGCGAGCCTTATCTTCTACGCGTGGGGCGAGCAGCTCTATGTCTCTGTCCTGCTCGCTTCAATCCTGGCGAATTACTTATTCGGGCTCTGGATTGCGAATCGCCAGAGCCGCCAAAACGACCGAATCGCTCTATCGATTGCAGTGTCGGCCAACCTCGTTCTGCTCGGAATTTTCAAGTATGCGAATTTCACAATCAATAATCTCGACGACCTCCTGGAACCCCTCGGCTTCGGAGGGCTCTCACTGGCCCCGATCCACCTCCCGATCGGAATTTCATTCTTCACTTTTCAAGCCATCACTTACGTAGTCGACATCCATCGCCGAGAAGCAGAGGTCCAGAGGGCGCCTTCTCGCGTCGCGCTTTACATCGCACTCTTTCCCCAATTGATCGCCGGGCCCATTGTCCGATATCGCCAAATCGCGGAACAGCTCGGGGAGCGAAAGGCTAGACTGGAAGACGTCGCCGAGGGTTTGCGTCGGTTTGTCATCGGGCTTTCTAAAAAGGTATTAATCGCCAACACGCTCGCGGTCCCCGTCGATCAAATTTTCGATATCCCGATAGATCAATTAGAAACGTCCGTAGCTTGGCTCGGCCTCACGTGCTTTGCCTTTCAGATCTATTTCGATTTTTCTGGCTACAGCGACATGGCCATCGGCCTCGGCCGGTG
This sequence comes from bacterium TMED88, assembly GCA_002171515.1. Taxonomy (GTDB): domain Bacteria; phylum Myxococcota_A; class UBA9160; order UBA9160; family UBA4427; genus TMED88. The sequence goes on along the minus strand of NHEP01000132.1, from coordinate 22,088 downwards.
TTTCGGATTCACCTTCCCCGAAAACTTCAATTGGCCATATACCTCACGTTCACTCAGGGAGTTCTGGCGACGCTGGCACATGACGCTCTCGGCCTTTTTTCGAGATTACGTCTATATCCCTCTCGGAGGAAATCGCCTCGGTTCATCACGCACTGCCTTTAATCTTTTCGCGGTCTTTCTCCTTTGCGGGCTCTGGCACGGTGCGGCCTGGACCTTCGTCATTTGGGGGCTGGTTCACGGATTCTTTCTCGCCTTAGAAAGAACAGCCTTTGGGAAATGGCTCGACCGCTTCCCCGCCCCCGTCCAGCAGGCCTACACCTTGCTTGTGGTGCTCGGAGCGTGGATCTTTTTCAGAGCGGACAATGTGGAGCAAGCCCTTCAGTATGCGGGGATTCTCAGCGGTTGGACCCACAGCGCCGTGGGGCCCTGGCCTCTCGTGACTATTTTGGATGCGAAAGTCCTCGCCGTTCTCGGCTTCGCGGCCGTCTCGATTTGGCCTTTCTCGCCGCGAATCGCCTCGCGACTGACCGAGCGACTGGAAAGCTCCTCAATGGGCCTCGAGGCCGTACGCCTGATTGCGGTTTGCAGTCTAGGGTTGCTCTGCGCCATGTCCTTGGCGGCGGGTACTCACAACCCATTTATCTATTTTCGATTCTGAAGAGAGGAGAGGACCGATGCCGGGCCATCGCGAACCCGACAAGCTCAGTCGAATACGCCGGCGCTTTCAGTTTCTGACGGTTACTCTCCTAATGACCGCGATCTGGCTCCCCACATTGGGCCAAATTGTGCTCCCCGCACCTTCCCAATCCCTCACCGAAAAGCGATTTCTAGCGCCCTGGCCCTCCCTCACTTGGTCCATTGATGGGCTGCGCACATGGCCGGCCAGCTTCGAAGCCTGGTACGACGATCACTTGGGCTTCCGCGATTGGCTCATCGGGTCTTGGGCCCGATTCAACGTGCAAGGTTTCGGCATTTCGCCGTCCCCTTTAACGATCATCGGAAAAGAGGGCTGGCTCTTTCTAGGCGATCCCGATGTCGTTTCGAACTATCGGGGGCTGGCCCCGCTGACCCCCTTTGAGCTGGAAAGGTGGGGGAAGGTGCTGACTGAGCGGCGTGATTGGCTATCCAACCAAGGAATCGAGTACCTCGTGGTCTTGGTCCCCGATAAGAACCTCATTTACGGTGAGTACATGCCGGACTCGCTTCCTCGAGTCGGTCAGAACCATCCGCTCGAACAGCTTTCAACTTATCTCGAGACTCACTCCGATTTGCCCTGGCTCGACCTCCAAGAAATTATGCTGAAAAACAAGGAGGCTACACGCCTGTACCATAAAACGGATTCACATTGGAATGAAGCAGGGGCCTACCTGGCTTATCAGGAAATTCACAAGCGCCTTGGAGACACCCTTCCATCCCTGAATCGGAATCCGCCGATTCGCGTCAGGTCGGAGGAATACGTCCGACCAGGACTCGGGCTTGCCGTCACTGTTTCGATGGAAGACCAATATCAGGAATCAATCGTGGCTTTGCCCCCGATTGCACCCCACGCGAGAGAACGAATAGCGGACGAAGAGCAACCGCGAAATCCTCGCAGAGTCCTTAAGTCAAGGATCTTCGAAACCTCCGACCCTTTGCAGCCGCGCGCAATCGTCTTTCGCGACTCGTTTGCCAACGCACTCATCCCGTATCTGGCAGAAGATTTTTCCCGGAGTGTCTTCATTTGGGATCGTGATGTTGACCCGGAAGCAGTTTTAATGGAAAAACCGGATATCGTCATTCAGGAAATCGCGGGAAGATTCCTCGGTCGCCGCCCTAGGACCCTTGACGAAATTCGAGCCCGCAACAGACGACGCCAGGAGAAATGACCATCGTATCTTTTTACTCTAGGCTGTGGCTTGGTCATCCGCGAAATCGACCCAGACTGCCGGCACAGGGGTACATAAAAATGTTTAATTCAAAAAAGCCCCTCGGCGTAGCGGCATTGACCGCCCTCCTCACCGCCTTATCCGCAGAAGCTGGCGATTTGCGCGTCCATTTATTGGGCATCGAAACAACTCAGGGCCAAGTTCAGGTTGCCTTGTTTGCCGACGAGCAGACGTTCGAGTCAAGCCAGCCGACAAACAGGGCCAAAACCCCAGCTCATGTGAACGATGTCTGGGTCACTTTTGAGGATGTGGCCCCTGGCCGTTACGGAATCTCCGCATTCCATGACGTCAATAGCAACGAGAAGCTGGACACTTCATTCGTCGGCCTGCCGAAAGAACCCTACGGGTTCAGCCAAAATGCACGAGGCAAGTTCGGACCGCCCAGCTTCACAGCCATATCCTTCGAGGTCGAATCAGAGCCACAATCCGTAGAGATCAATCTACGCTGATCGCGTCTGGCCTCGAAAGAGACATCGGACCAGGCGAGGCGGTCGCCGACTACCCACTGCGAGAGGCGTCTTTTCTGATTCTATTTCGATCGATCAGATTTCGATCTTCAAATGTGAACTTTGGCCTCGGCATTCCAGCACCCGACAGGCTGGACGTAAAAGAACCCAGTCTTCAACCTGCGATTCGCTGGACACACTCTCGAGCGTTTGATTGATATCAGCTTCACCTGAAAGCAGACGATCCTCCAAAGGGCTTTGATCACCGAGGGAGGCGCCGGCCCAAACGGGTTCATCTAACGCTCTCTGGTCACGTCTTTGGTCGCCTGCATAGTCCACCTGCACCCGATCCCCGGATGCATCGGCCAAAAGCAGCGTCGCCCACCCCCAGGCGGGTCGATTCATTGCCCAATCCTGCGCAGTTTCGACCGACTCAAATCGCTGAAGACATTCTTGAACTAAGAGAAGCGGAGAGGGGTCGACCTGGTCCCTCGAAGACCCACCAGGCGACGGCACTATGCAAGCCGCTAACCCAGCCTGATTGACGCCCGCCAACGAAGTGCACATCCAGGGCAGAACGATTTCGACCGAGGCAAACCCCACCGCCGGACGGCTCTTTCGAATACAAAAGTTGGCCTCGGCCGTGGACGCCTCCGACAAGCTTCGGGCCAAAATCACACCGCCCTGGTCATTGAGATCAACGGCCGACAAGGCCATTTCCGGATGGAGCAGGGCATCGGATTCTTCAACAGTGGCCTCAACTTTGGCATGAAGAGCCAAGATTGAATCGATGGACACACCAGCGCCACGCGCCAGACCGTCCATCCTCTCCGCAAGATGAGTGTAGTGCCGGATCACTTCCCGGCCGACGCCCGTCCCGCGTTGGACTCCCGAGGTTAAACCCCGGAGCGAGGGAAACCAAGGACGACGGGGTCCGTCCAGTGCGCAGGCCTGCTCTTGGATCTGGAGCGCGAGGCGTTGCCCCTGAGCCTCGCCCAGATCACGCGGGTGTCCCACTACATCGAAGACGGTCCACATTCAGGAGGGCTCAATCGTAAGGAGAGAAGCCGGAGTCATTGGACTCAACAAAGCGTCATTCAAAGAACCCGTCCGATATCCATCGACATCAATGCAAACCCAACGAAAACCAAGGGGCTTGATGGCCGCGGAAATTGCCTCCATTTTTTCCGCACTCAAACCCTCCCGGATTTCCTCGGGATCAATCTCTACACGAGCCACTTCCCCGTGGTGACGCAGACGCACTTGGCGGAACCCCAGCCCTCGCAGGCGATCTTCTCCTTCTTCAACCTGCTTCAGCCTCTGGGAAGTCACCTCTGTGCCATATGGAAGGCGAGAGGCCAAGCACGCCGAGGCCGGTAGATCCCAACACGGCAAACCCGCCTCACGGGAGAGGAGACGAATACCCGCCTTGTCTAATCCCACCTCCATAAGCGGCGACAAAACGCGATGCTCCGCAGCCGCCCGATGACCTGGCCTGTGATCCGATCGGTCGTCGAGATTAATTCCGTAAGCCAGAGCATCGAACTCCAGCTCTCCGAGAAGTTGTTCCATGCGAACGAAGAGTTCGGTCTTGCAGTGGTAACAGCGGTCCGGTGCGTTGCGCCGGTAACTCACCTGATCCATCTCATGGGTCTCAACAAATTGATGGGCGATATCGAATTCACGAGCGATTTGCTCGGCCATTTCCCGATGAGCCTTGGGATACGATGGGGAAACCGCGGTCACCGCTAGAGCATCTCGACCCAGAGCACGTCGGGCTGCCCATGCGAGATAGCTTGAGTCCACCCCGCCCGAAAAGGCAACGAGAAGACGACCCGCCCCGGACAAATAGGACAGCAGCGCCTCTTGCTGGTCGAGCAGGCTCGTTGAGATTCCATCTTCCACGCCCGCAAGGTACGAAGCCCCCGGATCCGGGTCAACACGAGGAGCCGGCGGTCGACCGGCAAGTGGCTTGGGTTCCGCTATCGTGATCTGCGGGGAGGGGCGACGCATGGCCAAGCTGCACGTAGGCTTGCTCTTTGGAGGGCGATCGGTCGAGCATAGGGTTTCGATTGTTTCGGCAACCGCCATTTTTAATGCCCTGGACCGCGACAAATATGAGGTTTCTCCGATCCTGATCGACCCGGAGGGACGCTGGCACCTGGCCCCGAGCGATTACAAAGGCGCTCTCGAGCGCGTTTCGCGGGAGGACGAGGTGATTCTGCGTCCGGACGCCAGTGGAGGCCATCTCCAGTCCCTCAACCCGAAAAGTCGGACTGCATCCGAGAATCGGCCCCTCGATGTGATCTTTCCCATCGCCCACGGCCGGGGAGGTGAGGACGGTTCCGTCCAAGGATTACTCGAATTAGCCTCTGTCCCATATGTGGGCTCAGGGGTTCTGAGTTCAGCGCTCCAGATGGACAAAGACTTCGCGAAGCAAGTTTTGAAGTTGTCCGGACTGCCCGTCCTGCCTTGGGTCACGATCCGCTCGGATGAACTTTCTGAGCGAGGCGCCAGAAAGTGGGCAGAGGACATCATCGAACAGCTGGCGCTGCCCGTTTTCGTGAAGCCAGCCAACTCGGGTTCATCCATCGGGATTTCTAAGGCAGAAGATGTGACTTCTTTGACCAAAAGCCTCGAGGAGGCTTCCCGGTTCGACGACAAGGTGATTGTTGAACGCGCAGTCGAAGCCCGGGAAATCGAAATTGCCATCCTCGGAAACGCGTCTTGCAAAGCCTCCGTACCCGGCGAGATCATCCCGAGGCATGACTTTTACGACTACCAAGCAAAATACCAAGACGAATCGACCGAACTCGTGATTCCTGCTGAAATCCCCCCTTCGGTCACGGAGAAGCTCCAAGAGCTCGCCATTCGGGCCGCCAAAGCCTTGGAGGCTCGCGGCATGACTCGGGTCGATTTTCTGATCGAGGCCGATAATCAGAACGTCTGGATCAACGAACTCAACAGCCTGCCGGGCTTCACGTCAGGATCCATGTACCCCCGACTGTGGGCCGCTACGGGGACCTCATTCAGTGCCCTGCTCGACCGGCTGATCGAACTTGCACTCGAACGACACGACCAGCGCATCCGCCTCCAGACCGCTGCGCCGCCCGCATCACTCTAGAGCGATCAGATTAGTCTTCTCCCCAAACTTTCCGGGGAGCTGGAGCCGGAGCCGGAGCCACGGGCTTGGCGCCTTCTGCGTCTTTTTGGGCAGCCGGCAGGACGTAGCCAAGCGCCCGCAACTGGGCGGCATTCATTTCATCGATTTCGACTTCGAAAGATTCATTCCAGACGACGCCCTGCTTACTGAACTCGTCGATTTCCTGTGCGAGGTCCGCTCGAATCGCCTCTTCCGAACCAGCCAAATTCTCCTGCTCGCGAGGGTCGATCGATCGGTCATAAAGCTCGTCATGGTCGGGCTCGCTGAACCGGTGAAGCATTTTAAAGTCGTTCTTCATCACCGAAACCATGGGGTCCGGGTCGCTCGTGGCCCGTCCCCAAGAGCGATCGAGCTGAGCAAAGAGGGGACGCTCGACCAGATCTTGGGGGACTTCCCTCAAGCCGGCTGCAGCCTCGATCAAGGGGACTAAAGATTCCCCCTGTGCATCGGGCAGCGGCGGCAGCCCCAAGAGGTCGAGGACAGTCGGCCAAATATCGACGTTCGCGACTCGTTGCTCAACAACCAGCCCCGGGCTCAGTGACACCGGAGGCGCAATAATGAGAGGGACCTGCTGCACTTCGGTGTAGAGATTTCGGGCATGACCTTCGCCTCCGTGCTCAAAGAAAGCCTCGCCGTGATCTGAAGCGATGATAATCCATGTGTCATCGAGCAATCCGCGAGCGCGAAGCATTTCAACCACAAGACCCACATTTTGATCGGTCCAGTGAATCGAACTGTCATAGATGTCGGAGATGTCAGTCCCGTAATCCGGAGACACGTCGGAATACACGTATTGGTGGACATCCATATAATGCAAGTACAAAAGAAATGGGTTGCCACTTGTTCCCATCACGAATTCAGATGCGGATACAGTCACATCTAGATCTGTTCCGGACAGAGCAAATGAAGAGGGTGCAAACCGGCGAATATCCTCTCTGGACCTGCTCTGGGTAGGGCGAATATACAGATCAAAACCCTGGCTGAAGCCAAAATTGTTGGCCACCCAACCATTGCGCCACACACCACCCGTCCGATAACCGGCCTCTTGGAAAACCTCAGCGGGCATCACGGCATCTCCCGGCAAAGCATGCGGGAACCGAATCACCCCTGTGCGCTGTGGGTAAAGGCCGGTCCACAACGAAGCCATCGAGGCCTTCGTCCAACTGCTCTGACTCTCGACGCGAGCAAAGCGAACCCCTCGCTCGGCCAAAGCATCGATATTGGGGCTTGTCTCTCGATTGTATCCGTAGGCCGAAAGGCGATCTGCGCGCAGCGTATCAATGAGGATGAAGACGACGTTGTAGGGCTTACCCTCTTTGAGGGCGAGAACCTCTTCGATATCACCCTTTGGGGCCTCCACATCCGCCCTCTGAAATTGCGAGACAACGGCCACGCCAATCAACAGAGCGGCTAGCCCAAAGAAGAACCAGGGCGAATTGAACAGCCGACTGAACACCCTTCATGCCTCCTTCCCAAACTATCGCGGACATCCATACACGACCGCTAAATAAGAACAGATTCTCGGCAGACTCTAGACAATCAGGCCGACGAACCCCACGGCGTGGCCACTCCCCGATCGAGGCGCTCTTATCCCGAGAGACGGCCCGCTTCAGGAGCTGCCCGGGAGACCTTGCCCACTCCGCGCTCGGCCTGCAAAAAAAAAGGCGGCCACCCCGAATCGGGATGGCCGCCTCGCTCAGCTCCCAGAGGAGCTATCGCAATCCTACTTGCGCTTCATCCGATTCCGGCCGATGACCACGAGGCCAGCGGCACCCGAAACGAGCAGCAGGACAGTTCCCGGCTCCGGCACGAAGACGAAGGTCTCGCGCCAGACGGCGGGAATGTTGCCCAGCCCGATCGGACCGGTGTTGATGCGCTGCGGCGAGATCAAAGTGACCGCACCACCGGCCGAGGCCGAGGCAAGGATGTTCGTCCCACCCACGGTCACCGTACCGCGCGTCTCAATCGAGGCAGTGCTCATCGTGGAGCGCCAGCCCAGAGCCGTGGTGAACGTTCGAACGTCTTCCGTGCCAGCCGGAGCCAGCGTAACGCCGACACCCGTCAGCACGTTGCCGCCGCGAACAACCTCGATCACGTTGGTGGTCAAGGAGGTGATTCGCACCTTACCGGTGATCCAGGGCGCGTTGGTCACAACGATCGGCACCGTACCGAGCATGACGGTCGCGGTCCCACCGATGCCCACGCCGCGCGTGGTGGCGGGCTGCAGCGGGAAGGGCAGGCTGGTGCCCAGAGCGTAGAGGTAAACGTTACCGTTGAGGCCTTGCTGGCCACCCAAGCAGCCCGTGGGGCAGAGCGTGCCCGAATTGGGCGAAGCCCCGGTCCCCGTCAAGCCACCACCGACCGGATTCGTGGTCGAGAAGGCGGGGGTGAAGGTGCCGGAGTTGTTGGTCACTGAGAGCGTCAAGTTGTCGAGCAACGCAACACCCGTCAGAAGTGCGGTGCCCGTGCCGTTCCCGGCAGCGATGCCTGCGCCCTTCCAAACCCCTGCAGAAACAGCCAGGTCATGCTCTGAGCCGTTGTCCGATAATGTGGCCCAGCCACCCTCGGTATAGTTACCGCTGAGGCTAATGGTCGGGTTGCCACCGAGGTTGACGCTGAGATCACTGCTGAGCGGGAGGAAGACCCCGGCCCAGGCGTTCGAAGCGAACGCACTCACCATCGCAGCGGCAGCAACGAGACCGAGTAATTTTCGTAACATCACTGGGTTCCCTTTCCTGTGCTTCTTTGATTGGGCTCAACCGAGCCCGATTTACCTGATAACTCTGAACCTCAGAGCCTTTTTCCGTCTGGGTACAACGTGAGTGCCCTCACAAGCTGAAGTGTGTCGAAAGATTTTGAACTGGCCCTCGATTCCACTCTGCTCCGATCTTTCTTCGATCTGCGAGGTGCATCGCGTTTCAACCCTGCCCCTTCACGGAGCCTGAGCAAGCCCAGGACCCACGCGTTGGAACCTTTGCATCTTGCATCGCGAAGCACTTCTTTGTCCAGCGTTTTCGCGAGGGTTCTGGAAACTTTCATTTGGCATTCCCACGGGGCCCATTGGATGGCCCCGCCTGCCAGGACTTACCCCTATGCCCCCAGGGGATATTCGGTGCGCGGTGCAGAAGGCGGGGGCCTGGCCTTTTCGCTGGGTTGGTCTGAGAATGGGAACCCCCGACGGGCCCGTGGCCTCCCTCACTGGATTATTCGATCTTCTGGTCATGTCACGCGCCGCTTTGTCCGAAAAGTCCGAGGCGCGCAGGCAACCGGCAGAAACGGTTTGAAACATCAAGCCAATCCACTTTATCTTCTGCGCTTGGCGTTCGTGAAAAAAAAATCGGTTTTCCCCGGAGGCACCCAGCCCGATGAATCTGAAAGACCTTTTTGACCGCGGCGATCTTCCCAAGGGGAGACTCGGTTTTCAACTCAAGACTTTAGTGGTCACCCTCGTGGGGTTGGGGCTTCTGAGCGCGCTCGGTTGCAGCGGCAACACCGAGGCGCAACTCGAGGAAATTCGGTCGCTCCATCAAGCGGGCCAGTTTGATCCTTCCATCGCCCCTCTCCGGCAGTTGCTCGCCGATGAACCCGCAAACCCCGAAGCAAACTACTTGCTGGGGATCGCCCTGAAACAGACTGGCCGACCCAGCTTGGCGGTTTGGCCGCTTCAGAAAGCGGCCGAGAACGATGGGTACGCGGTCCCCGCCGGACTGATGCTCGCTACCACCCTGTCAAACAGTGGGTCCAACGAGGAAGCGGTCCGAGCGGCCACGAAGGTTCTGAGCGTCGAACCCGAGAACACTCTCGCCCTGTTCACCCGGGGAAAGTCCTACCTCGTCGCCGGCAAGCCTGAGCTGGCGTTGGTCGACGCGGAAACTATTTTGGAGATTGATCCAGCAAGCCATCACGCCACGGTCCTCAAGGGCAGCTCGCTGATCGATTTAGATCGACTCGACGAAGCCGAGGCAGTTTTTCGAGTCATGTCTGAACAGGCCGCACTCGCAGACAATACGGACGATGCGGCTCGAAAATGTGCAGCCCTCGCCAACTTCTACAGTGGTCGTGATAAGCAAGAACTGGCACAACAGACTTTTCAAGACTGCCTCAAGGACTACCCCACCCACCCGTTCCTCCAACAATGGGCCTCGGACTACTACGTCGAGAGCGGTCAACCTAACCTCGCCATCGCGGTCTGGGCGAAAGCGGTGGAAAGCACGCCTGAAGACCTCGGCCTTCGCGCCAAGCACGCCGACCTCCTCTACGGACAGGGGCGCGTACGCGAAGCACGCGCCGTATTGACGGAGAGTGTCGAACTCTTCGACACGCCTGAGGCATGGCGCATGTTGGCAAGCTTCAACCGAAAAAGCGGCGACGCCGGCTCAGCCCGCCAAGCACTTGAAGAGGCGATGGGAAGAACCCGAAACGTCTCAGCCCCCATGCGTTTCGCCCTTGCCGACATGCTCATTGAGGAAGGCAATTTTGAACGGGCGGAACAAATCGCAGATAGCCTCGACGAGCCCGCCTACAAACACCTGCTTCGCGGCGCGATCCTTCTCAAGCAAGGCCAAGCGCAAAGTGCATTGGAAAGCTTTGACGCCGGGCTCCGGCTCTGGCCCAACAATCCGGGTGGGCGCTATCTCGCAGGCATGGCTGCCGAAGAGCTCGGAGATCGAAAACGGGCCCTCTCAGAATACCGAGAAGCGGTGCGCGTCGGGGAAGAGGAAACGGATGCAGCTCTTCGTCTAGCCGTGATTCACTTTTCGCAGGGCGACCTCGTTCTCGCGCAACAGTTCGCCGAGCGCCACATTCGCAAACGGCCCTATGTTGAGCCCACAGCTCACATCATCGCGGCCCGTTCATCCCGAATTCTGGGCGACAACGAGAAGGCTGAATCCCTCCTCAACAATCTACGGGTCAAGGACTCAAACAATCCCGCAGCCTACGTCGAATTCGCCAAGATCAGAAGAGACAGTGTGGGTTCCGAGGCGGCGCTTGTTATCATTACCGAGAGTGGGCTCGACTTAAATGACCCGGCGAATCTGGATGCGATCCGGTCTGCGGCCACCGATTACCTGTTGCTGGGAAAACCTGATCGGGCCATCTCGCTTGTCGATCAGGCCATCCGGTCGAATCCCAATTCCTCGACGCTCATGGACCTCAAGGGACGGGTTCTTCTTCGGAGCGGGCAACGCGCCAGAGCCGCCCAGGCATTCGAGCAAGCTCTGGCGCTTGATGCTGAATTTGCGCCTTCCCTTGAGGCGATCGGCACGATGAGAAGAAACGATGGCGATCTCGAAGGGGCGATTGGGATCTTTGAACGCGCCGCTGCGGCGGACGAAAGCAGTGCAGAACCGCTTTATTTGGCCGCGCAAACACGCTTGATGCAGGGCAACCAAGAAGCCGCCACCGTGCTCCTTGACGCGGCTCTCGGAAGAGATCCGACCCATGCCGCGGCCAACAATGATCTGGCCTGGATCCTCGCCAGCTCGAACCAACGACTCGATGATGCCTTGGAGATGGCCAAGCAGGCAGTCCGCTTTGAAACCAGCCCGGAAACCCTTGACACGCTCGGCTACGTTTATCTTCAACGGGGTCAAATCGCAGAAGCCACCAACACCTTAGAGAAAGCTCTTGCGTCGTATCCCGAGTCTCCCTCCCTCGCCTACCGCCTGGGCCTCGCCCGCGTTGCATCGGGGGATTCTGAGGGAGCTCAAGCCGCCCTCACCCGAGCGCTGAACCAATCCGACTTTCCGGAAGCGGATGCGGCACGAGCGCAACTGGCCAGCCTCCAAGGGTCCTAACCGCCGACGGGAACCAATTGGTGACATCGACTCTCACGAGAAATCGCAGCCCTTCGCTCATGCGAGTTCTGGCGGCCCTGCCCCTGCTCCTCTTCACCCTTGCGTTGGGCTGCGGGCCCGGTGGAGATCGAGCCGAGCAGCACCTCAACCGAGCAAATGGCCTGATTCAGGAAGGCGACTACGCCCAAGCCATACTCGAACTGAGAGCGGCCGCTCAACTCCGGCCGGATGATCAAAGCCTGACCCTTCAAATCGCAAGAGTCTTCGCGAAGGCGGGCGACCCACAAAGCGCCAGTGAGTACTTCCAAGAAGCCCATGCGTTGGATCCCGCTGACTTAGAAGTAGCCGTCGATTACGCAAACGCCCTCGTAGACTCGGACCCTGCGCGAGCGGCTGAGCTCATCAAGGAAGTCCTCCAGGCCGACCCACGACAGACCGGCGCCCTCCTTGTCCAGGCCCGAATATTGACCTTGAATGGTAAGACTCGCGAAGCGCGCCAAATCGTCGAGCAGGCCAGACGCCTGCAACCCGATAACCCGGAGATCGAATGGGCCCTCGCCGAGATTCTGCTTATCCAGTCTCGGAACTTGAGACTTCTGTCAGCGAGTTCTTTGCAACGTACAGAACCTTTGAACGCAATTCTTGGGGCGTATAAACGTTATCTTGAAAAAGGTGGAACGCGTCGGGTCGAGGCCGCATTGGGCAGCGCACGCGCCTACAAGAGCTGGGCGCCCGGAACAGTCGAGGCCCGGCGGGCCTATGAAGACTTGATGTCAATGGCCGTGGTCGAGGGCGCATACGAGGAGAAGAAGCGCGCCCTCAAGGAAACCGCAAATTACGCAAAGGCCATCGCGGACTTGGATCTCGAGCGCGCTGCGCTCCAAGAGTTGGTCGAAGCCGATCCGAGGCAAGTCGAAGTTTGGAAGCGGCTCGCAATCGTTCTCAGCCTCCACGGCGATACCGCTGGGACGGAGAAGCTCTTCGAAAAAATGTTTGCAGAGATTGGAAACCGTCCCGATGCTCAAATCGCCTACTCGGGGCATCTGGCCCAAAGCAAAAACCCAGCGGCGGCGATTGCCTACTTGAGTGAAAAAGTGGCCGAAGACGGCGAAAGCGAGCCACTCTGGACTGCCATCTTCCACCTTCAAATCGGACAAGGACGGTACCGAGATTCGGCGCGCACCTTGTCGAAACTCCGCCAGGCCTACCCGAAGCATGCGACCACCACTCTACTGATTGCCAAACAACAAATCGCAGAAAGCCAGCTCGACGAGGCCCTCAAGACGCTCCAGCCGATCCTCAACGGCGAGGAGGCTACGGGACCCTTCTGGCGCTTGATGGCCCACATCCAGCATGAGCGCGATGCCTACACCCAAGCACTCACGGCCATTGATAGGGCCATCGAGTTGGAGGGCCGCACAACCCTCAACCTGCGAATCAAAGCTCCGATCCTGCTGGAGCTTGGCCGGGGACGGGAGGCTGCCCTGGCCTTTGGTGAAGTTGGCGAAAAAGAGAGTTTGTCCATCGACGAAAGGCTCTTGATGGCCAGGGGATACTACGAGTCCAAGGGAGAATTTCACGGGCGCCGAATTCTCGAAGGCCTCTTGGAAGGACCGAACCCTGAGCCCCGGGCGGCGCTGGCCCTCGCAGGCTGGGAGCTACAAAACCCGAATCGACAAGAAAGAGTCCGAGCGCTTCTCGCCTCGACGCATCGCCTTCACCCCGAAAACCTTGAAATCGTCGAACTCTTAAGCCGGGATGACCTCAGCCGCGGGCGTAACGCGGCCGCGGTGGCCCGAGTCACCCGAGCGATTCAGCGCAGACCGCGCAACGTGGGGCTGTATCTGGTCAGAGCGTCGATCTGGAAAGCACTCGGGCGAAGCGATGACGCCCTGAAGGACGCCCAGAAAGCTGCTTCTCTGGACCCGCAACGGCGGGACGAGGCCTACTCGCTCATCATCGAGCTCAATGCCACGCCTCGGCAACGCAACGCAACTATTCAAACGCTGGAAGCACAAAAAGTGCGGGGCGAAATTAGTCCCGACGATCTGGCTTTGCTCGCCCACCTTTACCTGCGCAACGGGCAGCTTCAAACGGCCCGGCCCCTCTATGAGCGCGCTCTGATCGAAGGGAGCGAGTTAATCATTCTCAAGAATGATCTAGCCTATCTCCTCGCCCTCGAGGGTGAGGATTTCGATCGCGCGCTCAAGCTCGCCCGCTTGGCCGTTGACACTTCGGACAAAAGTCTGACTACGGCCGATACCCTGGGCTACGTCTACCTCCGGTCGGGGGCTTACGAAGCGGCGTACTGGCAATTCAGATTCGTTACCGGGGAGGCCGACCCACCCCGAGCCGAGTACTGGTATCATCTGGGATTGGCGCTCATTGAACTCGACCGAACCGATGAGGCTCGACAGGCCCTGGCCGAAGCACTCAAAATCACCCCCAACTTTACGCCTGCCACGCAATCCCTCGATCGTCTCGAACGGACAAACCCGGCGATCGAAAAATCCGCTTCGACCTCCTAAGTGGCGGCACTCACTCCCGCCTTCGCGTTCGCAGCCGCTCTCTTTCCGCACTGAGCCGACCTTCAAGGGCGATCTGGCTGCGCAATTGTTCTGCATCGGCTCGAAGCCCCTCCCCAATCGGGCCCGGTCGCTCGGCAGCGTGCTCAATCACGGCCAACGCACCACTGAGGTCCCCTTTCGCGACATACGCCTGGGCTAAGGCACGGGCTTTGTAATGGGAGGGTTCCGGGTCTGATTCCAAACGGGCAATCCAATCCTCTGCCATCTCATCTCTCAGCTCGATAAACTCCGGTTCGGAGCGCAGGGAGTCGTACCGCCGGTCGCCCATTAAGTGGTCAACACGGTTGTAGCCTCGCGCACGCGCCGCGCGGAGATGCTGAATCGCCGCCACCACATTTCCGGTGGCGGCTTCCCGACCCGCTCGACGTATCTGGGCCGCCGCACCGTCGGGGTAGTTCCGCTCTGCCTCCGCCATCAAGGCTTCCGCGGAACGGTAGACCGGCGCTTGTTGATAGGTCTGCCAACAGAACCAGAGCAGCCACAGAACAAAGGCCCCGACAAGCCCGTGCTTCAAGCGTTCGCGAGCCACTGGGTCGAAAAAGCGGCCGAGCCACGGAGCGATGCTGTCTCGCCACGCAAAACAACTGCCGCCAATGAGGCCCGGGAGTACAAAATAGAGATATCGATCCGCCATGGGATAGGGCAGTGGCAGAACCCCTGAAAGCGGGGCCAGGGCAATCGCCGCCCATAGCCACCAAACCGACTCCTCGCTTCCTCGACGCAAGGTCAGGAGGGTTCTCCAACCGAGGAGCACCATAAGAACTACTCCGGCGAGGAAGTAGAGGTCGCCGGGGCCGAGCACCGGTGGGGGCTCGTGGAAGGTTGAAAGCCCCATCCCACTCAGGGTCATCCAGGCATACCGGATGAAAACCGAAAAAATCGTCATATATCGAACCGACAGCTCAGCATAGAGCGGGGGGGCGAGGCCGGCTGACTGGCCAAATGCTGCGGACTCGACCCAGGCGAACAAACCGACCACCACGGCCCAACCCGAAAGCCACCCCCAGCCAAATGACATTCCGACCTCGCCTGACTCTCGAGCCGCGCGCCATCGGCACCAGCTAAAGAGCACCACAACCGGCAAAGCAAAGGCCGAGAAGGGTTTAGCGAAAAGGGCCAAGGTGAAAAACAGCAGGGCCCAGAGCGGCCGAGAGGGGTGCGCGAGGATCGCCAACAAGGAGAGCACAAGAGCCGCCGAGCTCTTGAGCTGAGAGATCCAAGCCACTGACTCGACGTTGCCCGGATGGAGGAAAAACCAAGTGGCCCCGGCCCAAGCCACCCATGGCCCCAAGCCGCTCCGGCGGTACAGCAAAATCAAAAGAGCGGCCGCCCAAGCGTGGAGGGCCAGGTTCACGACGTGATAGCCCGTCACCTCTGGGCCAAAGATCTGCCATTCGAAAGAATGCAGCATCAGATGAACCGGCGCGTAGTTCTCCACCAGCACAGCCACTTCGCTGGTGGGGTCCCAAATCGCGACAACATTGTCCAGGGTCAGGTCGTGGACATACTGATTCTTTAAGACGTAATGCGAGTCATCCGAGATGAAGGCCCCGTCCAGAACCGGCCCGTATAAGATGAGGCCCACCAGCAGGAAGGCCCCCCAGGACACCCAGGCTCGCGGCGGTTCTGAGGGGGTCGTTGCCTTCTGCGGCCTCGCCCCCCCCTGGCTTCGTCTTTTCCCATCTCGGACGCGCCTAGCCAGCGGGTCGCTCCCTGCGGCCCCGACAATCGGTATGCGATTCGAGCCTCATAAAACGGCCGTAAGAATACACCAGCCCCGGACGCGCGCTGCACAATCCCGACGTCTGCGGAATCATCTCCAATGCGAATCGACAGCAAGTCGCGAGGGGATTGCTAGCCTGCGCGGTTCATGACCATGAGGAGTCCGGCCCAAAATGCCTGAAGGAAACAGGCCCGAAAACGAAGAAATGAGCCCGAGCTCCATCGAGCTGAGCGTGGTCATGCCTTGCCTAGACGAAGCCGAGACGCTTCCGATCTGCCTCAAAAAGGCTTTCTCCGCCATGCGGGAAGCCGGCGTCCAAGGAGAGGTGATCGTGGCCGACAACGGCAGCCAGGATGGCTCGGTAGAAATCGCCGAAAAGGCGGGCGCCCGCGTGATTCACGTCGCGCGGCGGGGGTACGGCAGCGCGCTGATGGGCGGAATTGCAGCTGCGCGGGGGCCCTTCGTCCTCATGGGCGATGCCGATGACAGCTACGACTTTCTTGAGATCCCTCGTTTTGTCGAAAAATTACGGGAGGGCTACGAGCTCGTACAGGGATGCCGGCTTCCCTCAGGAGGCGGCCGCGTTCTCCCCGGGGCCATGCCCTTTTTGCACCGATGGTTCGGGAATCCTCTCCTCTCCGCACTGGCCCGCGGCATGTTCAATGCGCCGGTGACAGATGCCTATTGCGGAATGCGCGGATTCACTCAAACCCTTTATAAAAAACTCGACCAGCGATGTACTGGCATGGAGTTTGCCACTGAGATGATCATCAAGTCGAGCCTTCATGGCGCTCGAATCGCGGAAGTTCCCATCACGCTACATCCCGACGGCCGAATCGCGCATGGACCCCACTTGCGCACCTTTCGAGATGGATGGCGGACCCTCCGGTTCTTTCTCCTCAACAGCCCCCGCTGGCTGTTCTTAATCCCGGGCCTCCTCCTCATGGCCCTCGGAGGCTTGGGGTTCGCCCTCGCCCTCCCTGGGGCGGAAGTCTTGGGGGCCCGGCTCGACGCCCACACTCTGCTCGCGTCTAGCTTGGCTCTTTTGATGGGTTTCCAATCGGTTCTATTTGCCCTCCTGAGCAAGACCTTCGCCATCTCAGAAGGATTGGCCCCCGCGGACCCTCGGCTCGACAGGTTTTACCAATGGGCCACTCTTGAACGCGGCCTGCTCGTGGGTTCGGCCGCTCTGCTTTCGGGTCTGCTCCTCATCGGATCAACTTTCTTCCAATGGCGATCCGTCGACTATGGAGCCCTCGACTACCCACTCACGCTTCGATGGGTCATCCCAGGGGTCACACTCGCCGCCCTTGGCTTCCAGACCATCCTCTCTGGTTTTTTTGTCAGCATTCTCGGAATGAGCCGGCGTTGAACCCGATCGAGTACGCGCACTCGAACTACACGGCCAGTCGACGGGTGCGTGTTCTCTCGGAGCATTTTTCCCGAATCATCCCGACCCAAGCATCCATTCTCGATGTCGGTTGTGGGGACGGGATGCTGACCGCCCGCTTGGCTCAAATGCGACCCGACTTAGAGGTTCGCGGCACCGATGTGTTGGTTCGGCCTAAAGCCGCCATCGAGGTCACACCCTTTGATGGCGTGACCCTGCCCGAAGCGGATCAAAGCTTCGACACCGTTCTGCTCGTTGATGTCCTCCATCACGCAGAAGATCCAGCTGCTCTCTTGGCCGAAGCGGCCCGTGTGGCACGCCATCATCTCGTCATCAAAGATCATCGGCTCAAAGGGCTCTTTGCTTCTCAAACGCTGCGGTTCATGGACCGAATTGGCAATGCGCGTTTTGATGTCGCCCTACCGCATCATTACTGGACCGAGGATCAGTGGCGGGTCGCTTTCCAACAGCGCCGTCTCCGAATCGAATCGATGACGGAATCCGTCGGCCTTTACCCAGCCCCTCTGAGCTGGTTCTTTGACCGCAACCTGCACTTCATTGCGCGGCTTGGTCTCGATCGTTCATGAATGAAAAACACCTGACGGCTCGAGAAACGACCCTTCTCTGGGCGACCTCGATCGTCTTCCTCGTTTCATCTGCGATGTTCTTGCTCCCGAACATCGAGCGCCTGGGGCTTTACTACGATGAGGCGTTCATCGCTCAGCAAGCCAGGGACTTCCTAGAGCCCGGCCGAGAGAATCTGCATCCGGCAAGTGTCCGTTCGATCGAGTGGTTTGGGCGGCCTTTCCCCATCCGAAACGCCGCCTATCTGGGATCGTTAAAAAGTCAGCTTTTGATTCCAGCGTTCTGGATCGGTGGAGCAACCGTCAAAACGCTCAGAATCGCCACCTTCGGCATCGCGGCCCTCGCACTGGTGCTCACGCTGTTCTGGAGCCGTCGCGTCTTCTCGCTCCCGATCGCCCTGTTGGGCGGTGCTTTGGTTGCAACCGATCCTTCGTTCCTTTTTTTCGGACGTTTCGAATGGGGTCCATTCACCACCAACTTCCTTTGCCGGGCTGCCGGATTGCTCTTTTTGACCTGGGCTTGGCAATCCTCCAGCCCGATTCGTCGACGAATCGCAGCCGTGGGCGGAGGCCTCGCATTGGGACTGGGAATTTACAGTCGTGCCGACTTCACCCTCATTGTCGCGGCCGCCGGCCTCGGGATCCTCGTGGGTCACCCGGCCCTAGTGGGTAAAATCATCCGCACCCGCAAAACGGAGGCCGCCTTGGCCTTCGGGGCGCTGGCCGTCGCGTCTTTACCCATGTGGTCCTCTGCCCTTTCTTTGATCACGGTCAGTGGTTCCATCGCGGATCGGGGCGATTTCATCGATCGTCTTGCGGTCCTCTGGAATGTGCTCGACGGGACCCAGTTCCTTCGCGTCATGCAAAGCGGTGGCCTTTTCGATCAATCGCGCTCTCTTGACCTCCAAGGAGGCCTGCTCGGCCTTGCCCTCATTGGATCTCTCCTCATCGTTGGCTTCCAACTCATACAGGAGCGACGCTCCTCACCTGAAACCGCCGCAGATGACCCTCGACGTTGGCTCTGGATCACAACCGTCACCATTCTCCTGACCACGCTCGCTCTGCCGGGCGCGGTGCGAGCTCATCACCACCTTAACGCCTTACCCTTCGTCCAAATCCTCATCGCCTGTGCCTTCGAAGTTCTATGGAGATATGGCAAGCAAAGCAATCAGGTGTGGCCACGATTCGCGACGGTTATCGTGCTGGCCGGGGTGATCGCAAGCCAGCTCCTGATCGTCGTCGGGACCGAAAAGGAAATCTTACGGACCTCGGGATTCGGACGCTGGAACCCGACACTCGCCGTCCTCGCCGACGAGCTTGAGGCGACCCCGGGCTCCGAAGTCATCAGCTTAGATTGGGGGTTCCACGAGCCCTTGCTCTTTCTCACCCATGACCTGCCCCTTCAAGAGGCCATCTGGTCGATTCCGCGAGCGTTTGCAGCCGGACGCCCTTGGACGCACGACGGCAACGGACAAACTCACTATCTCATCCACGCCGCACCCTATGATGCCTTTGGCTTGAGCGACCCACTGCTGCGCTTTGCCAGACAACGTCCTCCGGACCAGGTGGCGGTTCGTGCTTGGTCGAGTCCCGACGGACAGGTCGACTTCTACTCGATCCGCTTCCGCCAACCGCATCGTCTCTCTTACGTGGGCTCTGGCCGTTTTCGGCTCGATGACCGCGAAGGCTCTTAGCTCGGCCCAAGCACTGAAGCGCCTTGCAGGGCCCGGCCCTCACGGACAGCATTTTCCGATACCTCAACCGGGGGAAGATTGCGCTGACCTGCACGGATCCGATAGCCACCCATCGCCTGCGCACCGGGAAGCTGCGCCTCTCCATCTCCTGATCGGGTCGGGTACGGAACCCGGAGCCGAGCCCATCCATCTTCACCCGCTTGACGGAAGACTCGATATATAAAGCGACGCCCCTCCGGCGCTTCAATTTGGGCCTCGGCGGAAACGGGCGTGCCGGCAGGCGCAGCAACCTCGATCACGGCCCCCGGCACAATCTCAAAAAGCTTATACGGAATCGTTATCTCGCTGCGACGTTCAAAAAGGGCTCCGATTGAGAGACCCCCGCGAGGCGCTTCTCCCACCAACCGGAAGTGATGAAGAGAGGGCGCGTTCCCTTCTGCCTGCCCGTCCCGAGCATGCAGCCTGGCCGCGATGCTGCCAGGCGCCAGATCGGGCATCGTGATCAGATACCGAGCCTTCAGCACACGTGCGAGCGCCAAGGCTTCGGGTTCAGTCTGGGCCTGAAAAAAAGCGTCGGTGCGGTCCCAATTCTCACGACCGATATACCACCAGAATGGATCCGTCGCTGTCGCTCGCCGCGCTCGATACTGCAACGCATGACCGAGATTCGGATGCGCGATGATTCCATACTCTGGACCGCGGCCGGACTCCGCGTAACCCGAAGTTTCAGGCGTCCACGCTCTCACTTGGCCCGCAAAGTGGTGCAGCGTTGCGGCAATGCTTTGGGAAGCGGCACCCCCCTGTTGAGCCGGATGCTGCCAAGCGGACCAAGATGCAATCGCCCGCGGCACATAGATCGAACGCCAGGCCGGCCAGAAGCCGATCACAACGATCAGGGCTGGCGCACCCAGCGCCACCCAAGGAACGAAGCGGTGGGGAGGACGGCGCACAGAGACTGGAACCAGCCGATCCGAGAGAGCGGACAGCAAAAGGGCAAACAGCAGTGCAGCGGCGGGCGCAGCGTCATTGCCGTAGCGACGTTGCAAAATGGCCAAAAGGCAAAAGAACCCTCCCCAGGCAAAAAGAAGCCAGCCTGCCGCGCGAGCCCCCGGATGAGCGGCGGGCCTCCGCGCCACGAACCATGCCGTGAGCGGAATCCCCGGCAAGGCGTATGCGAAAAGTCCCCAACTCCGCCAAGCCGGAGGGCCCTGCAAGCGATCGCCCATCGAAAAAAGCGGAGTCTGTTCGCCGGTGCTTGCGCCCACTTGATCAGAAAGGGTCAAGAACTGGTAGGCGAACTCCAGTCCTTCGCGAGGCCCAGGCAAGAGAAAAATCGTCAGACCCAGTCCGCTGACCAAGGTCAATGCCCAAAAGATGCGTCTTGGAATCGTGTTGGCCCAGCCAACCTTCATCAAGCACCAAAGGCAGCCAGCCGTTACAAAGACCGCGACCAGAGCGAGGACATGTAACCTCGATAGAGCGATCGACGAATACAGGCCACCGAGCGGTACCGGAGACAGCAGAAGCCAGACTCCGACTCCGCAGCCCGCGACGAACGCGCTGCTGGCCTGCACGGCCAGCAGCCGCGATCGGCCCGAGAGAAGACCACCCATCAGCAATAGGCCTTCGGCGGGAGCGAGGTAAAGGAGACTTCCGTGCCAAGTCAGCAGCATCATGAAGGACAGCAGCGTAAGAAGAACTGCCAATCCGATCATTCTGGCCCGCGAAGCCGCCGGGTCGACCAACGCCAAAAGACAGTAGAGCAACCAAGCCCCAATCAGAGCGACCGCACCATGGTGGTCGGCATTGCCCACCCGGGTGTACACGACGCTGATGGGCAAAAAGGCAAAGAATAAGCCGGCCACAAGGCCAACACGGCGCGATGAAAGCAGACGTCCGGCGAAATAAAGGGGCCATATCGCAAGGGCAGCGCAGATCGGCGAGGCCCAAGCCGCCACCTTTTCTAGATCCGCCGTTTTTCCCCCGGCCAACCAGCCTCCGGCCCCGAGCAGCCAATCGAATAGAGGAGGCCAAGGCACGGGCGCCCCTCCCGGGAAGTTGACGTACGGATCGAAGAGCAACACGTCGGGGAACTGCGTCATTGTGAAAAAAGCGCGGCGCAGGTGATACTGAGGGTCTGCCGGCGGAAAAACGACTTCATCACCCACGAAGACATACTCAAAGCCAAGCGCACGAATGAGAAACGCCCCGGTCGTCAGCACGATCAGACCAGCTACTGCGGGCAGACGACTCCGTAGGTCAAAGCCGCTCACGAGGAGAAATCCTCCCAAGGCGTGGACTCATTCCTCAGCCAAAAGACCAGATTGCGCATCATGAAGACGGTAACGGCGACCACACTCGCAAGCGAGGTTTTCGGGCAAAGAAGCTCCGCATCGACAGACCCAGCCTCGAGTTCGTGCCGGAGAGCCGACGACCATGGCATGGGCCGGCACATCCCGAGTCACGACCGCCCCAGCCGCAACAAAGGAATTCGCGCCCAATTTAATACCGCACAAGATCGTGGCGTTGGCTCCAATCGTCACACCACTCTGAACCTCAGTTTCAATCAAGTCAAAGGTGCTCGGACCCTGACCCGCACGAGGTCGCAAATCATTGGTAAAGGTTGCATTGGGACCGACAAAAACATGATTGCCCAGACGAACGCCATCCCAAACTTGGACTCCGTTCTTGATCGTACAGTCGTCTCCGATAACGGCTTTTGACTCGATAAAGCTACCGCCACCCACGTTGCATCGTCGGCCGACTTGGGCCCCTTG
>NHEP01000131.1 GCA_002171515.1 bacterium TMED88 | reverse complement strand
CCTCGCCGGCGCGCCCGAACGATTCGCCCTCGCTGGCCATTCCCTCGGCGGATACGTCGCCTTCGAGGTTTTAAGGCGCGCACCCGAGCGCATCCATCACCTCGCCCTGATCAGCACCTCCGCACGCCCCGACCTGCCGGCCGTGTCCGAACGACGCCGAAAGATGATCTCGCTCTGCAAATCCGGCCAATACGAGCGGGTGATCGAGGCGGTCCTCCCCTCAGTGGTAGCCCCTGCGCGAATGAACGACACGGTGCTCATCGAACGCGTGATCGCAATGATGAGACAGGTCGGAGCCGAGACCTTCTCCCGCCATCAGCAGGCGATCATCGACCGCGTCGACAGTCGCGCGGACCTGCCCCACATCGACACTCCCACTCTGGTCGCCGCCGGGGACGCAGACGCCCTGATGCCGATCGCGACACAGCTGGAGCTCGTCGAGTCCATCCCGCGCGCGGATCACGTCACCATCGAGGGCTGCGGCCACACGGCGCCCATCGAGCGCCCCCACGACGTCGCGTCGGCGCTGCGGTCGCTCATCCACACCCGCTGAAAGGGCTCCCCGTCCCTATCCGATTTCGACTCTGTGCTTCAAGCGTGGCACGAGGCCGAGCGGATTAAGGCCGCTCCTCGCCTGATCCGCCCGTCTTGATGGAACTCGTTTCGCAGACGCGGCCACCCAAGAGGGGACTCGCGCCGACCCGATGGCCCGCTCGTTGAGAGAGGCTCTCCGCGTGATTCCGGCTGAATTTGGCCTTCTTGCGAAGGGCCCGTGAACAGGAACGCTCGCCGGGCCCCTCCTATAGTGCAATAATATGACTAATTGGACACCGACAGAGTACGCTGAGGGGCTGCTTGAGGAGACGTGCTCGCCATGCCGAAGAAGATCACTCGCCGCGACTTCATCAACGGGGTTTCCGTCGCCGCCGCGGGCGCCGCTGTGATGGATCCAAAGGCCGTCTGGGCGGAGATGGCGAAGGGTCAGCCCACGACGCCCGGCGCCACCGGCTACTACCCGCCCACTCGAACCGGGCTCCGCGGCAATCACGAGGGCACCTACGATGTGGCCCACGCCCTCGCCTGGAACGGCGAGAGTCCCGCGAGCTATTCCGCACTCGACGAGGAATACGATCTCGTCGTCGTCGGCACCGGAATCAGCGGTCTCTCCGCGGCGTACTTCTACCAGCGCGAAGCGGGCCAAGACAAGCGCATCCTCCTGCTCGACAACCACGACGACTTCGGGGGCCACGCCAAGCGAAACGAATTTCACTTTGAGGGCCAAATGCTCGTCAGCGGGGGGGGGAGCGGCAACTTCCAAGACCCGGGAAAATATTCGCCGGAAGCGAAGCAACTCCTCACCGAAGTCGGCCTCGACGTTGAGGTGATCCGGAAGGGCCAGCTCCCCCGTGGCTTCGCGGCCGAGATGGACGCGCCAATGGGCATGTACAACGATGCCGCGACCTACGGAAAAGACTCCGTTGTGACGGGAGCATGGCTGCCCGCCTGGCAGGGCATGGGGAACTACCAGGAGCTGATCAACGCCCTCCCCTTGCCCGAAAACGAGCGAAAGAAGCTGATCGGCTTCGTGGACGGCAGCCGACCCCTCGAGAAGCCGCTCCCGAAAGGCGACCTGCTGAAGACGCTGAAGCGCATGCCCTACCAGACCTTCGCCGTCGAACACGTGGGGCTCAGCAAGCAGACCACGCGACTCTTCGACCCCTACGTGCGGGTCACCCACTGCACGGGGACCGACTCCATCTCGATCATGGAGGGCATCAAGACGGGCCTCCCCGGGCTAGCCGTCCTCGGTGACGAGGGGATGGCGGCCTTGCAATCGAGCGGCTTCGCCTTCGAGGGCGTCGACTTCGTGTGGGCACCGGATGGAAACGCAACGATCACCCGTCAGCTCGTTCGCCGCTTGATCCCGAGCGTCGCGCCCGGACAGACGGTCGAGGACTTGGTGACCGCCCGCTTCGACTACAGCCAACTCGATCGCCCGGACCACCCGGTGCGCCTACGTTTGAACAGTACGGTCACCCGGATCCTCAACGAATCGGACGGCGCCGTCTCGGTTGCGTATGTGCAGGACGGCAAGCCCGTCGAGGTGAAAGCGAAGCACTGCATCTTTGCGGGCTTCAACGGAATGACGCCTCATGTCTGTCCCCAGCTCCCGGAGGAGCAAAAGAAGAACGCCTCCTATGGCGTCAAGTCACCGCTTCTGCTCGCGCACGTCCTGATTCGGAAGGCGCGCCCCTTTCTTGAGGCCGGGGGCCAGGTCAACATGTGCCCCAACAGCTACTTCGCGCTCGTGACGACGGGGATGGCCTCGAAGATCGGAGACTACGAGACTCCGATGGGTCCGGACGATCCGCTCCTCGTATACTTGATGACCTCACCGCCGGTCGAGAACAACGGATCGCAGTCCGCGTCTGATCTCTATCGCCTGGCGCGGCACCAGCTCTACGCGACGCCCTTCGAGGAGTTCGAGACGAAGATCATCGAACAGCTGAGCGGACTCTTCGCGAATACCGACTTCGATGCCGATCGGGACATCGAGGCGATTACGTTGAACCGATGGTCCCATGGCTACGCGTACGCCTACATGGATCTGTGGGATCCCGAATTCCCTGAAGGTCAGGCGCCCCACGAACTGGGCCGCAAGCCCCTCGGCAATATCAGCTTCGCGGGCTCGGACACCGAAGCAAGGGCCTACGCGGACGGAGCGATGGATGCAGCCTGGCGGGCGGTGCAGGAGCGCGTCCGCGCATAACTCGGTTCGCTCCCTCCAGCACGCGACCCAACGAAACCGCATGAGCAATCCCGCCGCCGCCGAGCATCGCACGGAAGGCAAGCCCAGGACACGCGGAGCCACGAGGCAGTTCGACCCGCTCGGAGGCTGCAGCGTCCAGTAGATCAGATGGCTCCGCCTTTTTCTGAAATCCGAGCGTCGTATGTTCTTGAAAGTGAGTTGGCCGACAATCCATGTAGAAGAACGCTGATAAAAAGGAGCCCTTTGCAGGGGCTGCTAGTTTTTCTCAGCGATTGGGATGAGTGTCCTGCGCGTCAGGCGTAGGGGGTTGATCTCAGACTGCTCGAGCATTCATCTCTCAAAACGGAGAGTGAAATCGTGACACTCAATTTGGAAGCTTGGTGGTCTCGCCGGTTCTGGCTAGGTGTGGTCGGCATTCTTCTCTTGGCCTGGGTTTGGCCTGCCGGAGCTCCACCGCTGATCGCCTGGCTTGCTGTCGATCGCTGGATCTCCCTAGAGGATCCTGCTGTCCAAAAAAACCGATTGGCGGAACTTTGGAGACCGGCTTCTGGATTCCTGACTTTTCTCATAATCGGGATCTATTTTCAGCTCCTCACACGCGGGACGGCAGAATTGTTTTACGCCGAAGCCTTAGGGTCTGCGTATGACTCTCTGGGCAATGCGCTGCTTTCGGGAAGCTCTGCGTTGCGCCCGGACACGATTCGTTGGGAGGCAATGAAAGTCGACGGTCAAGCGTACATGTATTTTGGGCCGTGGCCGGCTCTTCTGCGAATATCATTAAATCTTGGCCTCGAAGACTACTGGGGTCTTTGGTCACGGCTGTCATGCTTTATCGCGGCTTCTATTGCCCTCGGAAGTTTTATTCGACTGGCTCAGCGGGCGCTGAACGGGAATCGGAGTTGGGGTTCCGAAAATGCCCGATTGTTGTTCTTGGTCTCGATATTGGCGTTTGGCCTGGGCACGCCGCTTCTGTTTCTCACGATTTCCGCGTCCATTTATCACGAGTCGATTCTCTGGGGATTGGCCGCTTCGGTTTGGGCATTGGAAGCCGCCTGGCAAATTCTGGTGGACCAAGAGTCTTCGCCGGCGGCACTTCTCCAGCTCTCCTTCGCAGCGGCGATCGCTCTGCTTTCGCGCGTCACTTTCGGAGCACCACTTTTGGGTGTGCTGGCCCTTTGCGCGGTGAAGGCTTGGATAGAACAAGGCTCCGCCTCCGATCCGAATCGCTATCGACGTGCAGGACTCGCAGCCGGGGCTAGCTTGATTCCCGCATTGGCCGCAGTTTTCTTGCAATGGTTCTACAACGTTGATCGCTTCGGATCCCCTCTTGTTTTCGCGAGGCTGGATCTGCTTGAGTACATGGTTTCCAATCAGGAGTCCTGGACAAGCTTTGAAACCTGGGGTCGCCTCAATGCTCAACGAATTCCCATTGCCGCCTTCAACTTCTTCGGGTTTCAAGGCGATTTTTTTTCCGAAACGTTCCCCTGGGTCCGAGCAGTTCGCGCATGGCACCCAGAGCAGAATCTCTATCCGCAGATGTTTGATTCTTTAGTGATTTCACTCTTGATCGTTTCCCCAGCCTTTGTGTTTGGATCGACCCTAGGTTTTTATTGGCTATTCCGTTCCGGGGGTCAGTGGCTTCTCAAGCTTTGTGGTCTGGGCTTGCTGACCGAATGCCTCCTGGTTTTGTCATATTTCATCATGGAGCAGCGTTACACGGCGGACTTGATGCCCTTTATGGTTCTCGGATATGCGCTGTTTTTACGTGGACCTGAGAAATGGTCAAGCGGCCGTTTTCATCAAAACGTTCTGGCGAACATTCTCTTGCTCCTCGCTTTAATCTCCGCAGCCAATACGATGATGAGCTCAATATCCGTGATTCCGAGACATGGCGTAGCCCAGCCGTCGGCCTATCGGAATGAATGGGGCCAACGGTTTGAGAAAATTAATCGAGCGCTTGGTCTCAGAGATGGGTTCGGTTTGGAGAACGCCGAAGACCGGCAGCCTTGAGGCGCCCCAGGCGGGGATCATCGTCTCGCTCTACTGGGCCTGGCCCGTGCCCAGACCGCGATGGTGAGAAGAAGTTCCTGAGCGCGCCGAAAAAGCTCGCGAGCCCGCTGGGTGGCGCGACTCCGGCGAGACAAACGGCTGGAAGAACCCTCAGGGCCGGCCGGACGAAGTCTTGGGAGAGGGCATCCCAATCATGTCGGGTCGGATGAGCGCTTCGAGGGGATCCGTCAAGCGGTCGCCCGGATGCCCTCGACGAGCTGGCGCTGAAAGAGAACACCCTCTTCTTTCACGTCGGACAACGGGCGGGAAGGCCTGCCGGGCACGCGCGGATTCACGGGCCCCTGGCGAGGGACCATGGCCGGACCCTACGAGGGCTCCTTGCGTCTGCCGTTTCTCGTCCGCTGGCCTGCGCAGATCCCCGCAAATCGCGTCTCGAACGAGATCATGCACGCTGTGGATCTCTTCGCCACGTTGGCAAGCTGGACGGGCGGCACGATCCCGAAGGAGCGAACGATCGACGGGGTGGATCAGTCCGCTTTGCTGATGGGCCAATCAGAGACGTCCACACGAGATTCCGTCATGATCTACATCGGAAACGAGCTCTTCGGTGTAAAATGGCGGAACCGGAAGCTCCTCCTCAAGGGGATGGATGAAAACCATATGGTCAAGACGAGCCCCTACCCTGCGAATGACGATCTGATCGTAGATCCCAAAGAAGAAGAGAGCTCCCTAAAGCGCACTGAAGATAACCCCCATACTCGGACGTTGTGCCAGAACCCGGCTTGTATGGCCTATTCTTACCGATGCGGCACACGTGATCACCACTACTGTGGCGAGTTTTTTTAACCGGGTAGGGGGGCGTCCATGAAAAAAAAGATCTTCGACCTGAGGGGTTCATCTGTCAGAAGTGTCATTCAGCTTCTGAAGGGTGTGGCCACCGACGAAGGCCGTGTCCCCTTTCACGAGATTCACCGCAACACGCTTGTGGCCATCGCTGAGCATATTTTCGAGACGTCGGTCGATCCCGACGAGCTTGACTCTGATTTCGCGAGTGTTCAGAGCGATATCGAGGACAACGAACTCCGCCATGAGATCACTCATATGGCTTCAGTGCTTCCTTACCTTGAGCCCGATTCGATGACCCCGCGCGCAGGAGCGTTGGAGCGTTTGGCCTCAAGTTGGGGCGTGGCGGACGTGACGATCAAGGGCGCCATGGACTTCGCCCGGAACAAAAAAACGCTCATCTACCTCGACAGCTTCCGCACCAATATCCCGGAGATGGGGCACGGGCTTCTCTCTTTGTATTGGGGGTTCTTCAAAAGCGGAATTCATCGCGATGGGGACGCAAAGCGCCTAGCGAGACACGAAGCCTACCGCTCGCTTCCCGTTGGAACACTTGGCCATGCATTTGCGGCCTACTATGACGACAATAAATTCCCCCTGCCTGGCACCGCCGGAGCGGCATTCTCCAACAACCTCAGCCTGCACGATATTCACCATATTCTGGCGGGCTATGACACGAGTCCGAGTGGTGAGTTGTGCGTTTACGCGTTCGATGGTGCGCTGTCTCGCAGAGACTACAGCAGTGCACTCGTAGGATCTGTTGCCCAGTATCAGTTGGGCTATGCGCGATATACGGACACGCCCTCATGGCGAAATCAGTTCGATCCCGAGATGATTTACCGTGCAGCCGAACGCGGTCATGGCTGCCGGGTGAACTATGTGGATCAATCCATCGACTTCTATTCTCTCAGGGACGAACCTCTGGCAGAAGTTCGCGAACGTTTCGGGATCGATCCCGAGGGAGCCTTGGTCCGAACGCCTGCCGACCCATGGTGCGGGCCGCTCGGGCCACCCGATGAGCGGGAGAATCCCAACCTCTTGGATGAGGGCATCCAGAGCTTCGAGTGATTTTGGGCGACGCCGCCAGCACTACGATTCCCGCATTTGAGTTCCGCGGTGACCCGTTTCATTTTAGTCTGAGTAGCAGGAGGTGACGAACGTTACCCTTGAACCATCTCACTCATCGTCCGAATGTCTGAAAAGCGCACACGGCGAGCGTCAATGCATCACCAACACGCTCGACTTGCCCTGATCCGCACCATTGACATGTGAAGCCACTCAAATCCGCTGGAAAATCGAGACGAAGCAAGCCGCCGATGAACTCCAATCCGATGGGAAGGCCGTGTCGGGAATGACGTTGCCATCACTGTCTACGGCGTTGCGTGAACACTGGGCGCCTGCCGGATCGCAGGGTACAGAATCCCGAGAAGAAAACTTCGCACTCAGCCAGACTCAATTCACACCTCGTCGGGTGCCGCTGCCCCCGACCCCCACTCGCTCATCCCGATCGCGAGAGCCAGAATCGCGAGCGATGCATAAGCATTGGCCGAGAGATGGTCGTGCAAAAACACAACGCCCAGGAAAACACCCACGAGGGGAACAAGGTAATTGGCGAATCCTGCGAACGTCGCGCCGGCCAGCCCAACCAGGCTCACGTACAGGACGTAAACCACCCCGCCGGCAAACACTCCCTGCATTGTGATCGCGGCCACAGGGCCCAGTTCGAGCGGTTGGTGGATCAGGGGCTGTCTCAGGACGATCAGAACGAAGCCCAGCTCGACGGCACCACAGAGGAGAATATTTCTCGCCGTCCTCATGGGTGCGTCGACCTCCGGCATCCGGCGAATGAGAACAAGACTGATGGCAAAGCTCAAGGCGGCGGCCAAAATCGAGGCGCTCCCCAGCAGACTGCTTCCACCGATCGAGCGGCTCAGTTGGGGCCACAATAAAACCAAAACACCACTGAAGCCGACCAGAATTCCAAGAATCTTCCCCATTGTGATGGGTTCTTCTCGAACAAAAATCATGACCAAAAAAAGCGTAAACACCGCTACCAGCGACATCAAAATCGCCGCTACGGCGCTGTTGACATGCTGCTGTCCCCAAGCCACAAGAAAAAACGGCAGAGTCGCCTCGAAGAATCCGACCAACACGATTTGACGCCAATAAACCAACCCGCCGCCAGCACGCCCAACCTCTTCACGAATCATCGGCATGGCGAGCGTCAGGGTCAGACATCCGATGGTTGCTCTCAGCCAAGAAACAGCCTGCGGAGTAAACGTCTGAAGAGCCAGGTGGTTGAGCAGGAACTGAGAACCCCAGATCAAGGCAATTAATAGAAGAAGGAAATAGCGTCGAGCCGATCGACGCTCCGCCTGGACTCCGCTCATGGCTCCCCCACTCTCTGATCCATTCTCAGCGGCTTAAGCCAAAAAGGAAATGAGCCCATTCGGTTGAGTGACAGGGCAAGAACTTCAAAACTCTACTTTACACCCTTGCCCTGGCCGAGCTGGACATAAAGACGGGAAGCGTGGCCTCTCCAAGGCCTTTTACAGCACACCCCTACTCGAACGTTGTGACAAAACCAGCTTGTGTGACCCAGACCCGCAACATCACGCCGCGCTTGGTCCATGCCGCTTGGCAAGATCGTGTCCTCAATCGGATTTCCGGAGTGATCCACTGCATTCAGTGAGTACTTGGTTCGGGTCCAACCTTCCCATCAGCGTCAGCCAATGCACCCACAGCCACGCACGTGTGATTCCGCATCCTTCCCAAGGTTGACGGGCAGCGTCTGCCGGGCGCAGGTTTAGCCCGGGAAACAATCTCACCAAGCAGGCTCAAAACAGAGCAAAACAGCCCTTCCAATGAGCCCATCCCTGATCACGCTCAATCAGGGGGCCCAGCCTGAAAGAAAGGGAGGGGAGCGGGATGGGATCAGTGCGCGGAGTTTTAAATAAAGATTCGAGGCCAATCAACCATTTCTTTTCATGGGCCCAAAACCACCCACCTTGGTCGCTCGTGAGTCGCCACGAACTCCCGCGTTTCAGTAAGTGTAGGTTTTTAAAATATTTTTTACTGGTCGAGCCCGCGACTAAAAATCGCGGTGTGGAGCGTTCAATTCTCTCCGAGGCCACCCGGTAACGCCCCTGAATGGCGCGATGAGTCCAGCGATCATTTGACTCTTTAGCCTCTGCGCTTGGACCGACCTCGACCAGCCACGACGCTCGGGAACTTACGTGCATGTATTGTTTAGCTGCCGCCAGCCTGCCATTATTGGCTAGCATCAGGCTCAAGGAGAGGCTCTAAACTACGGCTGCCCCTCTATTTCGCACGTCCCAAAACATTGAATGAGTTTTTCTAACATACGGCAGCAGCACACAGGAGAATCATTGTCTATGAAGCTTTTACTTTCAGGCGCAACACTACTTCTTTTTTTCGGCTTATTCGGTTGCTCGAATGATGATTCTGGCGGCTCCGTTTTCTGCAGCTCTACGCAAGATGCACCCTCGAGCATCGGCGATTCGTCTCTCACAGCAACCATTAACGCGGGTGCTGGCCCTGGCTTTTGTCAAGATCCAGCCGGACAATACGTAGGGACTTTCAACTCGGACCTCACGTACAGCTTGCAATATCAGGGCGCTAACGAACAATGCCTGGATACCGCGGGCACTTACGTTTACGCTGCCAACGGTAATACCGGCACTATCACTGCCACTCAAACATCGCCAGAGGCAACCACGGCCACGTTGGAACTCTGCGTCACAAACACGGAGGCAGTACAGGGCTCAATCGGCTATTTAGGAAATTATCGGTTGACTGCTGAAGGGGAGGAAGGCAACCAGACCGGTGACTATGATCTGGATGTACCTACCCCAGTAATCTGAAAACTCGGATGCCCTAATCTTCTGGGGTAGCCTCGTTTTATAACAAAGCGCGCCTCGAGCCTTAGCTCGGGGCGCGCTTTTGCTATGGCCCACCACAGCGCTCCCATAGCATTTAAGATAACGCTCAAATTGGCACGCTGTGGTTGCGAAACCGTATGGATGTATCTCCCCGTGACGTACCCAAGAGTCCAGAATCGGCGCTTGTAACGCTGCATACGGCAAGTGTCATGGCTATACCCAAATACACCGAACACCATCGCAACAGTTTGATTCGGCTTTGATACGTCTGACCTCACCCACCTCCGCACACCGAGCCCGATCAAGCCTAGACCGATAAGCAACGCTGTGGTGGGCTTGGCGATGGCGATCATTCCCGCAGCATCACGCCTCGCTTGTCTCCCGGATTAAATAGTGCAATGATTTAGCGGTTAGGCGGTGCCGGGCATCCCCTCTTCCCGCCTATGTCGAGGCGGACTGGATCACTGGCAGAAGGACGGCGGCCATGAATGCCCATCGAAGACGATCGATATTCGTGCTGACGTCGATCAGCCTGGCTTTGTTCGCGAACGACGCGATCACGCAGACCCGACCCAGCAAGGAGCCCTCCCCCACCATGAGTGAAATTGTCCCGATCGCGATCAAGAAGTCCTTTCTCGAAGGAAAGGGCCTCGTCAAGGACGACCCGAGCGAATACGAAGACTACACCCATTCGGTGAAGGACGAGAACCCCGAGCCGAAGAGCCAGAGCAGCTCACACATCTTCCACCACGACAAGATCCACGTTTCAGTCATCGAGGCCGGCCCGGACAAGGTCCGCGTCGAAGGCCTGCCCTACGACGAGTTCGTCCACATCGTGATGGGGCGCCTCATTCTCACGCTCGACGACGGGCGCAAGTTCGAGTTTGAGCAGGGGGACTCTTTCATCTTGCCCAAGGGCTTCGTCGGCATCTGGGAGATGCCGGAGCGGTACCGCGAGTTGGTGGTGGTCGACACAGAAGCATTGCCCGCACCCTAAAGCCGGCTCCACTCGCCGGCGGACAGCGGCGTCGGCGAGGTGTACCCCGCAAAGGAGAAAACCGACGATGAACGTGATCCCCATCGATCAGGAGAAATCCGAGTACATCGGGCGCACCGATGTCCCGGAGAAGTTCGTCCTCGAGGGAAAGCCCTCCTACGAAACGTGGCTCACTCGAGAGCTTCCCGCCGAGGGCAAGCTGCGTACGGGACTGTGGACGGGTGAGCCCGGAACGCTGACCATGCGCAAGTACCCCACGGACGAAGTCTGTACGGTCATCTACGGCAAGATCGAGATCACCAACGAGGACGACTCGGTCCTGGTACTGAATCCGGGAGACAGCGTCCTCGTCCCGAAGGGCTGGAGCGGAACGTGGCGCAACGTCGAGAAGTCGTGCAAGTGCTTCGTGAGCGTCGGCAACTAGCCGCGCGGCCTCGACCGGTTCAGCCGGGAGACATCTCGACGAGCACGTCGTAGTGGGCGTAGTTCTCGGTCGTTGTGCAGCTGAACGACTGCGATTCGCATCACGTGGTTTTTGATGAATGGAAGAGTCTGAGCCTGATCGGATCATTTCGTCAACCTTGGGAAGAATGCGGAATGACACGTGTGTGGCTGTGGGTGAGTTTGCTGACGCTGATGGGAAGGTTGGGCACGAAGCAAGTACCCACTGAATGCGACGGACAACTCCGGCAACCCGATTCCCGACACGATCTTTCCCACCGGCATGGACCAAGCCTGGCGTGACACAGCAGGCATGGTCGCTGTCCCCGAACCCACCGCAGCACTACTGTTGGGCCTCGGATTGGTCGGAATCGGTATCCAGAGGCGATCTCACTCAGC
Organism: bacterium TMED88; assembly: GCA_002171515.1. GTDB lineage: Bacteria > Myxococcota_A > UBA9160 > UBA9160 > UBA4427 > TMED88. Next base: position 364 of record NHEP01000131.1, on the reverse strand, counting down.
AGACCTCAAGCCCGGCCTCGCCAAGACCCTCTTGTGTCGCGCCGTGACGACCGTCCCGATCCATAGGGAAACAGCTGGATAGGCGACGGGTTCTCTTCACGACTCGCGGAGACGAATACACCCTAATTTATCCCGGGTGGTTGATCAGTGACCGCACAGACTCGTGGGCTTCCGGAGCGATTAAACAGTCCGCCCAGACTCGGCCTCAGGCGAGAACCCAGCCTGACTGTCCTATCCTCCCCAATCGAAAGCGACGTGGGATAACACACGGGCCGATGAAGAGGGGCGCAGCCGGTATGCAATACAGATCACTCGGTCGGACCGGAATCAAGGTGAGCCAGTTCTGTCTGGGCGCAATGATGTT
>NHEP01000130.1 GCA_002171515.1 bacterium TMED88 | reverse complement strand
TCCTCCCTCTCTGAACGGGCCGCCTCGCGGACCCTCAAACGGGCGATGTCTTGCTGTCATCTCCCGGTGCAAGAGAGAGGTCGGCACCGACCGGAGAGCGTCAAGTCACGACAGGAGTCCGTTTCAAAAAAAACGGCCCGGCCCCTAAAGTACCGTGCTCAGGCAAGAGATGGACGGTTGCCCCAGGGAAGCACCCCGCAGGATCCCGGCGTTCTCCACCCAGGCCGACCTTGCGATCAGAGTGTTCCGTCGAGCTTCAAATGCGGACGACGGCCACAATTCCCGCCACGCTGCCAACGATCGCGAGCAGGTAGAGCAAAGAGCCGACTGCACCATCTCTCGATTCGCCGCCGAAGTCGAGAGAGATCGACCGCAGGTGGTGTGCCCCTTTCCACATGGGCAGCGCGATTAACCCGAGCAAGAACAAGCGGCCAATCAGATTGGAACCGAGGGCATGCGCACGTTCATAGTCGAGCGCATCCGCGGGCACCCAACCCAGGGGAATGGCCAAACCGACGACCAAAACGAACCCCGTGAGCAGCATGGTGCCAATGGACAGTCCCGCGCCAAACAAAAGCCAGATGATGGGTTCGAGCTTAAGAAGGAGTTGCTTCATCAGAAAATTGCTCCAGACAGAACGAGCACCATAAAAAGAGTGATCCCTGCCCAGAGGCCAACGATGGCTCCGCGCACAACGGCCGGCGGCAAGACCGGCAGCGGCCCGCCCCTTGGCTGCATCTTGGGCATCATCCGCACAAAGGCCCGAATCCCCACACCGAGGACAGAAACCAACAGGATCAAATGGAAGATCACATAAAGCGGGTGGCTTAAACCGTCAAAAGCCGACTGCCAAGCCATCGGATTACTTCCCAATGCCCAGGCGAGCCTCAGAATCAGAAAACCGGCCAGCAAGTAGACAAGCCCAGTCGCGCCGAAGAGTAGATAGATCCGAATTCGAGGCGCTGACCACCAAGAACTCGGCATCATCGGGGGCGCTGTTCTCGTCGGCCCCTTTTTCCGCGGGGCCATCGCTTCGGGGTGCGCAGCTCCAGCCATTTTCAAGCTCCTCCACGGGGCAGGATGAGCCCCTTCGCCCAGTCGACCACGGCCCCCAGCTTCGCTTGGTTGACCGCCGAGGCTGGATCCACGTTCTTCGGACAAACTTCGCTGCATTCGTTCGCGAAGGAGCAAGAGAACACTGTTCCTTCTCCGCGAAACACATCGTTTCGCTCCGCCGCGCCCTCATCCCTCGAATCGGTGTTGTAACGATGACCCAGAGCGATGGCCGCGGGCCCGATGAATTCGGGCTCGTTGGCCACGACAGGACAAGCCGAGTAACAGAGCAGACAATTGATGCACATGCTGAACTGCTTGAACGCGGAGAGTTCATCGGGGCTTTGGCTGTAGGTACCCCGTTCGTTGAGATTCTCCATGTCCTCAGCGCGTTCCTTGGCTCGAATGATCCAGGGCTTCACGCTCTTAAATTTGTCCATGAAGCCGTCGATTTCGACTACGAGATCTCGAACAACCGGAAAATTTGCCAGAGGCTCAACCTTGATCGCATCGCCGTACTCGTCCAACGAGGTCTTGCAAGTCAGCTTCGGCTCGCCATTGACCATCATCCCACAGCTACCGCACACGGCCATTCGACAGGACCAGCGATGGGAAAGGCTCGGATCCAAGTTGTCTTTGACGTAATTGACCGCGTCCAAGACCTTCCAACCGGGCTCGGTCGGGACCTCGTACTCTTCGGTCTTCGGCACCTCGTCGATGTCCGGATCGAAGCGCGTAATTTCCAGCTTGATCGTCTTTTTTTCGTCGCTCATTAGTACTTTCGCTCCTGGGGCTCCCAGTGTCCAAGCGCCACTTCTTTGCGATCCAACCGCGGACCATCGTCCGTTCGGTAGGCCAGCGTGTGATAGAGGTAGGTTTGATCATCGCGATGGGGAAAGTCTCGGCACGTATGCGCCCCCCTGGACTCTTTGCGATGGGCCGCGCTGACCGCCAAGGTCTCCGCGACTTCCACCATGTTCATCAACTCAAGAGCAGCCACCAGCTCGGTGTTAAAGACTTTGCTGGAGTCTTGAAGGTGCAGGCAAGATGCTCGTTTCCGAATTTCATGCATCTCTTTTTCCGCGATCTTCATAGTCTCCTGCTCACGATACACTCCGCAGCCCTCCTCCATGACTCGATTCATCTCAACCCGAAGATCCGCGATCTTCTCATCACCGCGTTTGCTGCCACGGAGGGAATCGACCCGAGCCGCTTCTTCCTCAGCCTGGCCTCGAAGCGAGGCCTCGTTGCCTTCGTCTGCGCCCGAGGCGTAGTCAAGCGAGTGGACGCCGGCTGAATTGCCGAACACCAGACACTCGGTCAAGGAGTTCGATCCGAGGCGGTTCGCGCCGTTAATCGAACCACACGCCACTTCACCGGCCGCATACAGGCCCGGCATATCGGTCTCGGCTCGGATGTTGGTGTCAACGCCCCCCATCATGTAATGGACCACCGGCCGAATCGGAATATGCTCGTGAACTGGATCAACGCCTACGTAGGTCCGTGCCAGCTCCCGAACGAATGGAAGTTTGGCCATGATGTGGGCCTCGCCGAGATGGGTGAGATCCAAGGCAGCATGGAGACCGTGCTCGTCATCAATCCCGCGACCCGCCTCGAACTCTTGGATAATGGCTCGCGAAATCATATCGCGCGGGCCCAGCTCGGCTTTCTTCCCAACTCCGTAGTCGTAGTCGACCAGGAAACGATCTCCATCTTTATTTCGGAGATAACCGCCTTCACCGCGCGAGGCCTCGGTGATTAAAATCCCGGTTCCGGGCAGACCCGTCGGGTGATACTGAACGAACTCCATGTCTTTGAGGCCCACGCCCTCTCGGTAGGCCAACGCCATTCCATCGCCCGTTTTGATCGCCCCGTTCGTGGTGAACGGAAAAACCTTTCCGGCTCCGCCGGTGGCTAGGATGACTGCGCGGCCCAAAATCGCATGGTAGTCGCCCGTTCGAATCTCAAGCGCCGCTACACCCTTGCAGGCTCCGTCCTCGGTCAGGAGTTTCGTGACAAAGAATTCGTCGTAGCGAACAATATTCTCGTATCGCATGGACTGCTGAAACAATGAGTGCAGCATGTGGAAGCCAACTTTATCCGTGGCGAACCACGTCCGCTTGATGGTCATCCCCCCGAAAGCTCGGGTGGAAACCGTCCCATCCTCGTTCCGGCTCCAAGGACATCCCCAGTTCTCCAGCAGGGCCAGTTCCTTCGGCGCTTGCTCGACGAAGTATTCAATGACGTTCTGATCTCCGAGAAAGTCAGAGCCCTTGACTGTGTCGAATCCATGCAACTCGAAGTTGTCATCGTCACGGGCTACGGCCGCCGCGCCGCCCTCTGCCGAAACGGTGTGACTCCGCATGGGGTACACCTTGCTCACGAGCGCAATCGAAGCCTTGGGATTTGCCTCGGCCGCCGCAATGGCGGCTCTGAGACCCGCTCCACCACCGCCTACGATCACGATGTCATGTCGGGATACTTGGACCACGTTCCACCTCGCTCTCTCGCCTTCGATCAGTCCGGCGCCCATTGGGCGACTGCGCCGGGGGGGGTTCTACCGAATCGCCCGGGGGACCGAAAGGCGATTCCGTTCTGAATCTGTTTCCGCCCCTCTGTCCCCCTCACCCGCGGGAACGCCGATGGGTTCCAGTTGGGTGAGGCAGTGCAGGGCACCCAAGCCCACCACTAACATTTGGCTCGGGATCCGGACGATGTTTCGCCCGGGGAAGCACTCCCCGAGAATAGCGGCCGCGCGCCGATCGGTCGCCGCTTCGAACGAAGGAATCAGCACCACCTCATTCGCGATGTAGAAATTTGCGTAACTCGCTGGCAAGCGAGCCCCTGCATGCTCAATCGGCGGCGGCATGGGGATCGCGACCAGATCAAAGGCGCGACCGGAGCGGCCGCGCTCGGACTCCAGTCGCGACCAATTTTCCGCCAAAGCAGGCTGATTCGCGTCATCTGGATCCGCCTCGACCGCAGCCACGATCGTCTGGTGATCAACAAATCGCGCGAGGTTATCCACGTGGCCATCCGTGTCGTCTCCGATGATTCCTTTTTTGAGCCAAATCACCTGCTCAACTCCAAGCCAATGGGCCAGGAAACGATTCGCGGCCTCCTCAGTCCTCTTCTCCCCATCCAACGATCGATTGCGATTGAGCATGCAGGATTCGGTGGTCAAGACCACGCCCTCGCCGTTCCCATCGATCGCTCCGCCTTCCAGAATCTCCGGGACGTCAAAAACCGGCCCCCGCAAAGCCGATCCGATTCCGGCCCCAGCCGCCGCATCGAAATCCCACGGCGGATACTTGCCCCCCCAGGCATTGAAGCCAAAGTTCAACCAGACTCTTTCTTGGGAGCCCGGAGGCCCAGAAAGGGCGCCGATCGGACCGTAGTCGCGAACCCAAGCGTCGTTCGTGTTCACAAGGTGGAAGGTGATGCGACCATCGACTCGGACACCGTGGCGAGACAAGGCTGCCCGAGCGGACTCCGCGGCCTCAGCGTCGTCGACCACGATGCAGACACGCTCGCCGCCGATCAGCGCCTCGATGATTTGCACATACGCCAGAACAACCTGGTCCAGCAAACCCGGCCAAGTCTCGGGGTTTTTGGGCCATGTGAGCCAAGTCGCGGCATGGGGCTCCCACTCTGCGGGCCAACGGATCGGCTGAGAGGGAGACGAACCCGTGCTCGCCGAAGTCCGGTTCTGCATGCCCTGACTCACGATTCGTCGCGAAACCGGCGCGTCAATTGCGAATAGGCGTCAACACGGCGATCTCTGAGGAAGGGCCAATCCCGTCGGGTGCGCTCGACGGCCGAGCGATCGCATTCCAGAATGAGCGTTTCCTCAGAGTCAGAAGAGGCACGCCCCAGCACCCGCCCCATCGGATCCGCCAAAAATGATTGGCCCCAAAAGCGAATGCCTGATTGACCAGGAAGCGACTCGGGTCCCACGCGGTTGACCGCGGCCACAAAAACGCCGTTGGCGATCGCATGGCCGCGCTGCACGGTTTCCCATGCGTCGTGCTGAGCCGCGTCCACTGAGGCGCCCTCTTCAAACTGCCACCCGATCGCGGTGGGATAAAAGAGCACCTCGGCCCCGGCCAGGGCCATCAAGCGAGCCGCCTCCGGAAACCACTGATCCCAGCAAATGGCGACCCCCACGGCTCCAAACCGGGTCTGCACCGCGCCCCAGCCCAGATCGCCCGGGGTGAAGTAGAACTTTTCGTAGTACAGCGGGTCATCGGGGATGTGCATTTTTCGGTAGAGGCCCGCCAGCCGGCCATCCGCGTCCAGGACCACTGCTGAGTTGTGATAGAGACCGGCTGCCCGCCGCTCGAAAATTGAACCGATCAGCACAATGCCAAGATCCGCCGCGTGGCGCGCAAGCGCCTCAGTGGTCGGTCCCGGGATGGTCTCCGCCCAGTCGAAACGGGCGGCATCCTGGTCTTGGCACGGATAGGGCGATCCGAAGAGTTCCTGAAGGCATACGATCTGCGCCCCGCGACGGGCGGCGTCGGCGATCGCCGCCAGTGCGCGGGGCAGATTGTCCTGAGTGTTCTCCGAGACCTGCTGTTGAATGAGGCCCACCCGCACGGGATCCTGAGACATCATTGGTGATTTTCCTTTCAGCCACAGGTGGTTAGAGAAACTCGACCCGGCCTGCAAGGGCGTGACCGGCGCTGTCACAGCCCGCCCCGATTCTTTTCGGTGATTCGATGGCGAAGGAGGAATCATGAGAAGACTCGAGGCAAAGCAGAGGGCCGGCCGACAGGGCCGGGCGAAAACCCGGGAATCAATCGACGAGGCCCTGGTGGCCATCCTAACCGTCACGGTGATCGGTCTGCTGGCGGCCGCACTGAGCGCTGCCCCGGCCTAAACCCGTCCCTCGGCGCACACTCCCCGGGGTTCTCGCCGTGGCTTCGCCTACCCTCGCCCCATGTCGAGCGAAGCGACGCCGCGAGAGCCCCGGGGCCTGCAGTCGGCCGGATCCAACTGTGAATGGCTCGTGGACGCCTACAACGTGATCCACGTGACGCTGCTCGGGGGCACCGACCGATCTCGCTGGTGGACGGCGCCCGTTCGCGCTCAGCTGATCGAGCGAGCCGGACGATTGCCCCCAGGCGCCGGCCAGATCTGGCTGGTTTTCGACGGATCGGACCCAATCCAACCCGAGGACGCGCAGCCTGGCGGCCTTAAACAAATCTTCGCGCCCTCCGCGGACGAATGGATCGTGCGCCGCCTCAAGACCTCACCCGATGTCGAACAAATCGTGGTGACCGCTGATCGGCGGTTGGCCGGGCGCTGCCGCCATCACGGCGCTCGAATTCTCTCACCCGGTGAATTCGTCCGCGCCTGCGGGGAGACCGAAGCCGACTCCCCGGACTCCGAGAAATCCTGAGTTCGCGCAAACCTGATCGCCGAAACCCATCAGCGCGAGAAAACATCAGGGTTCGCGCAGTGGAGCGGATTCTGGCCACTCAGTGCCGCCTCGAGGTTGGCCACAGCCAGATCCACCATTCGGATCCGCGTGCCCTCAGTCGCGCTGCCGATATGAGGGGTCAGGACCACCGAGGGCAAGGTCAACAAGGGGTGACCTTGAGAGAGGGGCTCTTGCGCGAAGACGTCCAAACCCGCCCCGGAAAGATGGCCGGCCGAAAGCGCATCAACCAGCGCCAACTCATCGACGAGATCGCCCCGGGCGGTGTTGATCAGAATCGCGCCGGGCTTCATGGACTGGAGGGCCGAGGCGTCCATGAGCCCGCGGGTTTCGTCTGTGGACGCCAAGTGGAGACTCACGAAGTCCGCCTCGGCCAACACCCGATCAAGCGACACTCGCTCAACCCCAGGAACTTTTCGACCGCTTCTCGACCAGCCCAAGACACGAAGCCCGAAGGCCTGTGCCCGCGCAGCCACCGCCTGACCGATCGCTCCGAGACCGACGAGACCCAGAGTCGATCCAGCGAGGTCTTTGCCGAGATAGCCATCGATCTGCCAGCGGGCCTCCGGGGTCCAATGCCCGCGGCGCACATCGGCGTCGGCCTCGACCACTCTCCGGGTGACCGTCAGTAACAGCGCGATCGCCAACTCCGCCGTGGTCTCGACCAATACCCCGGGGGTATTTGTGACGATGATGCCCCTCTGGGTCGCGGCGTCGAGATCAATGTGGTCGACCCCCACCGAAATGCTGGAGATCACGCGGAGGCCTCGAGCCGTCTCCATCACGGCGGCGTCGATCTGATCGGTCAGAACGCAGAGCAGAGCATCCTGGCCCACTAGGGCGGCCCTCAGCGCCTCGCGATCCGGTCGCCGAGTTGAATCCCACACACTGCAATCCGTGATTGAGCGAAGCCGCTGCAATGGATCTCGCCCAAGGCGCCGCGCCAGCCCCGCCATCGCGTCGCTGGCCCAAACCCGCGCCGTTCGTCCATCGACCCGGTACGGACCCTGAGTCATTTTTCGCACCCCCGAATCAGTCAGCCCTCCGGGCCGGTGCGCCTCCAGAAAGTGTGACCAATGTTGTGCCGACCACCTTGACCCCGGGAGGGTATCGAATACCGTTCTGCGTTCGCTGCCCGGATCGATACGGGTCGCGTTGATGCGAAAGACGCGCCCCCTCTCGACCTGCACACGTTCACGCTGGACGGGGCCTCTATAGAACTGTGCCGCCCTAATCGGCCCGCTCCCAACCCGCACGGATGAGAGGAGAGGGTCGCCCCGCCCGATTTGATTGAGGAGCAACGCCGCGCCATGGCCGATCCCCAGCAACAAAAATCCGCAACACTCAGATTCGCAGAATGGATCGTCCGATGGCGTTTTCCCATTCTCGTGATGCTGATTCTTTCGACGCTGTTCTTTTTCTTCCCGATCCTCAACGCCGCGCTGATTCAATTCGACAAGGGATGGCCCGAGCTCCCGGCCATCAATGTGGACACTCGCGCAAGAGACCAGTGGCCTGACCATCCCTTCATCAGCGCCCAAGACAAGTTCGCCAACAAGTTTGGCGGGTCGGCGAGTGTCGCGATCGCGGTTGTAGTCGAAGAGGGCACCATTTTCACGCCCGAGATCATCGCCAAAATCAATCGCCTCACTCAGCGTCTCGACGGGCGGGGCTATGACAGCAAGTCCGATGAGCGAGACGAACTGCGCGAGCAACTTGAAGAGCAGGAGCTCTCCGCAGCGGAAATCCAGAAAGCCCTCGATCGCACTTATCCGCCCTATCCCGTCAATCACTATCAGATTCGATCCGTCACAGCGAACAACACGCGCGTCGTACAAGTCGAGGCCGCCGGCGATATCGAGACGACGGTTTTGATGAAAAAGGTTCCGAAGACCCAAGAGCAGGCAGATGAAATCGGAGAACGCGTTCGGCAGAACCCGCCATTCATCTATGGCCGCTTGGTGTCACTCGACCAGAAGGGCGCGCTCATCACAGCGGGTTTTGTGACAGACCGGCTCTCCAATCGCGAAACCTTCATGGCGGTCTTCGACCACGTCGACAAGATTAAACGCGATGAAGAGACCGAAAACGTCAAGGTTTACGTCTCGGGATACCCCATTCTCGTCGGCTGGATCTTGCGGCACGCCTTCGAAATTACGCTCTTCCTCGTACTCACAGTCGTCATGATCTTCGTGCTGCTCTGGGCCTACTTTCGACGTTGGCATGGCGTCTTGATCCCAGCCGTCGCGGCCCTCGCCACCGCCATTTGGGGCCTTGGATTCACCGGATGGGTTGGGATCACTTTCGATCCACTGATCCTCGTCATTCCGACAATCATCACGGCCCGAGCGGTTTCCCATACCGTTCAAATGGCAGAGCGTTTTTTCGAGGACTACGAAATTCTGCTACCCGCATTGGGGGATCCAGAAAAAGCGAAGATCGAAGCCGCCACGGTGGCGATGAGCGAATTGATCGTCCCCGGAACCCTCGGCATCGTGACCGACGTCGCAGGCCTGCTCGTGATCCTTGTGACGTCCATTCCCCAAATGAGAGACTTGGGTATTTTCGGTGCTTTCTGGGTCTCTTCCATCATTATCACGGTGGAAATTCTTCACCCTGTTCTGATCTGCTACCTCCCGGCGCCGTCGGAACATGAGCACTTCTTGCCGGCTTTTATGGTCCGCTTTACCCGCTTTCTCGGCGACATCACGACACACCCTCGCTTCAAGTACGTCATCACGGGCGGCACTGTGGTCTTGCTGGCCGTCTCGACCTACATCACGTTGCTGTACTCACAGGTGGGTGAGGCCAAGCCGGGAACACCGCTCCTATTCCCTGACCACGAGTGGAACGTCGCGACCGCGGAAATTGCGCAGCGCTTTGGTGGGGTCGACTCCTTCGTCGTATTCCTCGAAGGAGATCGCGATAAGGCGAGCGGAGACGCCGCCCCAATCAACCGCATGTCCGAATTCGAACGCTGGATGGGCAAGTACTCCGACCTAGGCGCGACGATCTCGATCGTGCCGATCTTGCGGTCGGCTTGGGCCATGAACCATTACGGCGACCCCAAGTGGAGTTTCGTGTCGGACGAAACCACCATTGTCCGACAGCAGATTTATCAAATGCGTACCAACGGCGCGCCCGGCGCAATGGATCCCTTCCTCACCCCGGACGGAAAAGACGCCAACATTGCCTTCTTTTATAGAGATCACAAAGGCTCGACCATTCGACGAACGGTGATCGCGGCCGAGGAATTCATCCGCCGAAATCCGATTGGACAAGTCATCGTGCGGCTGGACAAAGACCGAGCCAATCCCGAAGACAGTTTTTTCAGCAAACCTTCACAGCTCGACAAGCTCTACTACATGCTTGGCCCGCTGCTGCCTGACCGACACCATACCTTGACCATTCAGATTCGAAACGATGACGGAACGTATACGACGCAGGAGGTCAACGAGTTTGTCTCCGTGGATGATCTGCCGGATTGGATCGATGATTTCCGAGAGGCGTCCATCGAAGACTACGTCGACCGGCGTGACATGGCTGAAATGGAGGAGGAAAGCTTTACGTGGCCGGAAAGCCTTGAGGATTGGAACCTCGAAGACATTGACTACTGGTGGGAAAACGAGGACTACGGAATTCGAGCCGTCGGGGTCAACACGAAAGACTTGATCGTGGAAGACATGAAGGCCGTGGAGGGCCTTCCCACTTACCAACAGACCAACTCATGGACACGCGGCGTTCAGTTCGTCATGGCAGGAGGCCTGATGGGCATTTTGGCCGCGATCGATGACGAAGTCGAGCGAAGCCATGTGGCCAACATCGTCTTGATTTTCTTGGTGATCTTCACCCTCCACTCCATCACATATAAGTCGGTCCCGAGTGGTCTGATCATTACAATCCAAATTGCGACGGCCACCATGCTCTCGCTGGCCTACATGGCGATCGCTGGGATGGGACTCAATATCAACACCCTGCCCGTTCAGTCGGTTGGCGTCGGAATCGGGGTCGACTACGCGATCTACATCGTGGACCGAATCCGGCACGAGGTCACCGATACTGCGGACATCGATGAGGCGGTGCGAAGAGCAATCCGGACAACGGGCATGGCCGTCTCATTCACCGCCAGCACAATTGTCGGCGGGATTATTCTGTGGACTTTTTCCAACCTGCGATTCCAGGCCGACATGGCCAAGATGCTGTCGATCCTAATGGTGATTAACATGTTTGGGGCGCTCACCGTTGTCCCCGCGTTCTACTCGGTCTTCCGACCCAAGGTGGCGACGGCGTTGTTGACCGAGGATCAGCTTGAAGCCATTCGCAGGCAGAAAGAAATGGAACGTCGGAAGGGCCTGCACGAGGAGGAATAGGAGGGCGAAGGCGCCGCCGAGCAGGTGACCATCGGAACGGACAACGGCGGACGCTGAAAAGGGGTCAGCGCGAGGCCTGACCGTGGGCAATCTCGAAGTACTCGAGAATACGAGAGGCGTTTTCTTCAACCGCTTTTCCTGTAATGTCGATGGAACGCCATCCCTTTCGCCGGTAGAGACGCTGGGCCCGTTCCACCTCGGTGCTCACGGCCTCAATATCCGTGTAGGCAGTCCGGGGTGAGGCCCGAATAGCGCGCAGCCGCGCCTGACGAATGGTGGTGAGCGTCCGGGGGTCAATTAAGAGACCGAAGACCTTTTTCTTGTCGAGTTCAAGAAGTTCTTTCGGAGGATCCACCCGCGGCACCAGGGGCACGTTGCCGGTTTTGTATCCACGCTGGGCCAGATACATGCTCAGAGGTGTTTTGGAAGTCCTTGATACGCCGGTCAGGACGATATCGGCTTGATACAGAGTGTGGACGTTGGCCCCATCGTCGTGGTGCACGGCAAATTCGACCGCCTCGATCCGGGAAAAATAGTCATCTCCGATTCCATGCAGCAGGCCGGGCTGGTGACTCGGCTCCGAATGGAGACGCTGGGCCAGTTTATTGATCAGGGGCCCAAGGAGGTCCACGGTGGCCACACCGTGATTCGCAGCCTCCACTCGGAGAGCCTCGATCACCTCATACTCCACCAGACTAAAGACCACCAGCGCCCCCGCGTCGGCGGCCAATCCGACAACCCTGCGGACCTCAGAGGGGCGGCGCGTCTCGGGAAACACTCTCAGTCGCCAGGGCGTTCCGAATTGCAGCATCGAAGCGCGAACGGCAGCGCTGGCGGTATCTCCAGTTCCATCGGACACAACGTAAACCTGGGCAATCGGCGTTTTCTCGGGCATTCGTCTCGAATGCTAGCCCAGGCAAAGCCCGACTGAATCGAATCCGTTGACGCCCGCCCTCGGCCCCGGCATTGTTTCGCCACCCATGGCCTATTCACCTTCCGACATTGAAGCTCGATGGCAGGATTTTTGGCTCGAAAACGAGACCTTCCGCGCTCGGATCGATCCGGACCGTCCCAAGTATTACGTCCTTGACATGTTCCCCTACCCCTCCGGCGACGGCCTTCACGTCGGACATCCAGAGGGGTACACGGCCACAGATATCCTGGCCCGATATAAGCGCATGAGAGGCTTCAACGTTCTCCACCCAATGGGTTGGGATGCGTTCGGTCTGCCTGCGGAGCAGTACGCCATCAAGACCGGGACGCATCCCGAAGTCACAACCCGGCGCAATATCGACAATTTTAGACGACAGATCCGATCTCTTGGATTCAGCTACGACTGGTCGCGCGAAATCAACACGACAGACCCCGGATACACTCGGTGGACCCAGTGGATTTTTCGGAAACTCTACGAGCGAGGCCTCGCCTACCAGGCAGAAGTCCCAGTCAACTGGTGCCCAGAGCTCGGGACAGTGCTGGCCAACGAGGAGGTGATCGACGGAAAAAGCGAAGTGGGCTCTCACCCAGTCATCCGGCTGCCCATGGTTCAGTGGATGCTGCGAATCACATCCTATGCGGAGCGACTGATCGAGGACCTTGACGAGCTCGATTGGCCCGAGCCAGTCAAGAAGATGCAGCGCGAATGGATCGGGCGCTCGCAAGGGGCCCGGGTTTTATTCAGTCTACAGAACCAGAAGGATAAGAAGGTCGAAGTCTTCACAACCCGGCCGGACACACTCTTCGGCGCCACCTATATGGTGCTCGCGCCTGAACACCCCTTCGTGTCTGAGATCACAACTGACTCTCAACGCTCGGCTGTAGAAGCGTACATAAGGCGTAGTGCCGGCCGTAGCGAAAGAGCCCGCATCGCGGACGCCGATGACAAGACAGGCGTATCGACCGGGGCAGAGGCCATCAATCCCGTTAATGGCGAGTCCATTCCCATCTGGATTGCAGACTATGTCTTGGCCGGCTACGGGACAGGGGCCATCATGGCGGTGCCCGGCCACGACGAACGAGATTACGCTTTTGCGCAAAAAAATGGCTTGGCGATACGGGAAGTGGTCGAGGGCGGCAACATCGACGAGGGCGCCTTCACCGGCGTAGGCGTCAGCGTCAATTCGGGCTTCCTGAACGGCCTCGCTACCGACGAAGCGAAAAAAGAAATGATCCGATGGCTCGAAGACAACCAAGTCGGGGAAGCCTCTGTCACCTACAAACTGCGAGACTGGCTGTTCAGTCGGCAACGATACTGGGGCGAACCCTTTCCCGTTCTTCACCTCGAAGACGGATCTCTCGCACTTGTTCCCGAGAATGATCTCCCCCTCACTCTTCCGGAGTTAGACGATTATCGACCCAGCGGCGAAGGGTTTGAGGCCCCGCTGGCTCGCGCCCACGAATGGATCAAAACGACGGATCCCTCGACCGGGCAACCCGCACGCAGGGACACAAACACAATGCCTCAATGGGCAGGCAGTTGCTGGTACTTCCTGCGTTTTACGGACCCCGACAACACTGAAGCGCCGTGGTCTGACGAAGCTGAAAAATACTGGATGCCCGTCGACCTGTACGTCGGGGGTGCCGAACATGCCGTTCTCCACCTCCTCTACTCGCGCTTCTGGCATAAAGTCTTCTATGACATTGGTCTCGTTCACACCAAGGAACCGTTCCAGAAGCTCGTCAATCAGGGCATGATTCTCGGCGAAAGCTTTCGCTACTGGGACAACAACATCACCGATGATCCCAATCTTAAGCCAAGCCTCTACTCGGCCGAACTCGTCGAGCAACGTGAGGAAGGTCCGTTTTCCATCGCCGAAGGGACGCCGCTGAAAGCTCGATGGTTGAACAGCCATGAGGTCACGATTCAACCTGATGGGCGGGCCACGATTGAAAAAGACGGCGATTCGACAATCGAACTCGAACGCGTCGTCGAGAAAATGTCGAAGAGCCGAGGGAATGTCGTCAATCCCGATGACGTCGTCGGGGAATACGGTGCCGACGCCATGCGCCTCTACGAAATGTTCATCGGTCCACTTGAAAAGGCGGCTCCTTGGTCGACGGAAGGCATCCAGGGCATTTTTCGCTTTCTCCAGCGCGTGTGGCGATTAATCATGGATGAACAGGGCGACCAGGAAACGCTCCGCGACATGGAGACGGGATCGGGCAGCCCAGAACAAGAAAAAATCATTGCCAAGTCGATCATTGGGGTCACCGAAGACCTCGAGGCGATGCGATTCAACACCGCCATCTCGAAGTTGATGGTTTTCGTTCGCGACATCGCAAAGGACGCCCCTCTGCCGCGCCACGGCGCCGAGGCTTTGATTCTTCTTCTTGCCCCGATGGCGCCCCATATCAGCGAGGAGCTGTGGCAGAAAATGGGGCACGAGCGGTCACTGGCCTATGAACCGTGGCCCGAAGCGGATGCCGATCTTCTCGTAGACGATGTCATCACCCTGGTGGTGCAGATCAACGGCAAGAAGCGCGGCGAAATCACAGTCTCTCAGGGGGCTTCGAGCGAAGAAATTGAAGCCTTGGCAATCCAATCGGAACGAGTTCAGTCTCATTTAGCCGGTCGTGCTCCGAAAAAAGTGATCGTCGTCCCCGGGCGAATCGTCAACGTCGTGGGCTGAGTCGACACACAATTGCGAACTTGCCCTGGAGGCTCGCCCATGCAAATGAGAGGGACGTTCATCTTCTTCCTCCTGCTCATGGGATCCTTCGCGCTCCCGGCCGATGCGAGCCAAGACGAAATTGATCAAACGCTTCATCCCGACCGAATAGAGAAAACAAGCTCAATCGCTCCGCCCAAAGCGCCGCCTGAGCGGAATAGGCGTGACACCCACGACTTTAGGGCCAGCCTGATTCGGTCAGCGATCATCGCGCTCGGGTTGGTGATCTTCGCCGTTGGCGTGAAGAAAGACCGCCTGAGTCTGACCGCCCGCCGGCTTCGTATGGTTGCCCTCATTGGCCTCGCGTTGGCTGCCTATTCTTCGTACTACCAGTTTTTTCGCCTTGGACATCCCCACGGCTTCTCAACAACGGACAATTTTCACTATTACGTCGGTTCAAAATATTTTAAAGAACTCGGCCACTATGGGCTGTATGAGTGCAGCCTATCAGCACTCCACGAGCGCGGGGTCAATTTGCCCGGGGGACACGATCCTCAGGTTCGCGACCTGCGCTCCATGGAACTGCGTCGACCGGCGGTCATTCGAGCACACGGGTCCGATTGCCAGAATCGTTTTTCGCCAGAACGCTGGCGGTCTTTTTCCCAGGATGTGGGATTTTTCGTGGAAAAATGGCCGCCCCACGTCCGCAACGCCGTCTGGTCTGATCACGGATACCACCCGACGCCGGTGTGGACTGTCGTTGGAGCCTCTGTGGCTGAGCGTATCTCTCTCCACGATCGAAGCCATCGTCGTTTTTTAACGCGGATTGATCGGGTTCTTATCGCCGCGACTTTGGTCGCCGTGGCCTGGGCTTTCGGACTCGAGGTGGGTTGCCTTGTGGCCATTCTCTGGGGCACCGGACACCTCTGGCGATACACATGGGTCGGTGACGCTTACCTTCGTCATCTCTGGTGGATCGCCAGTCTCGTGGGATTGTGCCTGCTTCGACGCGGGGCCCCGGGGTGGGGCGGAGCCGGCCTGACCCTCGCAACGGCCCTGCGGCTTTTTCCGGGCGCCCTCGGGATCGGCTACCTCGCCGGAGCCTTATCGGACCGGATGAGAGGCCGAGCTGCGAACCAAGACCTTTTCCGTTTTGTCCTGGGCAGCGGCATCACCTTGTCCGCGCTGGCGAGCCTTGTCGTTTTCAATTTAGGCTTCCAACCATTCGCCGAATTCGCCGCCAAAATTGGAGAATTCACCGCGCTCTCCGCCACCAACAAAGTCGGCCTGGGCGCGCTCCTCTCGCATTTTCCCGCCTTCGTAAAAGAACACTCGGGGCTATGGCGGGCGGGCCTCATCCTCTTTTTTGGTGCGCTCTACTGGCGTGGCCTTAGAGACGCTCAGCCCTGGGAGGCGGCCGCGCTGGGCTTCGCCATCATTCCCTGGTTCACGGACCCAACAAATTATTACTACTCTTTCTTCCCGATGGGAGCCATCCTGGCTGCTCGGCGCCCGCTGATCGGTGTGATTCTCCTCGCCACAGCCTTGGGATGGAATCTCTCCGGACTCTGGCTCTACCGCAGCTACGCGGAGTTCGGCTCAGCGTCCGCCATCGCCATTCTCGGCGCGACTGCGGTCACTTGGGCGATGGGACGGGCCGCCCAAGCGGAAATGGAGTCCAAGACCGAAGCTACGCCCCCCCATCTCTCTAGAGAGACGGCTGGTCCTCCACGATCTCTTTGAGCCAACCCCCGATGTCCATATGCTCAAGAAGACCGGCCCCCCGAAGCCTCTCGGTCGCGATCCGGTGCACATCGCGGGGCGAGGCACAGCGCAGGGCTTGGCGAGCGTCGTCGGCCACTTCACGCGAGTCAAGCGCGCGGACGATTTCCTTGACCACTGGCACGGCTGCGGGAACCACGCTGAGCTCACCAATACCCAATCCGACAAGTATCGGCACCGCCAGCGGGTTACTCGCCATCTCGCCACAGATCGAAATAGGAATTGAGGCGCGGTCGGCTGCTTTAATGCTGCGATCGATCAAAGCCAATACCGCCGGATGAAGGGAGTCGTACAAATGGGCCACCCTCTCATTCCCACGGTCAACCGCAAGTGTGTACTGCGTGAGATCGTTGGTCCCAATGCTGAGAAACTCACATTCTGCCGCCAAGCTGGGCGCTGCGATCGCGGCAGCAGGCACCTCAATCATCGCACCGACGGGGAGCGAACGATTATAAGCGACGCCCTCCCGGTCGAGTTGTGTGCGAGTTTCCTCGATCAGCGCGCGGGCTTCTCGCAACTCCTCCACACTCGAAATCATCGGGAGAAGCAGCTTCACATCACGACCGTGGCTGGTTTTCAGGATCGCACGAAGCTGGGTTCGAAAAGCCCGACGATTCTCAAGACTCAGGCGAATTGAACGCAAACCGAGCTGAGGGTTGTCCTCGCCGTGAATCCCAACGTTGGCGATGCCTTTGTCGCCTCCAAGGTCGAGTGTTCGAATTGTCACAGGACGAGGCGACATTTGCTCCACAACCCGACCATAGAGTTGAACCTGCTCTTCCTCGCTCGGATAACCTCGATGCACCAGCGCCAGAAGTTCCGTCCGAAATAGACCGATCCCCTCCGCTCCATGCTGCTCCGCGTGCCGCAAATCATTCAAGAGGCCAACATTCGCCGAGAGCCTCACACGGCACCCATCTCGAGTCTCTGAAGGCTGCCCCCGCATGGCATCTAGATGCTCGACGGCCACTTCGTAATTATGCTGAGCTTGTTCGTAGTAACGATGCAAAGTCTCGTCTGGAGCCAAATAGATTCGACCAGTCGTTCCGTCTACGATGCACGATTCGCCATTTCGAGCTTCTGCCATGATTCCGGTCACGCCGGTCACGGCAGGAATTTCAAGGGTCCGTGCAAAAATCGCCCCATGCGATGTTGACCCTCCGTGCTCGGAGACAATTGCTGCGACATGATCGACTTCAAGTCGTGCAAAGAGCCCTGCCAAGACTTGGTCAACGATGACGACCGCGCCAGGTTCCATAGGCGAGTACTGAGAGCGAACTCCCAAAAGATTTTCCATGATTCTTTGGCCAACATCGATAATGTCGACACCGCGCTCTCGGAAGTACTCATCCTCGATCTGCTCGAACGTCTTCCGATAGGAATCCAAGACTGAACGAAGCGCCACGACGGCATTGCCCTCTCGCACCACGCTTTGCTCAAGGTTTTGAACGAACCCCTTATCTTCGAGAATTTGGATTTGTGTGTGAAAAATCGCTGCGAACTCTGGTCCAAATCGCTCGCCGACTTTTTCTCGATTCTCCTCGATTTCACGGCGCGACTCTGCCAGCGCCGCAGTGAGATCCGCCCCCTCCTCTTCCACGGATTTCTGCGGCGTATATTCCACTCGTTCGAGATCGACCGGGTCGTCGATCCGATAGACGGGCCCGATCGCCACTCCTCTCGAGGTCGCGATCCCTTGGAGTTCTACGTTGGCCTCGACGCGTGGGGAGCCCTCTCCGACTCCGGCAGCCCCAGAAGCGGCAAGGGTCGCCACGAGTTCAGCCCTTCGTTCAGGCGAATCGGACATCAAGGCCAGCAACTGCGCATTCATCACAACGGGCGCAAGCAGTTGAGCGCATGTTTGAAGGAGATTGACATCCGCCTCGTCAAAATCTCGGCGAACAACATTCTGAATCGCGAGGACGCCCACGGTGGAGCCTTGTACGAGCAACGGCGCGGCCAAAAGGGAGGTGTATCGCTCCTCACCGGTCTCAGGGATGTACTTGAAGCGGGGGTGATCTCGAGCTTGCCCCGCCGCGATCGGCGCCCCCAGTTCGGCCACCGCCCCAACAAGCCCCTCTCCAATCGAAAGCCGAACTCGACCCACAGAGTCTGGGTCGAGTCCGATCGTGGCGGAAAGGTTCAGTGTATCCAGATCCGCGTCGGTGAGATAAATCGAGCACACGTCGGCGTCGAGCCGCTTGGCCACTAAGTCAGCGACATTGGCGAGCGTTTCAGCCAAGTCATGAGAACGAGAGACGACCTCAGCGACATCAGCCAGGATGCTAATTCGATCGGGAATGACGACCTCCAGAAGCGGGCTAGAACGAGTCCCGCACAGGATTCGCCAAATTGTAGCACTCGCCTTTTAGGCCTGGGGAGGCCAGATCATCCGCTTTTGCGGGGGGAAGACAAGATCTTTGTCCTCAAATCGCAGGCCCAGCGCAAGCAGGATCTTCCGCTTCGTGTCCATTCGGCAGTTCATGCCTTTCTCGACACTGTGGATGGTTCGCAGCGCCACCTTGGCTTTGCGAGCCAGCTGGGCCTGAGTCATCAATTTATTCTCGCGAAGCTCGCGAACTCGGTTCCCCGGATCGGTTTCAATTTGAACGGCCGGCTGCATCGTCGATTCGATCATCTCGCCCACTGTGTTTCCTTTCTCTCACTTTCGAGTGCTCCGGGAGTCGCTCCCAAAGTCCTTGGAGGGTTTCGAACGTGATTTCGGAAGAACGAGGCGATTCTTGAGAAAAAAGAAGCCTTTGGGACCCAGAGCCTCCGGCTCCCCGCGCATCGGCCTCCCATGATGGAATCTGAGCGTTCACGGCATGTTGCACAGCAAAACGCGCAGGACCGAACCCTCAAAGAGGTCTCATTAGGGTTCAGGAGGCGGCAAGTGCGGAGGGTTCGCACGGGAGTTTCCGACCCACTGCGTACGGGCTTTCTGTTGCGGTCGAAAACTTCCCACCCCGCAATCCGCTTTCAGTGAAGGGAGTCGGGAGTAGGGGATGACCTGCCTCGGGCCGATAAGCCAACTCAGCGGATCTTTACTGGGAGATTGGAATCCCGGCAATCGAGCGGGATGATCTGCAAGAAACGATGCCTCTAAGTTGATCCCGCGAGCAACACCAACCAAAGCTGATCAGCGGAGAGAGACTTAGAGGAAACGCTCCACCCCAGTCGTTGCATCCTCAGAAGAATCACTGATTCGCCGGTAGGGCTCATCAAGCAATTCGTCGATGCGTTCCGTCACGAGGCTCGCGTGAGCCTCGAACGCCTTCAGGTGCCGATTCTCGGCATCCGGAGTGAAGGGCGCGTAAGGCTCATCAATGTGCATGCTGGGCACATCCGAGTAATGAATGGGCTCACCGACTCGATAAACAACTCGACCCTTTTGAGCCCACGGGCTCGACCCCGGGTAGAGACCATCGCACCCATTGCAACCAACGGGAACAACGGACGCCTGCGTATGCAATGCGATCTGAGAAAGACCGATATGGCCCGGCAAGAGTCGTTTTGAGCGCGTGCCTTGAGGGAAAATCAAAACATCGAGACCCACCCGAAGTGCTTCTTCATTTAATTCAACGAAGCGCTCCATCATTAATCTAAACGTCGAGTTCACATAGCTCGCCCAGCTCTCTTGCTCTGGAACAAATCGATACCCGAGGACATCCCGAGTGCGCGTCAGCAAAGCCTCGGGCAAAACGCCGGGTGCTGGAGCCTCAGCCCGCCCGTCCTCGTCCGCTCCGGCATCTACCCATTTTCGAGCGGCATCGTATTCCTCGGGAGTCGGT
>NHEP01000129.1 GCA_002171515.1 bacterium TMED88 | reverse complement strand
TGGCTCGTCTTCCTTTGAAGTCGAAACAGGCTCCTGATCCCGTATCCGACTTGGAGCCTGTGGCGGGAGAGTTTCAGTGGGGCGCCGGATCCACTTTAGACGTCAAGGTGATCGATGGTCCGGTTGCGCGGAGCCTTTCTCGCGGCTGGATTTGGACCGGTCGGTTGATCGGGTGGAGTCTCACGCTGGCTTTGATGGCCGTGGTCCTGGGAGCCGGACTTTGGCCTCAAGGGTTTCACGGGGGACAAGCCGGCTGGGCTGTACCCGGTGCGCCCTTTCGGATTCACGAGGTCACGCCGAGCTGGGTAGAGACTGCTCGGGGTGATTGGCGATTGCGGATTCGGGCCCTTTTGGCAGAAGGGGCCGCCAACCCGCATGCCCATGCTGGTTCGCTCCGGGTCACCTTGACTGACCGCAACGGTCAACCGGTGGCCATTCCTGCTCAAGCGCTGGGTCGTCCGCTGTCTGAATTCCTTATCAGAGAGGGCACGCCGTCGGCGTTGAGCGAGGCCCGCGCATTGAATCAGGAGGAGGCGCTTGGACCTTGGGTGCGAAGCACGGAACCTTTCGAAGTCGAAGCGGTGATCGAGGGCGTGCCGGAGCAAGCGATCGGGGCGGAGTTCGAATGGGTGCCTCATCTCCGGCCGGCTTGGCGGGAGCCGACGGATCAACCGAGCGGGCTCCCGAAAGGCTCAGAGTGGCCGAGCGATCGGTCCTGACCCTCTGAACCTTGGATCACTTGGGCGGCGTCAGGCCTCGGACGGCGGCGATTTCTTTCCGTCGCCGGCGGCTTGGTCTGAGACCGATTCCTGCTCGGGCGTCACGTCGATCTCGCTGTCTGTAACCCCCGCTTTGAAATTCTTGATCGCCTTTCCGACGCCAGATCCGATTTCAGGTAGTCTGCGTGCTCCGAAGAGGATCACCACAATCACAAGAATGATAGCGAGTTCAGTCGCACCCAATCCAAACATGGCGGCCTTTCGTTGCGCGCCCGGGCGCCGATGTTGAGGCTCCGCGGGTTGCGGTGATCAATTAAGACGTCCACGGTAAGGTGCCGCCACAGCGAGGATAGGTCAAGCGGCACCAAGATATGCCCCAGGGGCACACCTTTTTATCATGCAAGGCAGGGAGGCGGCTTTGGCGGTTTTCAAGGCATACGATATTCGAGGAACGGTCCCGGATCAGCTCAACGAAGAGCTCGCCTACGCGGTGGGGCGAGCAACGGCTCGCTTTATCGGAGGGCGGAGGCTGGTTGTGGGTCAAGATGCGCGGACCCACTCGCCTCAGCTTTGTGACGCTTTGATTCGAGGAATCGCCGACGAAGGCGTTGCGGTGGAGCACATCGGTCTCGTGGCGACCCCAATGGTCTATTACGCGGTGGCCGATTCGGGGGCCGATGGGGGCATCATGGTCACGGCGTCCCATAACCCGGGCGAGTACAACGGTTTTAAAATCTGCAGGGAACAGGCGATTCCCATAGGTGAAGCCAGTGGCCTGCGTGAGATCGAAGAGTGGGTGAAATCCGGTTGCGCCTCGGATCCGCCGGCTGCGAAGCGGGGTGTTCTGTCAGAAGGCAATGTGGTTGAGGGATATGCAAGACATGCGCTGAGCGTCGGTCAAGAATGCCCCCCGCTGAAAGTGGCGATCGACTGTGGGAATGGGATGGCGAGTGTTCCCCTTGCGCCCGTCCTGGAGGCTTTGCCTCTCACGGTTGAACGGCTTTATTTTGAGCCGGATGGTCGCTTCCCGAACCATGAGGCGGACCCGCTGAAGGTTGAGAATCTTCGGGAGGTTTCAGAAGCCGTGCGGAGGGTGGGCGCAGATTTCGGTGTTGCGTTTGATGGCGATGCGGATCGGGCTGTATTCGTTGATGAGCAGGGGCGGCCCATTGCCTCGGATTTGATGACCGGTGTCATGGCTCGCTATCAGCTGGCCCAGCATCCGGGAGGTCGGGTTCTCTACGACCTACGGTCGAGTCGAGCCGTGGCCGAAGAAATTGAGGCCGCCGGCGGGACGGCCGAGATGTGCCGGGTTGGGCACTCCTTTGTCAAGGCGCAGATGAGAGAGAACGGAGCCATCTTCGCCGGGGAACTCTCGGGGCATACCTACTTTCGCTTTGCCTCGGGTTTGATTGCGGATGATGGCGTGGCCGCGCTGGTGGCCCTGGTCGACGTTCTGGCGGCTGAGGGCCGACCGCTCTCCGAAATTGTTGATCCCCTCCGTCGGTATCATGCCAGCGGTGAAATCAATCGAAAGGTTGAGGATCCACAGGCTGTGATCGACCAGATTGCCGAGGAGCACGGGGAGGCTCCGTTTGTTTCGAGGCTCGACGGTTTATTAATCCGATATGAGGATTGGTGGTTCAATCTGCGCCCTTCCAATACCGAGCCAGTGCTCCGGCTCAACCTGGAAGCGGACAGCCAAGACCAAATGGAGGCCGAACGGGATCGCATGTTGGCGAGGGTGGCCGAATTGGGGGGCGCCTAACGGCTCCTCGTTCTCATCTACAGCTGATTCCGTTGGAGTTCTTCGTCGATGACCGCTTCGAAGACTTCGAGGGGCTGGGCGCCGCTGAGGAAAATGCCATTAATGAAAAAGGCGGGTGTGCCCGTCGCTCCCACGGCCTCGGCGGCTCGCTGATCTGCGTCCACGGTGGCGGCCGTTTCGGCGGCTTCGAGGCAGGTCTGAAAAATCTCGTTCTTCAAGCCGATGGCTTCCGCATGGGCAACGAGGTCTTCGGGGGCGAGGGCCTGCTGCTGCTCAAAAAGTCGATCGTGGTAAGGCCAGAATTGACCCTGGGCGTCGGCACAGGTCGCCGCAAGGGCAGCAGGTCGGGCGTAGGGGTGGAAATCCAGCGGCATATGTCGATACACCACGCGGAGCTCATCGGGATATTTCTCCCGGAGCGCCTTCAGGGTGGGAACCGCTCTCGCACAAAAGGGGCATTGGAAGTCGCTGAACTCGACGAGGGTGACCGGAGCGGAGGCGGGCCCGAGGCTAGGCCCCACCGCTTCAATTTGAGTGCGTTGGCGTGGGAGGGAAACCTGGATTTCGGCGCCTTCTCTCAGTCCCTCCAAAATCGTTCCGATGCGTTGCCCCGCGAGAAAAGCGCGGAGAGGTTCTTCGTAGTCCTCGACTTGCGCTTCAGGCGGCAGGCGGTCCCGTGCTTCTTCGAAGAGCGCCACAATCTCCTGTTGACTCACCGGCGGAAGCTCGGTCAGTGAATCGTCGAGCCAAGCTTCGGGCGTTTGACCTCCGGCCGAGGCGGCTTGTTCGAGCAGGTATTCTCCCACCAAGTCATCAACGGCCTCCTGGCGCGCCTCGTAGAGAGTGGCTGGATCATCGCCGAAGGCTTCGTAAAAGAGGGCTTGCTGAATCCGTTCATCCACTTCCGTCAGGGTGATCGTATGATTGTCCACGGTCGCGGCGGTTAAGGAGGGCGCCTCCGACTTCGCGGCCATCAGCGTTCCTGCACCGTTTTCGCAGCCCCCGCTGAGCCCAATGCCGAGCAGCGCGACTGCCCACGAAAGCGGGTGGCTTCGCCTGGATCCTTTGAGCTTTCGCGAGTTCGGCGTTCGTTTCACGATTTCTGTTCCTCTTGTTGGCGTCGTCGGCCGGTTCATTCGGGGCGCGGCCCCGCCCAGAGCGGCCCCAGAGGGCCAAGCTCCAGCATGATTACACAGAAAGTTTGTACTACAGGTCCGTATACCAAAGCGATGGCGAGCAGATCTAGCCTAGAGAGCCGTCGGCGGGGGAGAAAACGTGCAGTCGAATCGGGAAAGCTCGACACAACCTGTTGGGCCCTCCGGCAGGGGGGGGCTGGTCTCTCTGGCTCGTGGTTTCGCCCTTCCGTTTGAGGGTTTTCGTCTCCTAAGCCGGGAGAGGAGCCTCTGGGCGCTTTCGACGGTTCCGATTGCCTTAACGATTGGGCTTTTGGCGATCGGGATGGGGCTTCTCTTCGAGTTTTCAGGGTCGCTCTGGGATTTCATTGGAGGTTTTTGGCCGGTTCTCGAGGCCAAGGCCTGGTACACCTGGGTCTGGGTGGCACCGCTTCGGGTTTTTTTCTGGAGCCTTAGCGGAGGCCTGTTTCTGCTCGCAATTGCTGCAGGCGCTGCCGTTTCTGTGCTGGTTGCCAGCCTCTTGGCGTCCCCCTTCCTCGACGCGTTGACCCGACGGGTGGAAACCCTCGTGGCAGGCGAGATTCAGGAGGAGTCGGGGGCCGGCGTGGTGGGGGGACTGCGGGAGACGGGGCGGTCGATGGCCGCGGAGGCGGGGCGAATCGGCTTTCTGCTGATCATCTGGGTGGTCTTGAGCGGACTCGGATTGTTCATCCCGGGTGCGCAATTAGTCACCGGCCCGCTGATGCTGGCGACCACGATTCTCTTCATGCCTCTGCAGTTTTCGGGCAGTGTCCTTGACCGCCGGCAGCTGCCGTTCGCGATTCGTCGCCGATGGATTTCAGCGAACTGGCCGACGATGGTGGGGTTTGGGCTCGCGTCTTTCATCCTGTGTTTTGTGCCTGGACTGAACCTACTTGTCCTTCCGGCACTGGTATCGGCGGGCACCTTGTTGGTTCTTGAAGTGCCGCCGACGGAATCTCGTTAAGCCAAGTTTTTGTTAACGAACTCACACACCCGGTTTGCTGAGGCACGCTCTAAAGGTTCCGCGGGGCTTTCCTCTTGTGCCTCGGTATAGACATCTCCAGGGCAAATTCGGCGAAGCGCCTTTGACCAAGCCTTCGAGCTCGGCGCCGTCGGGTTGGGGGCAAGCCAAAGCATCGCGTCCAAAGTTGACCGAGCAAGAAGCTCGAATGCGTCGGGGAGCCGCCCCCCCTCAGCCGATGGGTCTCCATGCAGAGCCAGTACGGATGCCCGGGGGTCGAGGGCTGCGAATAAAGCGATGAGCGGAGTCGCCTCAACTGGACCCCATAAGGCGATTCGGTCGGTGGACAGTGGCGTTTGCGCGGCGGTCCAATCCAGAGCCCTGCCCAGGTCCAAAGCGCTTTGCTGAACGAGGTAGCGAACCAGGCCTGCTCCGTTGGGGTCGTCTTCTGTGGCGTCGATGGCTTTGAGGAGCCGGGCCGACAATTTTGGGCTGTGCCGGGTTCCGTGCAGAGGCCAGTCCAGGGTCGCGACCGAAAAACCTCGGTCGATCAATTGGCGGACTGTCGCGCGATGTCGTGAATCGATGTGTTCGCCTAGTCCGAATTGAAGAACGACGAGCCGATTGTTCGCATTCTTTTGGGGCTGCCAGAGCGTCCAAGGCACTCGGTCCCCGCGGCTGGTCAGTTCAACCCGGGTCTCAATCAGACCGTGGTCCGGATCGGGCGAAGAGGGAGCCAGAGTCACGGCAGGCGATAGCGGCACCCGACTGGCCGCGTGGATGAGCCCCCGAGTCTCCTCGATAATGCGCATCTCGGTAAGGTAGCGAGCCGCCGAGGGACTGCGAATCGTCCCGTCGATTTCAGCGAGCCAGGAGAATCTTTCGCGCCCGGTACAGATTGGACTTCACGGCATCTTCCGATTTGTGAAGCGCGCTGGCAATTTCACTGATGGGGCGTTCGTCGATGTGATGCATTTGAATCAGCATCCTTTGCTCGGCGTTCAGTCTGGACCGAAGGCTTGCGTTCAGTCGCTCAATTTGTTCTCGCCCCTCGCAGACATCAAGGGGGGTTGGAAGCTCAGAACGTGTGCGTGCCGAACGAGCATGCTGGGACCCCGACTCCGCGTCATCCTCGGCCAAAGGCACTGTCGGATGCTGTTTCCGTTTGAAGCGGCCGGCAATCACCCTCCGCGTGATCCCGAACACCCACGCGGTGAAAGAAGCCTCGCCCCGGTAGGATTCGATATTCGAGAAGACGACAATGAAGACTTCCTGCGTGATCTCCTCGGCGTCGGCTTGAGTCGCCACTCTTTTTTCCACAAAGTGGTAGATCCGCTTGAAGTAGCGGTCATAGAGCGTCGAAAACGCGGGCTCATCGCCCTTTCTGAGACGATCAACGAGCTCGGCGTCTGTCGGGGCTTGCTCCGGTGATAGGTCGCTTTTCCGCATGGGGGGTGGCCTCTCTTCCCAGGTAGAGGTTTCGAGGACGGGCCCTTGGCCGGGGGTTCTTCACGGTGTGTCGAGCTCCGGGCAGGCTGCCTCTCCTAGTGAAGTGGCCGCAATGGGGGTCGGGGTGACGTTTTTTGTCTCCGAAAACCAAAAAATGTCATGTTTTTTTTGCAGAAAGCCGAAAAGGTGCCGGAATTCGGTCATTTTTTCCTGCGGGGGCTAGTCGAATTCTTTCAACTCTTCCTCGTCGACCTGAAAGTCTTCGGCTGAGAGCCCGCTTCTGAAGACCCGCCCTGCGCTTGGCTGGGCGCGGCCCTGATGGGCGGGGGGTGGAGAGAAAGACTCGGAAATCTCTCGCTCGGTGGTTCTGAGGAGCTCGACCCAGCCTCTGGGGAGGGCGCCGACGGCCAGAAGCGTTTCGGGCAAAAAGGCGGCTGCGACCACGAGCGCGCGGACGCCCGCCGAGGGGTCCGCACCGAGGCTTGGCGCAATTTGGAGCCAATCCGGCAGGCGCTGCATCAACCACTCTCGATGGGCGAGGGCTCGGGTGAGGGCAGGACCGTCCTCGCCGACCTCGGCGAGAAGGATCGCAACGATTCGACGCTGTCCATCGACAGCCACTAAGTCGATCCGGGATTCCAGGGCCAGTACGTCTTCCGCCACGATTCGCAGGCCTGGATCGAGCCGCTTGAGTGCTTTGCGGAGTGCACGACGACGCAGTGCGGCGGGAGAAGGGGGGAGGTCAGTCACCCGCGATCTTCCTCGCGTCCTCGAGAAGTGTGCTGGCCACGTCCCGCATCGCCCGGGCCGCGATGGACTGGGGATGGCATAGGCCGATGGGTTTATGCGCGACGATCGTTCGATAGACCAGCAGGTCATCCGCTAACAGTCCGTAGCTCAGCAGCTCCCGGTGGAGATGTTTCTGGAAGGCGAGCGCGACACGCTGATAGCTATTCTCGGCCTGATCTCGGCGGTCGACGCCGTGAATAGTGAGACCCAATTGGGCCTGCGGGCATACCTGCGTGACTAACTTTCCGAGTGCGTAGGCTTCCCGTAGATCGTCTGGACGGGCCGTGCTGAAGAGAAGAGTCCAGCGTAGACAGTCTCGAACTTCCGCAGGCTGGCGCAACCAAGTCGGTGGAATTCGAAGAAGGATGATGCCACCCCGTTGATGTGCCGGGTTGCGGGTGGAGGCCAAACGGTTCACCTGAGTGATCACGCCCTGGGGATTCAGGTGAGGCACTTTGATCAGTTCAGCCCCGAGTGGTTTCTCTCGTAAATCAGGCCAGAGGGGTGAAGGTTCATCGAGTTCAGGACTCACGAGCAGCGCACGTGCGCCGAGCCGAGCCATCTCCACCGTTAAGTTCCAGGCAAAGGCCGCTCGAAGTATATCTTGATCGCCAATGGGGAGCGCGAGCACTGGGAGGGGAGTCCGTTGAGGGCTGGAGACCGGGAGGGCGTTGACCCCGCTCGGATTCACGTCTGCTCGCGTGTTGGGCATACCCGAAGGATGAGAGATTTCCGGTTCGGGGGGGAGGGCTTCTTTTGATAAGTCGCGGGCCATATCGGTCCCCGACTCTACCGTACGTGGAGCACGGAATTGGGGTGGCCCATGGGGCCAGCGACTGAATCTGGATTGCCGGGATCGATGCACCATTCGCCATCGATCACGCAGCGATACTGATAGGTGCCCGGCGCAAGTCTCAGGATTTTAGTCAAAATTCGGCTCGGCCCTTTGACTTCGACGTGTGAGGCAACGTTTTTGTCTGGAACCCAGCCGTTGAAATCACCGGCGACTCGGACGTCTCCGGCTCGCTCATCCTGAAATTGAATGAGCACCTCTCTTTCTGGAACCGCCTTGATCTCGCCGTTCTGCATCAGCGGGTTTCGATTCGAGAGGTCAGGCGGGCGGCCCGTCGCGACCTCAAGGGCTGCGGAGGCGTAATCCTCAGCGCCTGGGGTGGAGGGCGCGTAATAATGAATGGGCAGGCCATGGCGCGCGGCCTCCTGCAGTTTGACATTCTGTCTGATGACGGTCTCGAAGCATTGTTCGTTGAAGAGCGCGCGAATGTCGCGCAGGGTTTCCCGTGCGTAGCGAGTTCTCGCATCGAAGAGGGTGGGCAGCACCCTTGCGTTCAGGCTGCGACCAATCCGCTCTTCGAGGTGCCCGATGGCCTCAAGGAGTTTTTGAACCCCATCCACCGCGAAGAAACTCGCTTCGAGGGGCACGATTACGTCCGTCGAGGCGCGAAGGGCGTTCAGGGTGAGAAGGTTCAATGCGGGAGGACAGTCGACGAGGACAAAATCGTACAGGTGCGGGAGCGAATCGATCAGAGATTTTAAGCGACCTGTGCGGGCGGTCGTTTGTTTGAAAGAAACGCCGTGCTCCAAGGCGGACAGGGCCAAGCTCGCGGGCGCGAGATCGATGCCCGAAGAAGCTTGAATCAAGATCTGTTGGAGATCCTTCGGGCCATGGGGGTCGCTCAGGAGCTCAAGGAGGCTCTCGCTGAGTTCGTCTGGGTCAATTCCCAGGGCCAGCGTGGCATGGGCTTGGGGATCAATGTCGATGACAAGGACTCGTGCGCCTTCAACGGAGAGTGCGCCGGCCAAGTTAACGGTCGTGGTCGTTTTTCCGCAGCCCCCTTTTTGGTTGACTACGCTGAGAACTCGGGCGCCGCCGCGACCGGTCGCGACGCTTCCTTCTCGGGTGTTGCTTGAATCCCCCCCCATGGCGCGTCCCCCCGAACGAGCAGATTCATGTCCATTCAGATCGCCCCGCGCGCTCCCTCCGGCGCGTTTCGCCTGACCTTTTGCTTTCCTCCGGCTGATTCCCTTTCGATTCGCTCCTCGTTGCCGTTCTGTCCGGCAGAACCCGGTGTGAGGTTAAGCTCTTCGAGCGAGGGCCGTGGCGTCCTGTGCGACTTCTCCTGGCGGGCTTGCTTTTTGAGAGCTGCCGTTGCGGGCTCGCCAATCGGCCAATTCGCGATCAAAACGAGCGACCTCGAATACCCATTCTTGGCCGCTGATCGCTTCGAAGGCGGCTCCGTCGTGTAGAACCAGAACCACATCTCCCGTGGCGACGAGCGTGAGCGCGGACAGTGGGCGGCTGATGTTTGGCAGCATGCTTCGCAGCGCTTGGATGCTGGTGCGAATCCGTTGAACCGAAACGCCCGAGTCGATCAGCCGCTTCGCTGCTTTCAGCGCGACGAGGTCTTCAAACGTGTATCGGTGGTGGCCTCCGGGCGTTTTTTCCGAAGGGGTCACAAGATCTGTTTGGGACCAGTACTGGAGCTGTCGGCGCGAAATTCCGAGGAGCTCGACGACGTCTTTTGTTCGATAGACATTTCGAGCGGACCGCGCCGATGTGACGGCGGACCTTCTCGCAGCGGAAGGCTGAATATTCGATGACGTTTGCACGCTGTACCTCCTCGAGCCCACTTGGATCCAGATTCTCGGCTAAGAGTCGTATGAGGCGGAAACAGTGCCCCGGAGTCCGGAGTCCAACTGCATCCTGCGGTCATCCGGAACTCTTTCGGGTCAGGTCCCACGATCGAATGGACATTCTTGGTGAAGATGAACGATCCGACAGACTTCAAGTAATGACGAAGCGCTCCTAAAGTCAACCCAATTCTAGAGAAAATGTTCAGGTTCGCCTGCGCCGAACCCATTTGGCCCTCTCTGACGCGCTGAGGGAGTGCCGCCGCTTCGCTCGCCGAGCTTTCGGGTGGGCCTGGGGTGTGGCATATTACCCGGGGGGCAGAATCGCCTCCGGGAGCACCGGGTCGCTGTATCGGCCGGATGGGCCGGTCGTCCCAGAAATCGATCACCCAGCGAGATCATGACGGAAAAATCTCAAAGTTCAGTTGAAGAGCCGGGGGAAATA
This sequence comes from bacterium TMED88, assembly GCA_002171515.1. Lineage (GTDB taxonomy): Bacteria > Myxococcota_A > UBA9160 > UBA9160 > UBA4427 > TMED88. The sequence continues at coordinate 34,993 of NHEP01000129.1, read as the reverse complement.
GAGCCTCGGCGGGGCAGGAAGGGCAGCAAACGCGTCCTGGTTCTCGAGGAGAGTGGCGTTGCGCGCCCCTATATGCGCGGGATTATGGTGCATTCGTTGATGGCCCGTGGGGTCAGCTTCGAAACCGCATATGAAACGGCCAATGACGTGGCCGACCACATTCGGGGGCGGGGGACCGTCAAGCGCTCGGAAATCAGCCAGATGGTGAGCGAGCGCCTCGGAGATGAATACGAGCACCAGCCGCCGATTCCGGTCCCGATCACCGTCGACGTCCAGAATGGAAGGGGCCTGGCTTCTTTTTCCAAGGGCACTCTCTCTCAGTCTCTGCTCGCGGCCTCCATCGAGCCCGATGTGGCCTTTGAGGTGGCCAAGGAAATTGAGGCGGGCTTGATTTCAGATGGCCTGGCCTCGGTCACCCGGGAAGAGATTCGCAGTCGTGCCTACCAGCAGCTTGCTCATCGTTTTGGTGGACGTACGGCTGAGCGCTATCTGGTCTGGAGAGAGTTCGAAGAGCCTGATAAACCTGTGATTCTACTGCTCGGCGGAGCGGCCGGGGTAGGGAAGACTTCGCTGGCTCTGGCTGTCGCGCAGCGCTTGGGCATTCGGAGGGTGCTCAGCACGGATTCGATCCGAAACGTGATGCGCTTGACGCTCTCCTCGGAATTGATGCCGGCCTTGCATGCCTCATCGTTTAATGCCCACCGCGGCGCAATGGTGTCCGGGGAGAAAGACGAAGCGCTGGTTGAGGGTTTTATGGATCAGTCCCGCGCGGTCTCAGTGGGGGCGCGAGCGATCGTTGAGCGTGCGATTGAGGAAAATACAAGCCTCGTTCTGGATGGCGTTTCCCTGGTTCCTGGCCTGATTGATTTGGATGCTTATCAAGACAGCGCCCATATCTATTTTTTGCTGGTCGCCCGTTTGGACGAGGAGGCTTTCCGCGGGCATTTCGAGTTGCGTGCAAGGCATCAGAAGCATCGGCAAGCTGCTCGCTATGTGGAGAGGATGAACGAAATTCTCGCGATTCAGGAGTGGTTGTTGGAGCTTGCGGACCGATATCAGACCCCGATTGTTGACAACATTACCCTTGAAGGGTCGACGCTTTTGGTGATTCGGCACGTGGTTGAGTCCTTGCGCAAGCAGAGTGTCCGCCAATTGCCCGAGATCAGTTGATTCGCGCCTGATCCCTCGCGCTGCGGACTCCCCAGGTGTCGGGAGGCAGATGGCACATGTCGCCGTCTGCGCCATGCTTGAGCCTCCCCCCCCCGAAACGTCTGAGAGGAAGTTATGCGAAGTTCACCCCCTGCTCCGCGCACCTTGGCTGAGTTGCGTGCGTCTGGATATCAACCGCGGACCCTGCGTGAGGAATTGCGCGAAAATTTATTAGTCCATTTGCGGGAGAGGCGCCCTCTCTTCAAAGGCATTCAGGGCTATGAGAACACGGTCGTGCCGGCGGTTGAAAACGCATTGCTCTGTGGCCACGACATGATCTTTCTGGGAGAGCGAGGGCAGGCGAAATCCAGAATGATTCGTGCCCTGACTGGCTTGCTCGATGAGTGGATCCCCTATGTGGCGGGGAGTGAAGTTCGGGATGATCCTGAGACGCCGATTTCGATCCAAGCGCGAGAAGTCGTCGCTCAGTATGGCGAGAAGACGGAAATCCAGTGGCTCCATCGGTCGGATCGGTACAGCGAAAAACTGGCCACTCCAGACGTTTCGATCGCCGACTTGATCGGAGATGTAGATCCCATCAAAGTGGCAGAGGGACGCCATCTCTCAGACGAGTACACAATTCATTTCGGCATGCTGCCCCGGAGTCATCGCGGCCTTTTCTGTATCAACGAGTTGCCTGATCTCACTGAAAAAGTTCAGGTGGGGCTCTTTAATGTCATGGAAGAGCGAGACGTACAGATCAAGGGGCACAATGTCAGGTTGCCCTTGGATGTTCTCGTCGTGGCGAGCGCCAATCCCGAGGACTACACCAGTCGTGGCCGCATCATTACGCCGCTGAAGGATCGCTACGCAGCACAGATCCGCACCCACTACCCATCCGAGCGCGCGACTGAGCTGTCGATTGTTGAATCAGAGGTTGAACTCCCCCAGGTCGAGGGAATTCATGTCCGCGTGCCGGATTACATGTCGGAGATTGTTGGGGAGGTGACTTTTCAGGCGCGCAACAGTCCTGATGTTTGCCAAGCTTCCGGTGTCTCCGTCCGGATGACCATTGCGAACTACGAAACGATGGTGGCCAATTCCGTACGCCGCGCTCTGCGTCACCGGGAGGGCGAAGCCGTGCCGCGGGTGTCGGACCTTGAAGCGCTGGCTTCCTCCACGACAGGGAAAGTGGAACTTGAGTATGCGGGCGCAGAGATGAGCGATGAAGAACTCTTGCAGGGCTTGCTTAGGCGAGCTTCGCATCGTGTCTTTGAAGAAAGATCGCTCGGCGAAACGCTGACTTCCGTGGTCGAAGCCTTCGATTCTGGCTGGCAGGTGGAAATTGGTGCGGATCTCGCGGCGGTCGATTATCTCGAGGGACTCGATGAGATCGCCGGCCTTCGGGAAGCTGCCGTCGCGCTGTCCGGCAGCGATTCACCTGCAGGCTTAGCGTCAGCGATCGAGTTTATCTTAGAGGGGCTCCATTTGGCGAATCATCTCAATAAGAATATGCGAGAGGGGCGAGCCCGTTACCAAGTCGATTGACCTTGGACTAAGGCGCGCGGAGATCAATGAAACTCTATCGATACAGTCGTTGGGACGGCACTCAAGATGAGTTCTCGATCGATCCGGATCGAGCGCTTGAGGCGTTGTCGGATCTCATGATGGAAGGGATGAGTGCGGCTGATGCCCTTGAATGGATGAGGCGCGCTGGTTTTCAGCTCGGCGGTCTCGATATGCGCGTGATGGGTCTTGAGGAGTTGTTGGGCGAGCTGCGAGACCAAATTCGGAATCTTCAGCAGCAGTGGAATTTGGCCGAGTCGATGTCGGAATGGCGTGAGAGGTTGGAGTCGATTCTCGCGCGAGAGCAAGTCCGACTTGAGGGGTCTCATGGTCATGAATCGGCTCGCATGAACGATTTTTTGAGACGGCGGCATCGTGAAGTCCAAGGCGTTTCCGAGTCCATTGCCGCTTTCGAAGACTACGTCTTTGAGGATGAAGAGGCGGGAGAAGATTTCGAATCCCTTCGCCAAGAGCTGGAGCGAATGCGCGAGCTCGAGTCCTTTTTGGGCCGGGAGGGTCAGCAATTTCAGGGGCCGGAAAACGCCGATTATGAGACGGCGCAGCAGATTCGAGGTCAGGTTGAGGGCCTTCAGAAAATGATGGCCGATCTTCAGAGTGGAGATTTGCAGTCGATTTCTCCCGATGATCTGCGGGAAATGCTCGGAGACCCAGCCGCCCAGTCTTTCGTCTTGCTTCGTGACCTTGAGCAGCGGATGGCCGAAGCCGGTTTTCTGCGAGATGGCGGACTGACGCCCAAAGCGATCCGAAAAATCGGTGCTTCGGCGTTGGCCGACGTATATGGTGCTCTTCGGAAAAGCCTTTCGGGGGAGCATGACACGCCCGGGTTTGGTGCCGGCCTTCCCAGGCCCGATGAGACTCGACCTTGGCAGTTTGGTGATCCCTTGGATCTTGATGTCGTCAAGACGGTGCTCAATGGGGTCAAGCGGAGAGAGGCTGAGGGGGCCGAGCCGCGAACTCGAGGCCTTCAGTTGCAAGTGGAAGATTTTGAGGTGCGTGAGCTCGATTTTGCCACCCAGGCGACCACGATCTTACTGTTGGATATGAGCTGGTCCATGTCGTGGGCAGACCGATTTCCCGCCGCGAAACGCGTCGCGATGGCGATGGACCAGCTGATCCGGACTCGTTATCCGCGGGATCACTTCTCGATTGTTGGCTTCTCAACCCGCGCTCGGGAATTATCGATTCGGGAGCTTCCCGAGGTATGCTGGGATATGGGAGATCCTTTTACGAATCTCCAAGAGGGACTCATTCTGGCGGAGCAACTCATTCGGCGTCACCGGAGCGCAACGCCTCAGATTCTGGTGATCACCGACGGTCAGCCCACCGCGTACTTCGATGCGGGACAGCTTCGAGTGGAATGGCCGATGGGAATGGGGGGCGTCTCGCCGCACGCGGTGGCCGAAACTTTAAAGACGGTTAAGCGGTTGACCCAGAAGGGCATCACGATCAACACCTTCATGCTCGATGATGCGCCAGAGCTGGTGGGCTTTGTCGAGCGAATGACCCAAATCAATAAGGGACGAGCTTTTTACACTCATCCTCACCAGCTTTCGTCATTTTTGATGGTCGATTACATCAGTCAGAAAAGAACGCGACGCAATGGGTAGGCGAACCCACGCCTGGCGGGGCTGGGGAACCATTCCGAGAATTCGAGCGCGCCGTGCGGTCCAAAGCCGATCGGGCTGTTGGCTCGACGTTCTTGTCGACGGTCCTTTTGCTGAGTACGAAACCTCCGGCCCCGAGGGCAGGGTGCTCGGCTTCTTGGACCTCCTCAGGACGCTTGAGGCTGGATCCTCAGACCCTCGCTTCGACGGTTTGATCTTGCGGTTGACGGGGCGACTCGGCAGCTTTGGCCAAACGGCAGCTTTGGCGCGAATGGTGGCCCGGTGGCGGGGTTCTGGTCGGCGCGTGGTCGTTTGGGCCAAAGAACTGTCCATTGAAGAGTACGCCATGGTGGCTCAGGCGGATACGCTTTGGATGCCCGAAAGTGCTGAACTGCAGCTTATTGGGTTGTCGATCGAACGTTTTTTCCTCAAAGGTCTACTTGACCAGCTTGGCATTCGGCCCGAAATCGTTCACGTAGGGCGCTACAAGAGCGCAGGCGAGACGTTCACACGGCAAGGGATGTCGGAGACCGAACGCGAGCAGATCGATTTATGGCAGGGTGACGTTTTTGATGAATGTGTCCAAGCCATCGCCTCAGGCAGAGGGCTTTCGCACAACGAAGTGAGAGACCGGATCGATCAAGGACCCTATCCCGCCCGTCTCGCTCTCGAAGCCGGTCTGATCGATGGCATCGCCTATGCGGATGAATTGGATGAGCGCCTCCAAGAAGAGACCTTGAAAAGTTCGGGCCAGAGCCGGATGGCCCGCCGTGCTCAACGGGTTGACGCCTCGCTTTATTTCAAGGCTTGGGTTTTTCGAGGTCACGGAAAGCGAGGCTTCCGGGCGCCGGCTCGACTCGTACAGTGGGCCGCGGCTGGGCAGATTTCCAGAGGGGCATCGGGGCGCGGAATCTCCGAATTGGGCGCGACCCAGCTGCTCGAGGCGCTCCGAACCGACGCATCAGTGCGAGGGGTTTTGCTGCGGATCGACAGTCCGGGTGGGGATGCGTTGGCGTCCGATTTGATTCATCGCGCGATCGAGAGAACCCGACGCGAAAAGCCGGTTGTAGTCTCTATGGGCGATGTCGTGGCCTCAGGCGGTTACTACATGGCGGCGGCAGCTGATGCGATCTTTGCCGAGGGCACCACTTTGACTGGTTCGATTGGCGTGGTCGGCGGAAAAATGAATCTCGGGGAGCTCTACGAGAAGCTGGGAGTGGCTCGAGACGGCGTGCGTCGTGGGGCTCGGGCTGGGCTTTTCTCCGAGGCGCGCGGTTACTCGCCCGATGAAAGGATGGCGGTTCGACGCGAAATGGAGGCGATCTACGATATATTCCTCGATCGGGTGACACGGGGTCGGCCCCTCGACCGCAAGTCGGTCGAAGCCGTGGCTCAGGGCCGAGTTTGGAGCGGACGTCGTGCTCTCGATTTGGGCTTGGTCGATGACTTGGGGGGGCCATTGGAGGCTCTCCAGGATTTGGCTGGTCGTGCGGGTTTGGCCAATGATGAGCACTACCCCGTTCTCACGCTTCCTCGTCCGTCTGTCTTGCCCAGATGGATCTCGCCGCTGTTGTCAGGCTGGGCTAGGGGATCGAGAGTCTCCTAAAGCGGAAGCGACTGGACGAAGTAGGATTGATCGACTCGAGACCGGCAGGTCGAGCTGAGGATCACGATGGGGCGCTCCCTCAAATACGACATTCCTGGTGATGACTGGCGATTGAGTGCGCTCGATTTTTTCGAAGCGGCCTCGCCTGAGGCCCTGGATTTCTCCGGGCCGGTTGCCGAGGCGAAAAAAGGGGGGGCGAGGAGCATCGAATCGCTCTTTGCCCAGACGCTTGAGCCGCCGTTCGAAGTGGTGCTTGAGATTGGATTTGGTCGAGGGGAGTTCTTGCTTGACCTGGCAGCACGTTTTCCCGGAACTGCATTTCTGGGCGTCGAGGTCTCCTTTAAACGTGTCCTGAAATTGGCGCGTAAATTGGCGCGGGCGGGATTGACGAATGTCCGCCTCCTTGAGGCCCGAGCTGAAAATGTTGTTCGCGACCTCCTGCCCGCGGAAAGTTTGGATGAAGTCTGGATCAATTTTTCTGACCCTTGGCCCAAAGCTCGCCATGAAGGCCGGCGCCTGATTCAGCCGGCCTTTGTCTCGGAGCTCACCCAGTGTATGAAGTGGGGAGGCCAGCTTCATGTCGCCACCGACGATGTTCCCTATGCAGAACAGATCGCCATAGCTCTCAAAGAAGAGACGGAGCTCACTTCGGGGCACCCTTCGCACTCTTGGTTGCCAGAGGTCCCGGGTCGAATGCATACCGGCTACGAAGAAGAGTGGCGGGCGGCGGGCCGACCTCTTCATTTTTTCGAGTATCGGCGTCGATCCGAAGTGATTCATAGGATCTCTCCATGAGCGCACACGAATCGATGACTCAAATGGATCTGAACGATCGGCCGAATCTGAAAGATTTCGGTTATGACGCATTGCGAGATCGATTTCAGCAGGAAGGCTGGTCCGCATATCGAGCGGATCAAGTACTTCAATGGATTTATACGCGGGGTGTGGGGGACGCCAGCTTAATGACGGATCTTCCCGCAGAGATGCGAGACCGGCTGGTCCGCGATTGGGAGATCAATGCACTGACTTTGAAGGCCGTCCAGAAGTCGAGGGACGGAACCCGCAAGTTGGCCCTGCGGACCCGGGATGGCTCTACGATTGAAGCCGTGATGATTCCCGAAGAGCGGCGCAATACGCTCTGCGTATCGACACAGGTCGGCTGCCCCTTGGCATGTTCATTCTGCGCGACCGGAGCCATGGGGTTGACGCGAAATCTTCGGGCTTCCGAAATTGTTGAACAGGTGCTCTTGGCCCGGTCCGTTTTGGATCCAGACGAATCGCTCACTAATGTGGTCTACATGGGGATGGGTGAACCCCTCCTGAATTGGCCTGCGGTCTCCGAGTCGATTCGAATATTGACCCATCCCAAAATTTTGGCTCTGGCCCCCCGGAGATTGACGGTTTCAACTTCAGGCATTGTTCCCCGTATCAGACCGCTGTTGGAGTTGGCTCCAGTCAATTTGGCGATTTCTCTCCACGCGACCACGGACTCTGTGCGGGACGTTCTCGTTCCGCTCAATCGTCGTTTTCCTCTTGAGGTGCTTCTCGGAGCGTTGAAAAACGAACCCTTGATCGGGCGCCGCCGTCCCGTCTTCTTCGAATACACCTTGATGGAGGGCATTAATGACTCGATTTCGGACGCCCGGCGGCTGCCCGCATTGCTCCACGGGATTCCATCGAAGCTCAATGTAATCCCCATGAATCCTCATGCGGACGCGCCCCAGCGCCCGCCCAGCCGCGCCGTCTGCGACGCCTTTACAGCCGAGCTTCACCGGGCGGGCGTTCGGGTCACTTTGCGCCGAAACCGAGGTGCTGACATCGATGCGGCATGTGGTCAGCTTGCCGCTCGGGAGGCGACCGAAGGGCCTGGAATCCAGCTGGATTAGAATCCTCCAGCTGGACGATAACGAAATCGCCTTCGAGTTTTAGCCAAGGCGCTGACGCTCCGAAATGTGTTCTAGGGGGCGAAACGAAGGATGCTCTACGCGATTGGCGATATCCATGGCGAACTCGAAAGACTCGAGGTTCTTCTCGATTCTTTGCCGCTGACTCACGGAGATCGTTTCGTTTTCCTGGGCGATTATATCGACCGAGGGTCTGAATCACGCGCTGTCATCGATCGTTTGATCGCGTTGGAGCAGGAATATCCCTGCGTCTTTCTCTTGGGAAATCATGAGTCGATGCTGTTGGACTTTCTTGGTTATGAGGGGCCGGCCTATTGCGGCGGCAGTGCTCTGCTTTCCAATGGCGGTGATAAGACCCTTGCCGAATATGGGTTTTTTGATCTGCCCATTTCGGCTCGGTCCAGCTTTAGTTTGCCACACCGGCATGAAGAGTTTTTTCGACGCCTCAAGCTTTACCACGCCGAGGCAGACTATTTATTTGTTCATGCGGGGCTCGATCCGAGGCAGCTCGACCGCTCGTCTGCTGAATCGGCTTTGCACCATTGCAGGGTGGAACACTTACTTTGGAATCGAACCAGCCCCTCGCGTCCCCATTCTTTGGGGATCACGATTATTTACGGCCACACTCCGAGCGAGGATATGGAGGTGAGGTGGAATGTGCCCTTCAGTATTGGGATTGATACCGGTGCGGTATACGGTGGACCTCTGACTGCGCTGAGGCTGCCTGATTTTGAAGTTTTTCAGGCCCATTGAGAGCCGACTCTGGCCCGGGAAGTCGTGTGGGAGTTCTTGCCCATTCGCTGCTTAGGCTTCGGCGCCCGAGCCCTCTCGATCCAGTCTCTCTTTTTAAGTAACGGAACTGTAATGCGCGCCCCTTCAGGAGGGGATTCAAAGTTGACATCCGGATTGTATTGACGAAGGAGCCAGAGCGGAACGTTGAATCGCCTGTGCGACAGAACCCAAAGTGAGTCGCCCCTTTCCAGGTGATGGAATTCTGTTCCGGAGATTTCCCACTCGGAAAAGAAATCTTCTTGAATGCCTTGATGGTATTCCAAGCGATGACGTTCAAACTCCGGCGGTCGGGTCCGAGAAAAGTCGAGTCGAAGGCGACTGTGCACGGGAAGGGGTTGTCCATATTTGAGCCGGTTGATGGCTCGCAGCTGACTGGCTCGGATGCCTAACCATTCGGCATAGTGCCCAAGGGTTTCCATTGCTTGGACTTCGATGGTGCCATCTTGGCCGACGGAGTAGTCGTTGGGGTCAGCGAGAAGAGCTGATCTTTCGGTGGCTGAGTGCTGTCCGGCTTCGGCGGCCACTTCAGCAAAGCCCCCCTCGGCTGTTTTTTCCCCACTCGTTTGGGGTGAAGGAATGGGCGACTCGGACTTTGCCATTGAAGCCGGCGGAGCGCTTTCTTGATCTTTCGCGATTGGCGTTTCGACGACGCGAGGGCTCTTGCGCTCTGCTGCCCCACCGCGGATCTGAAGAGTTTGACCCGGTCGAATTCGGTTTGGGTTTTTGAGGCGATTCAGGCGGAGCAGCTGCTTTTCTGTAACGTCGAAGCGGCGCGCGATGGCTTGTAGGGTGTCGCCTCGCGCGATCGTGTATTGGCCGGACGGGGGTAGCGGTGAGGGCGTGTTTTTTGTTCGCCGAGCGGATTGGTTTGACGCAGATCGACTCCGGTCTGCGGGCAGTCGCAGCTTTTGACCCGCGCGGATGCGGTGCCTGTTGCGCAGCCCGTTCAGAGCCTGCAGGTCACTGGCGCGAATCCCGTAGGCGCGTGCGATACCGGATAGGGTTTCCCCCCGCTGAATGACGTGGTGGGCGTCTCGGGTTTGGCGTGCATGGCGGGACTCCGAGGGGACGGCTTGGAGTCCTTTCTGGATCGGGCGGTTCAACTCGGCGCGCGGCACCTTGAGGTTGAATCCTCGCGGAATTCGTTTGTCACCGCGCCACACGCTGGGGCGAAGGGCCGGATTGGCCGCGCGAAGCGTATCCAGCGGAATGTTAAGGGCTTGGGCAATCGATGAGGGCGTTCCGTAAAAAGGCATCTCGCCTTCCTCATAGTCGATGGGGCTGTCCCGAACAAAAGTTCCAAAGTGTTGTTCTGGGGAGCTCGCGATTCGAGAAGCGGCGATGAACTCCACGTAGAAGTTTCGAGATGCGAATCCAAAAGTCCGTCCCCTGTACTCTCGGACGATCCGTTCGATATCTCGCGTACCCAGTTTTCGAACAGCTCGTCGCATGCCTGAGGCCCCGTGGTTGTAAGCTGTGATGGCGAGGGGCCAGCTGCCGGTGACTCGGTGGTTTTGCTCAAGTAGGCGGGCAGCGGCCACCGTCGCGAGGTACGGGTCGAGCCTTTCGTCGACGACATGATCAACCCTCATGAATCGCCGACCGGTGGAGCGCGTGAATTGCCATAGTCCTGCAGCGCCGATTCTTGAATACGCTTGAGGCGTATAAGACGACTCAACGTGGGGCAGGGCAGCAATTTCCGCCGGCAGACCCATTTCGGCAAGGGTCGACTGGATGTGATCCTCATATGCGCCGGACCGGATCAGACCGGCTCGGAATCGATCGGCTTGGCCGAGTTGGAAGCGGATTCGACGCGAGGCTGATCGGAGGGTTTCATTCTGGACCCCAGTGGGAAACAAAGCAAGAACCCGGGCCTCGTCGGAAGACAGCTTGCTGCGTTGGCCTCGTCCCAGCTTCCGCAGAATGCCCCGGTATTTTTCTTTGTGCCCTTCGATCAGCCGCTCTCGGGTTTTTGGAGAGGCGCTGCGCGGGACCTCGACTTGTTCGTAGACGACGCCGAGGTCCCGCGTATCGTGCAGCAGGCCCTGCCGCCCGTCGACCTCGGTGTAAATGCGCGTCCAGAACTGGATTTCGGGTTCGAGGCCGGGGGGCGCGGGAAAGTGTTCCGAAGCCGGGGCGTCCTCGACGGCTGAGACCGCCGCACCCGCGATGAGGGCCAAGCCCATCGTGATAAGGGTCCGAACCAATTGATGGAAGGCGGTCTTCACGGAGTCATGAATCGGCGAACAGGCAAAAAAACTGAGCCCCGAAGTCTCTCCATTCCTCCGGGGGCATCTATTTCTTCTTTTTCTTCTTCTTGTTGTTGCCACGGGTTTTCTGTCGCGCCTTTCGGGCTTGCTGTCGCTTGCTCTTCCGGGCTTGGCCGGAACCAGCGCCTCGTACGCGGGGTGCGGAGCCCATCCCGAGCCCTCCTCCCCCCGCCAAGAGGGCGGCCGGGTCGAGTCCGGCCCCACCGAGTCCGGGAAGGCCATCTCCCAGGCCTCCGCCGCCGCCCATCCCTGGAATTTTGGAAAGCAGGCCGCCCGGTTTGCCAAGGTTTCCCATTAACTCACGCATTTGACGGAAGCGTGCGACCAGATCGAGAACTTCTTTGGGCTTGCGTCCGCTTCCTCGGGCGATCCGTTGTGCTCGGCTCTTGTCGATGACATCGGGCCGGGTGCGTTCCTGGCGTGTCATCGAGTGAATCAGCGATTCGACTTTTTTCAGCTCGCCTTCGTCGACTTGGTCCGCCATGCCTCCAAACATGGGGAGTTTGGAGAAAACTTCTCGAAGCGGGCCCATCTTCTGAATGGTTCTCAGTTGAGTCAGCAGATCATCGAGGGTGAATTGACCCTTGAGGATCCGCTCTGCGTCCTCTTCGGCTTGTTTTTCATCGACCACCTCCTCGAAGTCTTGGACGAGCCCAACGATGTCTCCCATGCCAAGGATTCGGGAGGCGAGGCCCTCAGGCCGAAAAGGCTCGATGCGGTCAACTTGTTCACCGGTCCCGATGAACTTAATGGGGACGCCCGTCACGGCCTTGATCGCGAGGGCCGCGCCGCCTCGGGCATCACCGTCGAGCTTGGTTAAGACCACGCCATCGACTTCGATGCGTTCCGCAAACGATTGGGCCACGTTTACGGCGTCTCGCCCCATTAAGGAGTCGCAAACCAGGAGAGTATTCGCCGGAGAGACCCGACTTCGAATCTGTTCGAGCTCCTCCATGAGAGCGTCGTCGAGGGCCAGTCGACCGGCCGTATCGTAGATGATGGCATCGAGGCCATCCTGCCGCGCTCGTTTCCACGCCGATTCGCAGATAGACGGAGGTGCCTCGCCTTCCTCTCCCACATGGACCGGGACGTCGATGGAAGCGCCGAGGGTCTGCAACTGGTCAATGGCAGCCGGGCGGTAGACGTCGGCCGCAACCAAAAGCGGTTTTCGCCCCTGTTTCTGGAGATGTCGCGCGAGCTTCGCCGCAATGGTGGTCTTGCCAACACCTTGCAGCCCGGCGAGCATCACCGATGTGGCCCCGCGATCTCGGGCGAGGGTCGTGTCGACGGGGCCCATCAACTCGGTCAATTCGTCTTGGCAAATCTTGACGAAGTGCTGCCCAGGGGTGACCCGTTGCATGGACCCGTCGGCGCCCCGGATACGGGTCTCGACACGTTCTCCCAGGCAACGTTCCTTGACAGACGCGAGGAATTTTTTGACGACCTGGAAATCAACATCTGCTTCTAGGAGGGACCGCCGAACGTCCCTTAGCGCCTCATCGATGTTTGAGTCGCTGAGTTCGCGGACGCCGCGGAGCCGTTCTGTTGCAGACTTGAAGCCTTCAGTGACCGTTTCGAGCAATGGATCCTCCCACCCAGGCCCATGGTAGCAGCCCCTCGCCCAAAGACGGATCCGAGGCCGCGAATCCAGCCCGATTCTAGAGGAGTTGCTTGGGGGGACGCCGGGGTGCATGATGTTGAGATCGTGACGGGCCGCCTCCTCCGGGCGATTGAGTCCCGGGTGGTTTTGGAGCGAAATCTAATCGAGAGGGTCAAGAATGATCGAGGTTCTGGCGGAGATCGCGGGCAGCGTTTTTAAAGTCGAAAAAAACGTTGATGAGGGGGTGGAGGCAGAGGATGTCCTGCTGATTCTCGAATCGATGAAAATGGAAATCCCGGTGGAGGCGCCGATTCCGGGCCGAATCTTGGAAATCCGGGTCAGCGAGGGGGACACTGTGGAAGAAGGCCAGGTGTTGGCGGTCCTCGCCGAGTGAGTGCTGCCCTTCGCGAAGAGGGGCTGCGTGCCCAATCGCTCCTCGCTCAGGACCGCGAGTCGGTCCTTGCCTACTTGCTGCGCCATCCGCGAGAGAATCTTCTGTTGATCGATCAAGTGGAATCGATCGCGTCTCCTCGTCGTGGGTCTCGGGATATGCCGCCCCAAGGCATTGTGGTCCGGCGGGGTGATGTCATCGAAGGGGTCGCGGGCTTGCGACCCAGCATCATTCTCGATTGGGCGATGACGGAGGCGAGCTTCGAGGCCTGTCTCCCGATCCTCCGCTCTGCTTCGGCCGGTCTCATCAAAAGCCCCCGGTCCGGCGTTGAGAAGCTCTGGCACCAGCTTCGGTTGCGCGGCCGAGAGGCGCTGCTTGATCGAGGCGAGACGGGCTGGGTGCGGTCCGCCTCGGTGTCGGTCAGTCCGGTATGGACTCCGCCGCCGCCGGCGATTCTCCGTCCAGCCGTTGAGAGCGATCTCCCCGAACTCGTTGAGGCGGCTCGCGGGAGCCTGCGCGAGGAGGGGCGGCCTGACCCGTTTCGAGGCGACCCGGAAGGCTTTCGTCGCTGGGTGCGAGGGCGATTGCCGCGGGCCCGGGTCGTTGCCTTGGAGGGGAAGCCCGTATTTGTGGGCTACGCGGACGTTCGACGCTCCGAAGGTTGGCTGATTCAGGGGGTTTATTGCTGGCCCGACCATCGTCGGGCTGGCTATGCCCGATCGGGTATGGCGGGCATGATCGAGGAGGCCTTCGCCGCCGGGGCCGAACACGTTCAGCTCGCGGTGGTCGAGGGCAACGAAGCGGCGCGGGGGCTGTACGCCAGCTTGGGCTTCGAGCCCTTTTGTGAGCTTCGGACGATCCTCTTCGCCTGATCCCATGAATTCCTTCTAGGGCCTCAAGGAAAAAGCTAAGGCCGATTCCTGTTCCCGGCTGATCGACTCACGTTGGGCGCGGACCCGGCCTCGGCTAGGGTTCTAGTTCGAATTTTCGTGAGAGCCTTACCGCCATAAAACGGCGCGAGGGGTGTAGTCAGTTTTATCAAAAATATGTCGCCAAGGAGAAAGAAGCATGGGTTTGCTGGACGGAAAAGTAATTGTCATCACTGGGGCAGGAGGCGGAATCGGCCGTGAGCATGCCCTCCACATGGCCAACGAGGGTGCTGCTTTGGTTATCAACGACTTGGGCGGATCCCGGGACGGGAGTGGCGCAGGAAGCGCGATGGCGGACCAAGTCGTCGATGAAATCAAGGCACTCGGCGGTGAAGCCGTGGCCAACTATGACAATGTGGCGACCGTCGAGGGTGGTGAGGCGATCCTACAGACTGCGTTGGATGCCTTTGGTCGGGTGGATGGGCTCGTAAACAACGCCGGCATTCTTCGTGACAAGTCTTTCTCGAAGACGACCGAAGATCTCTGGGATCCTGTGATCACGGTTCACCTGAAGGGGACCTACTGCGTGACGCGACCGATTTTTAATTACATGAAAGAGTCAGGACACGGCGGGGTGATTATCAACACTTCTTCTACCTCGGGTTTGAATGGCAACTTCGGTCAGTGTAACTACGGAGCCGCTAAAGCTGGAATTGCAGGCTTTACCCGCTGCTTGGCGCTGGAAGGCAAGAAGTATGGGGTGCGTTGCTTTATTTTGGCGCCGGTCGCCTTGACGCGATTGACGGAAGATCTGCCTGGTTTCGATAACGAAGAAATGCAGAAGCGACTGGCGCCCGGGCTGGTCTCGCCTCTGTTGACCTTCTTGGCGAGTGACCTGTCTCAAGAGATGACGGGCAACACCTTCTACTGTGGCGGCGGCCGGATCGCCGAAATGAAGGTCGTGACCCATACGGGCATCACGAAGGATGAAGAGGGTGGGCTCTGGTCGCCGGAAGAAATCGCACAGGCCATGAAGCCCGGAGAGATTCTCCTCCCTGAAGGCTAATCGGCCGACTCGCTGTAAACGCGGCGCCTTTCCGAGGGCCGATGGACTGCAGTCCATCGGCCCTCGCTGGATTTGGGCCTCCCGGAATCGTCTCGAGCGAGAGACTTTAGGGAGGGCGGGGTGGATTCACGGTTTTCTTGGCCTTGGGGTTCGCCGGATTGCCGGCCGAGTGGGCCCATGGTAAAGATCACCGCGTGTCTGCTGATGACTCGTCAACCTCAGGTTCCGGACCGGCGCGATTTCGCCGAGGAAATTCGCCCCGAGCTCCGGAAGAGTCTTCCGCTGATTTGGCCGATCCCGGCTCGGCGATGACGCCGCGTTTCAATTTCTTCTTCAAATGGTTTGCGCGCCGTTTTTTCGGGCACTTCGATCTCGATTCCGCTGCCGTCGAGCGGATGCATTCGCTCGAATCCCGGGGCTCGATGGTCTACGTGATGCGCTATTCCAGCCGTCTCGACTATCTCCTGTTCAATGCGCTTTTTCGGCGGCATGAGATCCGGCTCTCCAGCTTCGCCAATGGCCTTCGCTTTGAAAGGTATGGTCCGATCTGGCCGACCCTTCGTCGAAGCTTCTCGCGCAGGCGAGGGCGTTCCCGAGCAGTCGAGCATGGAGAAGACCAGCAGTACGTCCGCCGCCTGACGCGGAGCGGTGAGTCCTTTTTCCTCTTTCTTCGAACAGAGAGGCTTCGGACTTTCTGGAGGGGCATCTGGCGGATGCGTCATCGGCAGGACGAATTTGATCTGCTTGAAGAAGTCATTCGCGAAGCCCGGTCGGGAGGCAGGTCAGTTTTCGTGATTCCGCTTTCGATCTTTTGGAGAAAGGGACCGAGGCCGGTAAGAAACCGCTTTCTGAACCTCGACTATGGATCGCTCTCTCGTCCGTCTGATCTGGCGAAAGTCGGCTCTTTTTTGCTCAACTATCGCAGCTTGTCCGTCAAGGTGGGTGAAGCCATTGATATTCAAGCGTACTTGGCGACGCATCGCGATCAGAGTCAGTCGCGGATCACTCGGACCATTCGGCGGTCGATTTTGATCCATCTGTATCGAGAGGAAAAAGTTGTCGAAGGCCCAACGCTTCAGTCTTCGACTCGGGTTCTGCGTGAGATGCTGGCGGACCCTGGAGTCAAGGCCGCAATGAAGGAACGTGCGGAGCGGCGCCGGGGTTCGATGCAGAAGGCTGAGCGTGATGTGGAGAAGATTCATCGCGAGATCGCTGCCCGCATGAACTCGACGCTCCTTGCGCTTTTGGGCTTGGTCGCGGGCGCCTTGTTGCGGAGACTCTTTTCGGGCATCGAGACGAGTGGCTTAAAGGAGGTGGCAGAGTATGCCAAGCGTCACCCCTTGGTTCTGGTGCCGACACATCGTTCGTATCTCGATTTCATTATCGTGTCTCTGCTTTTTTATGACAGTTACCTTGTGCCTCCCCATATCGCAGCGCGCGACAACATGCGATTTGGTCCGTTTGGTCTGATTTTTCGAATGGCCGGTGCCTTTTATTTGCGGCGGTCTTTTGATGATCCGCTTTATAAGGAAGTCTTTCGGGCCTATCTGGCTTATCTCGTAAGGGAAGGCTTCACTCAAGAGTTCTTCATCGAGGGCGGGCGCTCCCGAACAGGTCGTACGCTCTCCCCCCGCCTTGGGATGGTGACCTGGAACCTCGATGCATTCTTAGAGAGCTCCCGAAGAGATCTTTTCTTTGTACCCATTGCCATTACGTATGAGCGCCTCGTTGAAGAAGGTGGGATGGTGGATGAACTCGAGGGGGGAAGGAAAACGACCGAGAGCACTTGGGCCTTGCT
Source organism: bacterium TMED88 (assembly GCA_002171515.1). GTDB lineage: Bacteria > Myxococcota_A > UBA9160 > UBA9160 > UBA4427 > TMED88. The sequence goes on along the minus strand of NHEP01000129.1, from coordinate 18,357 downwards.
TCGAGCACGTAAAGTCTTACGTCGCAGGTTCGGTCCAGTTCGTGTCAATTTTGGTGCACCCTTGTCGCTGGCTGAAGCCCTGGGAGATCGTCGGTCACGGTTTGAATCTCAAGTGCGCCATGCCGGCGGCGTGGAATCTTCTTCCGAAGCGCAAGGCGAGGGCCCGGCCCTTGAGGCGCAGATCAGCGAGGAGAAAAGAGAGTTTGTCGAGTCGTTTGGACATCGAATCGTGGAACGTCTCAACTGGTCTTTCGTGGCCCACGCGACCTCCATTTTGTCGACCGTGCTTCTGGGCTCGTCTCATCGAGGTCTTCTGAGAAGTGAGTTGGTGGCTCGTAGCCAAGAACTCGTGGATTTTCTGGAGTGGCAGGGGGTGTCGATGACCGACACTTTGCGGGCAGATCGTGGGGACTTTTCGGAGTCGATTGCTTTCATGTTGCGAAGTGATTTGGTCCAAGCCAGTACTGATTCGCGCGGCGAGATTATTTATTTTGAGGAGAGCCGCCGTCGCGCCCTCGACCTCTATCGCAACTCGATTGCCCATTACTTGGCAACGCCGAGCTTGCTCGCTCGGAGCCTTCAAGCGGATGGCAGCCTGCAGCGAATCGGGGAGGACCTTGAAAGTTGGCAAGATTTGCTGCACGGGGAGTATTTCGTACCGGCCAACGCTCGAAGCCCCGAGGCGGTTTCCTCGTTAATCGAGGAGTGGGTGTCTCGGGGGTGGCTGATTTCGGAAGAGGGCGGCCGGATTCGGCTGACCGCGAAGGGGCTGGCGCCTCTTGAGATCCTTGGCACACAGACGCAGGGTGTTCTTGAGTGTTACGAAGCGGTTTGTCGGGCCGGTCTGCAAGTTGAATGGCCTGCGCCTCACGATGAATTATTGGCCGCGGCGCAGGCCGCCTTTGATCATGCTCGCCTTTTGGGTCTGGCCACCCACGACGAAAGTGCAAACGAGACGACATTCGGCAATGCCATCGAGTGGCTGAGAGTCGCCCAGATCTTGGAACTGGCTGCGCCGAAGGGCGGCCCTCCGCCAAAGCGCTATGCCCCCGGGGAGCGCTTTGCGGACCTGCAGGCGGTACACGGTCGGCTGGCGGCTGCCACCTCGGGCGGGTAGGGTTCGCGACCCCTTCGTCCTCTCGATTGTGATCGAAATGGCCCAGGTTGAGCGCATCCTAGGCCCCGACTTGTCTTCAGTTAGGAAAGCGACGCCGTTATGGATCTTGTCTCATTGCTGGATTTTGAAAAATCGGGTGGTCTTGTGACGGCCATCGCTCAAGATGCCGACTCGGGAGAAATCCTCATGGTCGCGCACATGAATGAGGATTCGTTTCGTCGAACCCTCGAATTGGGTGAGGTGGTTTATTGGTCTCGGAGCCGCCAAAAGCTCTGGCACAAGGGTGAGGAGAGCGGAAACGTCCAAAAGGTGAAGTCCATGCATATCGACTGTGACGGAGACGCTGTTGTGATTGGCGTCGAACAGGTCGGGGATGCGGCCTGTCACACGGGCCGACGGAGCTGCTTTTTTCGTAAGCTCGAAGAGGGTGAGGCCATCGATGTCGGCGTCCAAGTTTTTGATCCGGCAGAGGTCTATGGGCGATGAGCGAGGATCGAAAGCTGCGACTGGCGCTCCCGAAAGGAAGCCTACAAGAAACAACTTTGTCGCTCTTTGCCCGGGCTGGCTATGACATTCGCGTGAAGAGTCGGTCCTATTATCCCACGATCAACGATTCAGAGATCGAATGCATTCTCATTCGCCCTCAAGAGATGGCTCGATACGTCGCCCAAGGCGTCATGGACTGCGGGATCACTGGGGTCGACTGGGTGATCGAAAGTGGCGCGGATGTCGTGGAGTTGTCGGATTTGAGAGCGCCTTGGCCCAACTACGTGCCCGTACGCTGGGTTCTTGCGGTGAAGGAGGGTTCGCCCTTTGAAACCCCGCAAGATTTGGCGGGTCAGCGCATTGCTACTGAGGTCGTCGGTTTGACTGAGCGGTATCTGGAGCGCCAAGGGATTCAAGCTCAGATTGAATTTTCATGGGGCGCGACGGAGGTCAAGCCGCCCGTTCTTGCGGATGCGATCGTGGACGTGACTGAAACGGGTTCAAGCTTAAGGGCAAATAACTTGAAGGTGCTCGATGTTGTTCAAGAGAGCACCCCGCGGTTTATTGCAAGCCACGAAGCAGCTTCCAACGATTGGAAGCGGAGTAAAATGGATCGGCTTTTGATGCTGATCAACGGTGCAATCGCCGCGGCAACCCGGGTCGGTTTGTCAATGAATGTGCCTCGATCCCAGCTCGACGCTGTTTTGGAGTTGCTGCCGGGTGCCTCGCCGACGATTTCGACTCTGTCGGATCCAGACTGGGTGGATGTGTTCGTGATCATCGAGGAGGAGCGTGTTCGCGAGTTGATTCCTGCTCTTTCCGCAGCAGGGGCTCAAGTGATTGTTGAGACGCCTGTCAATAAGATCATCGATTGAGTGGTGAGTTGGATGGGGCAGTTCAGCCGAGCGATGGCCGTCTACGGGCGAACGGCTTGGTGGGGTCTCGCCTCTCCCCGGCTGCGTGAGCCGGGCCCCTTGGTGGTGGCCCAAGCCTTTATCGAGCGCGAAGAGGGAGCTCGGCGGGAGGTGCTTCTTTCCGTGCGAAGCGACGTGCAGGGTTGGGAGTTGCCCGGAGGCACGCCAGAGCCCAATGAGTCCATTGAGGCCACTTTGGTGCGTGAGGTCCGGGAGGAGACGGGTCTGACGGTCTCGATCGAAAGGCACGTAGGCGACTACACGCGGACAGGGTTCCGGCCACACACGGCCCGCGTCTATGCCTGCCGCGTGGCCACTGGTACGCTGCGGCCCAGCCGTGAAACCCCCGAATTGGCCTGGTTTGCGGTGAGCCTGTTGCCCGACACCCTGTTTCCCTGGTACCGAGAGCCGATTCGAGATGCGCTATCGGACCTGGGCTCTCCGGTGATGATTCGAGAGCATCAGGGCCTTGCGGCGATCTGGGCGGGCCTCCGCATCGATGTCACAATGCGACTTCGCTCTGCCCGCCGCGGTTGATCGATCCCCTCGCGCCGGAACCAAAAACCCCGAAGGGCCATAGGGGGGCCACTTCGGGGCAAGAGGGGATTGCTTAGGCGGGCGGGGCTAGCGGGTTTGTTCGCGGAGTCCGCTGGCTTCCCATTCCTTCGACAGTTGCTTCAGCTTTCGAGAGAAATCATCAAAGGGGTCGTCGAAGGACAGAATGATTTCCGTCGTTCGAGGGATCTCATCGCCGTTGAGTAGACCTCGGTATCGATTCAAGTTGGCGAGAATGGCTTCCGCCACCTTGAGGGCGCGTTTCTCCGTCTTGATCAATGGCGACTGGAGGGTGTAGACGTTGTTCCGGCCCCAGAGACTTTCATCCCGAACAATTGCGATCTCACGATAGATGCTGTTGATGGGATCAAAGTTGTACTCAACCCGGACCTCTTTGAAGATATCCGAATTGCCCGTGTAGAAGCCGCGCTCTTTTTCGACCTTGCCGAGCTGTCGGCAGCGGGGGCAGTAGAACGTATCCCCGTGGTTAAGGAGGAACACGCCTTTGGCGTAGTCCTCGCAATCCGTGTTTTCACAATATCCGACGCCGCGTTTCATGCTGGCCATCCTGATCCGGACCGCCTCCTAGCCCGTCGACGTAATGCGCGGACCGTTATCGTTTAGGGGGGATTCCGAGGCAGAGACCTCGGCGTTCTTTAAGCCATTTTGGTGGGTTGAGATGGTTCGTATCAAAGCAAGGGGTGTGCCATCAAAATTCTTGCTCGGTGCCTTGTTTGCTCGATCAGAGATTTGGCGGTCGTGGTTGCAATCCTTTTGCGCATTCCTGGTATGGGTGTAGGTCGAGGGTTGGCGGAGTTTGTTGCCGAACCCAGTCGTTTGCCTTCCATTATGACAGCCCACTCCGCATTTTTTGTCTCGGTCTTCTGCCCGCTGCGCCTTGTCGAGGATTCCGCGGTGCCTGCTCGGTGGAGGCTCAGAGATGATGACATCCCCAAAACCTCACCCTGAAAAGTCCAGGATTGGCTCGGGGTTCGCCGTAAGTCGACGCCTACAATCAGTTTTTGGGATCCTGACTTTGGTGGGGGGGCGGGCGATCCGAACGACGGGAATCGGCTCTGGATCAGTCGGTTGGCCTAGGTTGATAACGCTTGAAGGGCCGCTCTGTCAACCGCCGTTGTATTCCGGGTGCTCAGAGTCTCATGAGCGCGAGGAGAGCCGATTTCGCTCCCGGATCAGGCGTATGAAGTAGAGCAAAAGGGTGACCGCGGTGACGCCGTACGCAGCGATGACGTATCCCACTGTGGGTTTCCTCCTTCACTTTGATCGATTTAGCCGGCCTCGGCCCCAATCCCCTGTTGGATGCGCTGGACTTCGTCCGCCCGAAGGGCCTCCACCTGCCAACGCAGCAGTAAGAGATAGATAAAAACGACGAAGAGGGTGAGATTTCCAATCAGGAAGGGAAAGCCCATCCCGTCTCCGAGGCTGCCGCGTTCCAAGTTTTCCGGGTGCATGCTGCGCCCGCTAAAAATTTCAATGATGTAGTAATTCAGTGGGATTAAAACAATGCCGAGAATTCCGTAGACCGCGGCGAAGCGGGCGGTCCGTTCGCCGCCGGTGCTGAAGCTCCGAAGCAGCATATAGGCGAGGTAGACAAACCAGAGCAAGAGGGTCACGGTGAGTCGTGGATCCCAGGACCAGTAGCGTCCCCACGTGCCCTTGGCCCAGATGGGTCCTGTCACGATCATTAATGTGCAGAATAGGACGCCGACCTCGGCCCCCGCGACCGCGAGTCGATCCCAGGCTTCTTCGCGGCGCCATAGGTAGAGTCCGCCGGCGATCCCCGTCACCACAAAACCCAGATAGGCGCCGTAGGCCATGGGAGGGTGGACGTACAAGATTTTCTGGATCACGCCCTGGACTCGATCAATCGGTGCGGAATAGACCGCCCAGCCATAGGCGACGAGGAGCAGTATGAGCAGTGCGCCCAAGGGGCGAATGGCCATACTTACATTTCGCTCCACCGGGTTGGACGGCAGGGTTTGTCGCTGCGATTTCGAGTTCGACATTGGGAATCCTATTCGTCCAGGACAAAATCGAAGGTCAGAAAGCCTACGACAAGATAGATCCCATCGACAACGATCAGCAGCTGGATCGCTTCGAAGGGCAGGGGCAGGCCGCTGATCGTTGCCCGTGAGGCGTCCACCGCCGCTGCGAGAACGGGAAACAGCGCCGGAAGCATCAAGATCGGCAGGAGGAGCTCCTGAAATCGTGAACGCACCGCCATGGCGGCCAGCAGGGTGCCGATGCTGGCGATGCCAACCGTGGCGAGGGCGACTGCACCGGCGAGGCCGAGAGAAACCTCAATCAGATTGACTCCAAACAGAAGGCCGAAGGCGGCTGCGGTCAGAGCCTCGACGACGCTGATCAGGACAAAACTGGCGGCGGCTTTTCCGAGAAACACGAAACCGCGATTTCCTGGGGTGAGGGCAAGCCCGGCCAGAGCATCGTTCTCTAACTCCAGGGCAAACGAGCGGTTCAGTCCAAGGAGTGACGCAAAGACGTAGGCAGTCCACAGAAGGCCCGGCAGAAGTTCTTTCCATTCCTCTGGATGGCGATCGGGTAGAGCAAACCAGAACACCACGGCCATCAAGAAGCAAAACAACAGCATCGCAATCATTCGGTCTCGAGATCGCCATTCCCCGAGCAAATCCTTCCAGAGAATCGCCCAGGTCACGCCCACGAATCCGTCTCCTGGATCTCTGAGTACTGCTCCTCAAGCTGCTTCCGCTCAAGCGAAGGGCCCTGCAGTCGGGCCGCAACGCGTCCGCGTCGGAGGATGATGGCCTGATGGGCGAGGGCCGTGACCTGTCCGGTATCATGCGTAACGAGAATGAGACTCTGCCCATTTTCATTGAGCTTGGAAAAGCGCTGGGTCAGTCGCTGAGTTGCGGCTTGGTCGAGGCCGGTATAGGGCTCATCGAGCAGGAGAAGCTTGGGGGCGTGGATCCGTGCACGCGCTAGAGCGAGACGCTGGGCCATGCCTCGAGAAAAAGTGCCCGCTCGTCGGTGACCGACCGTCAGCAGTCCCTCTGTTTCTAATAGAGCGTCTGCTCTCTCGGCTGGGTTTTGAAGGCCGTGAAGCCGGCCGGCGAAGATGAGGTTCTCCCGGGCCGTGAGTTCGGGGTACAGCATAGTCTGGTGTCCGAGATAGCCAACGCCGGTCCGCTGCGATTCGCCCCCTCCCCAATTGATGGTCCCCGCGGTGGGACGCGCCAAGCCCGCGAGGATCCGGAGCAGAGTGCTCTTGCCCGCGCCGTTTTGTCCGAGGACCGCGAGAATCTGGCCGCTATCGAATTTGAGGTCAACGCCGTCCAAGGCAGCGACAGCGCCGAAGCGTTTTGCGAGCCCCTTCGCTTGAAACAGGCTCATATGGCTTCGGAGGAGCCATCTTCCGAGACGGGGGTTCCGCAGTTTGAGCAGAAGCGCCAGCCTGCCTCGATTCGTGTTCCGCATTGCGTACAGAAGGAAGCCGTCGCCGAGGTCTGCGGCGCGGAGGGCTCGGCAGCCTGATGCCCGTTTTGGTCACGCTCTTGACGCATCAGGTCGATGGCTGCGGCTCTCAAGTCGTGCCGCATCCGTTCATAGTCTCCCTCTTCGATTTTTCCGGTTTCGTGGTCGTGTTCGAGATCGCGAAGATTCTCATAAATGGTTTCGCGCTCGATGGCCCACTCCGAAACCAAGGGGACGGCGGGTTGGCCGGACTTTTGTCTCCGGCGGAGGGGGACGATCAGCCATGCCGCCGCGGCGATCGCCAAGCCGACTCCCGCTACGGCACTGAGACGGGGCGACATGGCCTGACGTTCAAAGGGGATGAGCACGATGGGCACCGGTTCGCCGGCTCTCAGTTGATAGGCTTCCCGATGGAGGTAAACGCGGGTCCCAGACCTGAAGGGCCTTCGTTTATGGAGCCGGGGGCTTTCGACGACGACGCCGGTGTCGGCCACCAATACATTGAGAATATCGACGGGTCGGTCAAAATCGAGATCCAGTTGAGCGAGTCCACTTTGAACCGGCACGCGATAGCGAACGCCCAGGGTGGTCTGGCCCGGAGGGAGCGGGCCTCGAAGCGTGAGGCCACCATCGGGGTGAGGACCGAGCCCCACTGCCTCCGCGCTGCCCGACAAGCCCGCAAATTCTGCGCCTTGAGGAAGCGGGAGACGGAGTAAGCCTTCGCCGTTTCGTGCGAGCAGCCGCAGACCGCCGCTGACCGAAAGCGTAAACTCGGCGTTGACCTGCATGGCCGTATCATCGGCTTCGAGCCAGTAGTCGGCCCGTGCGATCTTCATTCGGGTTGGGTCGTCGCTGGCCGCGGGGATCGGGAGAACAAACTCGATGGAGTCGCCGGGTGCCCTTGGCCCCAGGGCGCTCTGCGAATAGCTCCGTTCTTCAAGGTCACGCGGAAGAGGAAGCGTTTCGATGCCTGCTCCAATCGGCGTCGGCTCAGTCGCAGGGGTGAGCAGAAACACTTGAGTGGCCCCTTCGGGCAGGGGCCACCGGAGAGATAGATTCTGGGTCATGTCAGACGGGTTGGGCATGCGGCTCTCGGTGTCGATCAGAAATCCGTATCGAATTTCTTGATCTCCAGGATAGATCGGCCCCCAGAAAAGGATGTCCTCGCCGCGCTGCTCAAGCCCCTGCTCGAGACCACCAGGGCTGCTGACGAATTCGCTGAATTCAGAGGGCAACTTGGCCTTAAAGAGCGGGGGGCGGTTGGATCGTTGGTCTTCCGGGATGAAAGAAACGTCGTCCCGATCGTGGTGGAGTTGATGGGAGGCTTGTACAAAAAGCTGACTGCCCACCCAATCCAATTTGTAGGTCGTTTCGTCGATGCGGATCGAAACGGGATCACTCCGAATTGCTCGAAGCGGCAGGAGCGCTTCCGCGACTTTTTCACCCTCTGAAAAGGTGACCCGCTGGCCAAAGGGGACATCCTGATACTGCGTGCCGAGTAGGTAGACCGTGCTCGGGTCGCTTGAAACATTGTCGAAGGAGAAGAAGCCGGACGGGTCGGCTTGACCTCTTCGAAGCCCGGGTTGCCCGTTGGCTTGCAGTGCATAGAGGATGATTTCGAGGTCCGCACCGGTGCGCACGCCTTCCGGCAATACGATGCGGCCGCGGACCACCCCGTCGCCCGGCGCCAGATCCGGCACGCCCCCACCCGGCCCGGTCACCTGGGCCCCGCTCTGGGCCCATCCACTGGTTGCGATCAGGGAGGCCAGAGCCAGTCCCCCGAGCAGCCGCGTTCTTCTCCGGGCGAAGGCGCGGGCCATCATTCCGAGGCGCCCGTTCGGGCGGGGTGGGGCCAGAGAATGGCGACGCCGCCCAGCGCGAAGATGATGGCGCCGGCCCAGATCCAGTTCACAAGGGGGTTCCGATAAACCTTCAGAGTGGCCGATCCGTCGGTTTCAATTGCGGTGAGGATGACATAGATGTCTTCGATCCACGTTGAGTAAATCGATGGAATCGTAGAGGGCTGTTGCTCAAGCCAATAGGTTCTTTTTTCGGGCTCCATGATCGCGACGGGTTCGGTGTTCCGGTAAAGAGCGAGGCGAGCGGTGGCGCCCCCGTAATGTTGTTTCTCGATGGGTTGGGCAGTCAGGTACTCGATTTGATAGTCCCGTTGCACCTCGATGAAATCGCCCGGCTCAACGTTTTCGAGGCTTTCATAGTTGAAAACAGATCCTGAAATGCCGAGCAGCATGACCACGATTCCGAGGTGGACGATATAGCCGCCGTAGCGTCTCTGATTTTTTCGGAGCAAGGCGCGGAATGCTCCGATAACGGATTCTCCCTGGGAACGCCGACGCGCCCGAATGGCGAGGCCATATTCCTGAACGATCGTCGCGATCACGAAAGCGGCCAGACCCCAACAGCCAATGGCCCAATATCCGACCCGCCCCCAGAAAAGAAAGGTGATTCCGGCGCCCACGACGAGCCCCGCGATTGACGGCCACTTGAACTGGCGCTTGAGGCTGGCGGGTGTGGCCGAGCGCCACGCGACGAGCGGGCCGACGCCGGTCAGGAACATGAGGATCAAAGCCAGTGGGGCCGTTACGATGTTGAAGAAGTGTGGGCCGAGGGTCAGTCGTTCACCGCTCAGAGATTCCGAGAAGACCGGCAGTAGGGTGAAACCAAAAACCACCGCGAGCAGCACCATGAAGACCCAATTATTGAGAATGAAACTGGCTTCTCGAGAAACCACCGACTCTAGGCGGTTGGGGCTGACCAGCCGATCCCTACGAAACCACACGGCCGTGTAGAAGCTCACCGCCATCACGAGGACGTAACTGAGAAAGAGAGGCTTGTACCAGCCGTCATTGGTAAACGCATGGACGGATTGAACGATCCCGCTCCGCGTGAGGAAAGTGCCGAATAAACACAGGGTGTAGGTCAAGCCGACCAAAACCACATTCCAGGTTTTCAACATATCCCGCTTCTCTTGAATCATCACCGAGTGGAGGTAGGCGGTCGCCGCCAACCACGGCATGAGCGAGGCATTCTCAACGGGGTCCCAGGCCCAGTATCCACCCCATCCCAGCACTTCGTAAGCCCATCGACCTCCGAGGACAATGCCCGAGCCGAGGGCGAGCCACGCCAACAGGCTAAAGCGGCGCGTCGTCCGAAACCATGAAGTTCCGAGGTCGCCGGTGATCAGGGCCGCGAAGGCGAAAGCGAAAGGCGTCGCAAAGCCAGTAAAGCCGATATACAGCATGATGGGGTGAATCATCATGACTGGGTGTTGAAGGAGAGGATTTAGGCCTTGACCGTCCGAAAGGACTTCACCCGGCGGCAGGCGATCAAATGGGTTGGTCAAGAAATTGAGCAGGACAAGGAAGAATGCGGCGTTCACCAGGAGAGAAACCGCGACCCATGGAATCAGCAGGCGATTGTTGTGTCGGTTGGTGAAGACACCCACAGTGCCGCCAGCCATGAGGAGGAACGCCCAAAGCAGCAGAGACCCAGCTTGCCCCCCCCAGAGTGCGCCGAGCCGATAGCGCAACTCCATGGATCGAGCCGAGTGTTTCGCCACATAGTCCAATGAGAAGTCATTGGTCCCAAGGGCGTAAAAGAGAGCCAGCATGGCCACGCCCAGTAAGGCAAAAAGGGCGTACACCGATCGCTCGGCCACTCCGCCCCAGTCGCTTTTCTTCTGAATTCCGGCGTATACGCCGGCCCCGATTCCGAGTACGGCCACGGCTAGGCCGAGCCTCAGGGCATACAATCCTATTTCGGGCATAGTCGACCCCTCCTTGGGTCGGGCGCGAGGGCAGGAGAGGAAAGGCCACTCCTAGCGGAATGAGATCGGACCTACGCTGATGATCCGTCTGTGAATCAGAGTTTGAGCTCGCCGCCGGGTCCGGATCCCATGGCTTGGCCCTCGGCTTGGAACTTAGAGGGACATTTCGCCATCAGATTGTCGGCGAGAAAAATCGTTTCGGTTCCCTCGTCTCGGAGGCGGCCCTCGATGACGACCTCGGCTCCATCCTTAAACATATCGGGTGTCTCGAGTCCGAGGAAAAGCACTTCGAGCGTGCGGCCGGCGGCCAGTCCAGAGTGAGGCGGATCGTTTTGAACAGAGAACCGCACATTCTTATCATCTAAATTTCGGTAGATGGATTCGTTCGCCACGTAGCCATGAACCCTGAGCGGGCGGCCCTCAAGGGAGGCACTTTGCACCATAAATTCGTCGAGGTTCTTATAGTATTGAAAGGCGACGCCCTCCCGTAGGTTTGTCCAGGCGAACCATCCCAGCAGCATCGCGATAATGCTGGCTCCGATGGCGATTTGGGTTCCTTTCGACATCCTACTTCCCTGCTCCTTATCGGGTTGGCCCCTGACCAACCTGGGACTTGGGTGGTCGCCTTGATGGCCGGCCCGGTTTTCGATGGCTGACACCGGTGCGGGGCGAATCTGAGAGGATCGTATTGACCGGAGCCCACCGGCTCTCGGCGGTCGCGCCTTCCAACCCCGCTCTGTTTAAAAGGTAGCTCTGGGCCCGTGGAGCGTCAATCGCCAGGCTTGTAAAAAGTGTTTGTATTTCGGACACTTGCGGCAGGACATGTCTTGACAGCTGCATTCGGCATGGCTAATCCCGCTCGATGGCAACGCCTTCTCGACGTCATCTCGCCGACCGAACCTCAGAACTCCGGCCGTTCCTCGCGATGGAGGTGATGGAACGCGCGTTTCGAATGGAGGACGCGGGCATCGATGTGGTTCATCTTGAGATTGGTGAGCCCGCCGAATCCCCCCCACGGGCTGCGTCCGACGCGGTGGCAAGGGCCCTCGCTGAGGGAGAAACCGCGTATTCGGATAGCCGGGGTCTGAGGTCGCTTCGCGAGGCCATTGCGGCGGATTACGATGGTCGCTTCGGCGTTCGGGTGGATCCCGAGAGGATCATTGTGACGTCGGGAACATCTCCGGCGCTGTTACTGGCATTTTCGTTGCTCATCGATCCGGGGGATGAGGTCGTGGTGCCGGCGCCAGTTTATCCCTGCTACCCAAATTTTATTCGTTTTTGCGGCGGCGTGCCCGTATTCGTTCCCACAGAGGCAGAGAACGGGTTTGCGATCGACCTCGATCGGATTGCTGAAGCGGTGAGCCCGCGCACGCGGGCCATTCTGGTGAACTCCCCGTGCAATCCAACGGGGGCGATCCAGACCCGGGCGACGTTGGAAGGTCTTGCCCATTGGGGCCTGCCCATTCTTTCAGACGAGATCTACGATGGGCTTACGTATGACGATCGGAAGGTCGCTTCTGCTTCGGAGCTGGAGGCCGACACGTTTGTCTTCGATGGATTTTCAAAGCGCTACGCGATGACGGGTTTTCGTCTCGGCTGGGCGGTGGTCCCGGACTGGGCAACGCGTCCCTTGCAAACGATGCAGCAGAATTTTTTCATCTCCGCCAACCGCTTCGTTCAGCATGCCGGAATCGCGGCACTGAAGGAAGGTGGGCCAGACGTAGAAAGAATGCGATTAGGTTATCAGCGAAAAAGAGATCTCTTGGTGGGCGGCTTGCGTCGTTTGGGTTTTGGAGTTCCGCGGGTGCCGGACGGCGCCTTTTATGTGCTCGCGGATGCACGTTCTTTCGGCGCCGATTCCCGAGATCTCGCTGAAGTCTTGCTTGAGCGAGCCCGGGTGGGAACCACGCCGGGCATCGATTTCGGTCCGGAGGCCGAGGGCATGCTTCGCTTTTGCTATGCGGTGGAAGAGGAGGCGATCGAAGAGGCGCTCAGTCGCCTCGAGCCCGTTCTGAACGAGTTACGGGCAGACACGCAGCGCAAGTCGGAGAGGGAGGAGGAAGGATGAAAGTGAAGAATGCGGGGCTCCTCACGTCTTGTCCGAAAGTGTCTCAACTGCCGGATACCGACTGGCCCGAGTTCGCCTTTCTGGGCCGGTCGAATGTAGGTAAGTCGAGCCTGTTGAATGCTTTGGTCCGTCGCAAGAACTTGGCCCACACCAGCAGCACCCCAGGCAAGACCCGCATGATTCATTTCTTTGAAGTGGCCACCGATGTAGAGCCTTTGCTGTTGGTCGATCTTCCTGGGTACGGATTTGCCCGAGTGTCTCGCCAAGAAAGAAACGCCTGGCGGGGCCTCGTTGAGGGATATTTGGAGGGTCGCAAACAGCTGAGGGCGGCGATTTTGTTGCAGGATGTCCGAAGAGATTTTTCCGACGACGAAACCCTTTTGCTGGATTGGCTGAGTCAGCGCAAGATTTCCGCTGTGGTGGCCATCACGAAAGCGGACAAGCTTAAGCCCATGCAGCGCAAGAAAAGAGTGGCTGCGCTCCGTTCGCAGATGGAGGGTCGCGAAGTACCCATTCGGGTCACCTCTTCCCAGTCCAAGGAAGGACTTCCAGAGCTTTGGCGGCTCCTCCGCGACCATCTCTGAAGCTAGAACGGCAACCGCAGGACGACGCCCACGCCAGGCTCAGGATCATCGGGCCGACGCGGGGTCTCTCCGATTCGAACCGGGCGCAGCGGCACGCGGGCCAAGGTCTTCTTCACCCACCGATTGAGTCCAGAAGTTGGCGCAGCCTCGGCCGCCGGTCGATGATGGCCATGGTCGGGGCCATTGATATGTTTCGCCGGTTGAATCACGAGTGTTCTTCCGGAAGCGAGCCGACCATCGAGCGCCGCCGCAGAGGCGGGGATTCCGACCAGCCCAAGGGTCGCAAGGCACGAAAGCGCACCACACAGATGGGCTGTAATGCGGTTCCGCGGCATGCGGAGGGCGTTGAGATGACAATCCGAATGCATTTCATTTTCAGTCAGGCGATCCATGAGCTCGCTCCTTCGCTCTCGCTTTACGCTGCGAGGGCGGAAGATTTAAGCACCCTGAATCCAATAGAAAGGGAATGTTGATTGGCTGGATTTCAGGGCGTCGCCCCTGGGACCGACTGCACGGATTCCCCGGGGATCCTGATTTCCCCGGGTTTTGAAGGTCATTTGAGAGGTGGAAGGCCAGAGCCTTAGCGGAAGAGATCGTTTTGCGGATCGCGGAGAAGATCCCGAACACCCCCGTCGCCCGAAACCGGGAGACCTTCGACAAAGACCGCGGGGATCCCGGCGTCCTTGATCATCAAGAGCCCTGCGGCGGCTGCGAGTTGATCAACCGTCGCCATCGTGGTGACTTCCAATGGACGTCCAACCCAATCGCGCCCGCCGCGTACATCCAAAATAGGATTGATTCCTGCGGAGCCGATTGCAAGATCGACCAGGGCTTCGCGCCAGGGTCGACCAAAGGTATCGCTGACGATGACGCCGAGTGCTCGATGGCCGCGGGCGATGAGCGCCGACAGGAGTCTTTGTGCCGAGGCATCCGAGTCCTCGGGCAGCAGGACCGCGACCTCTTCATCCGGGGCATTGGAAAGGTCAACGCCGGCGTTGGCACAAACGAAACCGTGCCGTGTTTCGCAGATCATCACGCGATGCCCTCGACGTACGATTCGAACGGTCTCTCGAAGCACGACTTCGACGTGGCGTGGATCCTTTTCGTCTTCGCGAGCAATCTCGATGGCACGTGGGCTCGGCTCCACGTCGGCGAGCGCCACCAAACGCCCCTCGGCCTTTGAAATGATTTTCTGGCAAACCACGAGTACGCCTTCCGAGAGTTCTACGTCAACAGATTGTGCGGCCTTGTCAATCACAGCAGCCAGATCGTCTTGCGGGGAAATTGCGGGAATCCCGGGAATGGGCGTAATACGAAGCGGAGCCGGAGTGCGTGAGGCCGGGGTCATGGTGATGCTTCTCCATTGCGTCGGTCGAAGGTTACCGAGGTTCGCCCTCATCGAGGGGGGACCAGCCGAGCTGGTCGAGAAGAGCTCGGGTTCTGAGCCCTGAATAATTCGTCTGGACGAATCGCTCAACGTCTTCCACTTGGTCCAGGTCGAGTGCCAGAGATTCACATTCTTCGATCCAAATGGGCACCCCAGCGGCAGCGGCGGCCTCTCGATGGCGGGCTGCGCTTTGAGGCCCGAAGCAGGCCGGCATGCATTGCGCCGGACGTCGCAGAAGAGCCGACGTGCCCCCGTCGCGAGAGGGGGCGAGGACGGCGGCGGGGCCGGCCGGTTGCGCACTGAGTCGTGTAAAGAGTCTTGAGAAATCCGATGGTTCCGCTCCGGCCACGTCGCCGAGAACAACCAAGAGCGGCGCTTCCTCACTCAGTCCGAGCTTGAAGACTGATTCGTCAATGGCGGCATTGAGCCCTGTATCGGGACCGTGAAGGGCTTCTGCGCCTAGGTTCCGAGCGGCTCTGGCGATCCGTTCGTCCGGTGTTGCAACGGCCACCCGATTGATTTCGGGAGTGGCCAGAAGCGCTGACAGGACGTCTTCCGCCATGGCGAGTGCCAAGGCCTCAAGCTCTGCACGGGAGAGCTGGGGTAGAAGTCGAGATTTACTCCGTGAGAGCTCCTTGACGGGGACGACAGCTGTACTCATGATGGGTTTCGGCTGGCCAACTCAAGGGCGACACGGGCGAGACGTTCCGAGGCCTCCGCGTCGGTCATGATGGAATCCGTCACGGCGACCTCAAGGCCGAAGCCCTCAATGTCCGACGCTTGGGCGCGATCTTTTTCGTCGATCACGAAACCGTCGATGAGGGCAACAGGTTCTGTGGCGTTCGCATTTCGGGAGGCCTCGCTCGGCAGCCGATGCGTGCGGTAGTGCTGAGCAACACCCCGGGCGGACACCTCGATGCCGACCCCTCTCAGAAGTTGACGTGCGGGGCCCTTGATGGGGGCGCCCTCGACGATCGGGGAGACCGCGACGGCTCTTCCGCGGCGCTGGGCCACGGCCTCTCGGATACCGGGGACGCTCAGAATGGGTCCGACTGAGACCACAGGATTGCTGGGACAAAAAAGGATCGTGCGGGCCGAATGGATGGCTTCGATGACACCCGGTGCGGGCTTTGCTTGAGCCGCGTGATTGAGCTCTACAGCGGCCACCCCATCGGGCGCTCCCTCGCGAATCATATATTCCTCAAAGTGCATCGTTCGGCCGTCTTCGAGTCGAACCATCGTGGGGCAGGGCGTCTCGGCCATCGGCAGGATGCGAAGCCCAAGGCCCAATTTTTTTCGCAGGTCGTTGGTGATCTGTGCCAGCCCTTCTCCCGCTCGGAGTCGAAGAGTGCGATCGAGGCAGTGCGCGAAATCGCGGTCTCCCAGCCGGAACCACGTCTCGTGGCCGAGGGCGGCCAAGGTTTCAATCAGTTGAAAGGTATCGCCGGAAAGGCCATAACCGACTTCTGTATTCACCAAGCCCGCCAGGGTGTACGCGACAATATCCACATCGGGGGAAACGTGGACACCGTAAAATTCGCGGTCGTCCCCGGTGTTGACGATGGCGACGATCTGTTCGGGGGGAAGGACTCGAACGAGGCCCCGAAGAAAGCGGGCCGCACCGACTCCACCACATAAGGCGACGACGGGGCCGGAGGCCTTCGCCTCCAGACGTTGGTCAGAGCTCACGGGATGTCGGCCTCTTGGTCCTTTGACCGGGTCTCGGATGCTTCATCCGCTTCTTTTGGGTTTTCGTTTTCGGTCTTGTTCGGGTCAGTCGCGCTCGGAAGATCGGCTTCGGTGACTGTGGCCGAGGACGTGTACTCTGGGTACGCGGTCGCTTCATGAAGCCCTTCGCGCGGGCCCCTGAACTCAGCGTCGTTTTCGCGGTGTCCGCGGCGGCCCTCGTCGACCATCTGCTCGGTCCTTTGTCGGGCCGTCTCCCCGGCGGCTTCCAGCTGGAGATTTTCGTTCATGTTCATCGAGTGGTGATCGCCCTCGCTCACTTGCTCTCCCTCTCTTTCCCATGCAGGCGAAGGGGGCACAGCGAGCAGTACCGAGAGTGCGGTGAACAGAGCGGATCGCCCAACAAGCAGTCGGATTGTTTTCCCCATACCGGGGAGTCTTCTGGAGGGGGAGGCGAGCGTCAAGCGGCCTCCCGTGAACGAGGGCTCTAGCCGAAAGGAGCCCGGATCGGCTCATGGCGGCGCGGTTGGCTTTCTGGGGATGACCGATTCGGCATGGAGTTTGCGTTTTCGGGCGACATGCCCGCTTTGCTCATTCTGTCCGCTTGCCGTCCTGACGCCCTGTGGCCTCATGGTTCGATCTGCCTGCTTGTCCTACTTGGATTCCCGCCTCCAGTCTTCGCAGTAGCGGTCAGTCGTGAGGAGATGGCCACGACATCGGAAGTTCGGGCGTTCTCTGGTCCGGTGCCTGAGTACGTTCCCGAGAGTCGTTGGCGGTTGAGGCGGGCCGACTTTGCCGGCCCCGTGACTTTCGTCGCGAGGGATCCGATGAGTGCCCGATTGGCCATTGGTGGGCGAGGGGTTTTCGTTCTCGGGGAGCTCGCCGAAGGCGCCCTGATCAAGCGATTCAGCCGGACTGTTCCCGGAGAAGTCGTGGACATGGTGTTCATGACGGACGGCGATCTTTGGGTCGGTACGACTGAGGGCTTGTTCCGATTTAGTCCCAAAGGCCAGCGGCAAAGTTGGACACCGACCGGCGGTGCAGGAAAGGGCGCAGTCCGACGCTTGGCTCGCCTTCATCAATTGCTCCTGGTGGGCACCGATCAGGGCGTTTGGCTTTTTGATGCTCGGACTGGCTGGCGGCGATTCACGTCGGAGCTTCCGACGCGACCGGTGGTTGCTGTGGCGCCGGGTCATTCTGTCAGCGAGTCAGAATTTCGTTGGCAAGCTGACGTTTGGATTGTTCTCGCAAATCATCTTTACCGAGTGGCTGTCGAGGCAGAGGGAGGCTTGTTTCGAGTTCACTCGCCACAGCGTGTTGAGGTGTCCAGCTGGCCCATTGGGCTCGCCGCTGTGGATGGCGTCTGGGACGCGGCCGGTGGGCAGTTGGTCTTGGTTTTTGAACGCCAGTTGATATTGCTTTCGGGGTCGGATCGGTCAGGGGAACGGGGGCGAGAAGATCGTGTCGATCCCGATCTACCGCCTGGTTTTAAAATGTCTCGACTGTTCAGGACGGATGGCCAGATCTGGGTCACCTCGGCGGACGGATTGGTTTGGGCTGAAAAATGGCCGTCTCGGTGGAGGCGGGCGAGGATGCCGCTCGGGTCAATGACCACGCGAGCGGTGGCCCAGCAAGGGAATGATCTTTTTGTGGCCGGGAGAGACGGGCTTTGGGGTCGATCGCGGCGGCGGCCGGCTGGTTTCGATCGTTTGGAAGTAGAAGAGAGTGAACCCGAGCTTGGGGCGATTGCTCGCAGAGCGCTCGAGCGAGCGGGGCTAGAGCCGAAGTATTGGCAAAAACTTCGGCGCCGTATCCACCGGCGGGCGTGGTGGCCGGAAGTCACCCTGAGCGCTGGAGCGCGATACGATCGCGATTCATCCTTCGACTACGACGAAAATTTCACGTATGGCCAACTCAACCGTTTGAATGACCGCTCGCGAGGCCGATCCCGCGATTTTGAGGGAGCGATTGTTTTGCGGTGGGCATTGGGCGACTGGGTCTATAACCCGGATTTGATCGACTTCTCACGAGAAGAAAGGCAGGTCGTCATTCTTCGGGACACCTTGCTCGACGAAATTAATCAACTCTATTTTGATCGCGTATACGTAAGTCACTGATAAGGCTTGTTTATCGTGACCGATTCTCGTTCCAGTCCGCTTTTTGGTCCGCAGAAGCGCGAGAAAACAGAGTGTCCGCCAATGCGGCAGCTTCATCGTCCATGGGTGTCGAGGGTCTCAAGTAAGAACGAAGAGTTGTTCGCTCGTCGGCATGCCCCAGCCGCGACGAGATCGCCGTTGTGGCT